>PERF01000202.1 GCA_002928495.1 Methylobacter sp. | reverse complement strand
AATTCCACCAAGCCTTTAAGTGCCAATTGCAACCACCCGTCCGGATAATCGCCCCATTGCGGATTTACGTAAGGCGTCAAACAATTCAGCAAAGGCGCGGCATAGCGCAATTTCCAGCAGGCGATGGTAGACACCACGGGATGCAGCGCTACCGCATTGGAAACGATACCGGATACCTCAGGAATCAAACCGGCCACGGCCGACATCATAAAACTGGTGGAGCCCTGGCAATGGATAACGGCTTTCAGCGTGGTGCTGCCGGTACGCTCCAGCACCTTGCGCACAGCGGCCGGGTGGTCGAATGCGGCGGCTTGGTCCAGCGTCCAGGCATTGGCCGGAAATTCGGTACTGGCCCGCCAGTTTTCCAGCCAGACATCGTAACCGTTGTCCAATAAGTAATCGACCAACGTCGTGGCCACCGGCGGCATGAAGATATTGGCTCGGACACCGGCGCCATGCACTAATAACACGGGGCCTTTCCAAGGCGTGGAAGCGCCTAGGGCATGAATGAGATTGCAGTT
>PERF01000201.1 GCA_002928495.1 Methylobacter sp. | reverse complement strand
GAATCCGTCGCCGCTGCAAAAAGCTACAATTTCCTGGGAAACAATACCCATAAAGGTTATCCCCTAAAAAGAAATTCATAATTTAATAATTGTGTAACAATCATTCATGAGTTTACCGCAAATGTCAATCGAAAATCCCTAGCGCTTTGATAGGCTTTAAACCTGTATTGGGTAAGGAAAACTGGCTAAAACAGGGCGAACGAAGCTGAATTAATCCGCTATTCGCCTCTTTATAGATTCGGTCTTTTAATGTCTGAACGGTTCGCGCTTGGTTTGTTGAAGCACAAGCACTTTTCGACAAACTCAAGCTGAGCGGGAGTTAAATCTTCATCAGGCCAACAATATACGCGGCTCTAGTTTTGGCCTTTTATCCTTGCCGATCCAGGTTAATTCCAGTTTGGTTTTACTCATTGGTTATTCCATACATCGCGGTTATAGCTTATTACTGAGCCGTCATTCCGGCAGGGATTGCCGGAATCCAGAAACCAAGGATGATTCGAAGCTTGCCATCCTTGGCAGTGGATACCCGCATCCCGGCGGGTATGAAGACGCTTGATAAAACGACGCATCGTTTCACATCCATGTGACCTA
>PERF01000200.1 GCA_002928495.1 Methylobacter sp. | reverse complement strand
GTTGCTCAAGTTAAAAACGCGGTAGAACGTTATCGCATCAATCCGCTACAGCTAAAACTTGAACTGACCGAAAGTGTCATGCTCGACAATATCCGGCATACGGTAAAAAAAATGCAGTCAATTAGGGATTTAGGCGTGCAATTCTCGCTAGACGATTTCGGCACCGGCTATTCCTCGCTGGCTTATCTGACTCAACTCCCGCTGGATCAGCTAAAAATTGACCGCTCTTTTGTCAGCAAACTGGGCCTTAAAAACACCGATGCCGTCATCGTGCAAACCATTATCGGCATGGCGCAAAACCTCGCCCTGCCGGTAATAGCCGAAGGCGTGGAAAGCCAAGCCCAATGGGATTTTCTGGTCACCCAAGGGTGCCCGTTGTTTCAAGGTTATTTATTCGGCAAACCGCTACCCATTTCGGCTTTTGAAGCCACATTGCAGGCCCCAAGCCAAGCCGGCGGAAAGCTCTTTCCCGGAACTTAAACCCGGACGTCTATACCCTGCTTAGGCACCTTGGCGGCTTCCAACAGCTGTAAAGCGGCCTCACCTTCCTGTTTGCTAATATCTTTGGCTTTTACCAAAACTGCCGTACCGACTTGTTCGGTCAGTTTTTGTTGTTGTAATGCCAGGGCCGCATTGGCTACCCCGGAAATTGAAAGCGAATCTGCCACGAGTTAACTCCGGAT
>PERF01000199.1 GCA_002928495.1 Methylobacter sp. | reverse complement strand
CGGACTACATCGATTGCTTCCTGGTAATGCAACCGCCTCAGATTACGGGTTTTAGTTGCGTCGTGCTCACGGTTTACCGCCACAAACGCATCGACAAAAATTAAATTGCCTTCACTAAGGTATAAACGCCACCACAAATCGTAATCCATCACCATATGCAACGCTGGATCAACACCGCCGATTTTTTCCCAGGACGAACGCCTGATTAACGTCGCCGGCTGCGAAATGATACAGCGTAAGGCCAAACGCCGCTCATTAAACGGTTCCACCCATACCGGCCAACGCCGGTTTGACCGGTCACTCACATTCCATGCCCGGCCATACGCTGCAGGCACTTGAGGATTTTTTTCCAGCGCTTCCACAATGCCGTCAATGCACCGGGCAAATACCAATCATCACTGTTTAACCACGCCACATAAGGCGCAGTACCACGCGCAATACCTTCATTAATAGCCGCCGCCTGGCCGTTATCGGCGTGGCTCCGCCAACCTGCAAGCAGGTGCTGCCATTTTTTGATCACTGCAACCGATTCATCCGAAGAGCCTCCATCCTGTACAAACACTTCCACGGGTAAATTCTGATTAAAAATAGATACAAGTGCGTGTTCAAGATAAGCACCCTGATTAAATGAAGGCACAGTAACTGTTACTAAAGGCCTTTCTTGCTGCACATCCACCATGGCTGGGGCCTTAGTGTTTTGGACAAACCGCTTAAAGGCGTGCAATAGCCATATTATTCTTAAACCAATCCACCGATTCTTTAATGGCAACCGGAAGCGGC
>PERF01000198.1 GCA_002928495.1 Methylobacter sp. | reverse complement strand
GAATGTTAGAGCAAAATGCACCGGTTACCAAGTCTGTAACGCCCGCAGACAGTGCTAAGGCACAACCCACGGAACCTGTTGCATTGTTTCCTGAAGGGTTCTGTTAGCACAAATACCGGCACGCCAGTGCAAGTTACGGGTTAAGAATTGCGATAACAAAATCAATCCAATTTTCTATAAGTTTCCCGGTATAAACCCCGCATTTTGGCAAGGCTGTCGGCGTCGATTGGGCCTTGGCCATAGCGGGCTTGTTCAAACAAAGCGGTCATGCCGGCTGCGTAGGGGTGTAATTCTTTGCGGGTTCGGCTGATTAGCTTGAGGTATTCCTGGGTATTGGCGGCTTGCGGCCGGGAAAGATCGTATACGCTAAGCATTCGCGCCATCGCTTTATAATATTGCCGTGCGCCGCGTTCTCCGTTGGCATGTAGCGGCAATATTCCAAAACGCAGGTATTCCCAGTGCATCAGCAGCCAGTTTAGCCAGGGCAGCTCTTTTAAGAGCGCGGCAAATGCCAGTAAGATAGCCAAAAGCATCAAACCTATCAGGCTTAAAAGAATAGCTAGCCAATGTTTTACCAGCCAACGTTTCAATAATTCCCATAAGTCGATGATGGGTTTTAAGGTTTGTTGAGTCGCTTCGGTAAGGTCTGCGGTTTTTTTAATCATGGCAGATTGCCATTTTGGCAAGTGCCGGTTGCCGGCAGCGGCCCGCATTGTTGCCGGTGTGGGCCATTGATTGCCCGGAAATAGCGTTTGCCCGCCGCCGGATGTCGGGGATTGGTCTTCGCCCGCCTCGGAGCCTTTGGCTTTAGAACCGTTTTCAGCTTGATTGTTAGCCCCTGGCCGTTCCAGATCGCCGCCGGAATGTTGAGGGAAAGTTTGCCCATAACGCCATTCCAGATAAG
>PERF01000197.1 GCA_002928495.1 Methylobacter sp. | reverse complement strand
ATCCATTGTTTTCGCGCTTACGATGCGGACCTTCCGGAATATGCCGTCGCCGTTGATGTTTACCGGGGCGAACAAACCTGGATTAACGTACAAGAATACGAACCGCCCAAAACTATCGATCAGCATAAAGCTGACCAGCGGCTGGCCGGCATCATGGTGGAACTGCCCAAAATTTTCGACATTCCACCGGAACAAGTGTTTCTGAAAATCCGCCGTAAACAGAAAAACACCGAGCAATACGAAAAATTGGGCGAAGCCGGCGCTTTTCGGATTGTTGAGGAAGGCGGTTGCAAATTCCAGGTCAATTTTGAAAATTATCTGGATACCGGATTATTCCTGGACCACCGGCCCATTAGGCTGATGATTCAGCGTGCGGCGCGCGGCAAACGCTTTTTAAATCTGTTCGCCTACACCGGCAGCGCCACCGTGCATGCGGTTAAAGGCGGCGCCAGCGCTACCACCACGGTGGATATGTCCAACACCTACATCAATTGGGCCAAACGCAATCTGGCACTAAACGGCTGGGCGGTAGACAATCACCCCGAACATGAATTTATTCAAGCCGACTGCCTGGAATGGCTGGCCCAGGAAGCCGAAAAACGGCTGCCGCGCCAATACGACCTGATATTTTTAGACCCGCCCACGTTTTCCAACTCCAAACGCATGGACGAGGCGTTTGACATTCAGCAACACCACGCCCAGCTTATCCGCCAGGCCGGGCGTTTACTCGCACCCGAGGGCGTCTTATACTTTTCCACCAACTTCCGGCGTTTTCGCATGGATGAAGCTGTCTTGGCTGAATTGGCTATCGAAGACATCAGCGCCGGCACCATCCCCGAAGATTTCAGCCGCGATCCCAAAATCCACTACTGCTGGAAAATCCAACACCCATGCGCACGCTAAAATTATTGATTTCAGGCCGCGTTCAAGGCGTCTTTTTCCGCGCCTCCACACAAAAACTGGCATTACAGCTTGGCGTTACCGGCAC
>PERF01000196.1 GCA_002928495.1 Methylobacter sp. | reverse complement strand
AGCGGTGAATTTTTGCTGGGGAGAAAGCTTTTCCAATGCGCTTTAATAATTTGCATGGCCCCGTAAACCCAGCGGTAACGCTGAGTCATATAGCCTGACATAGTGTCCGGCATCAGCCCTTTACCGAAAGAGTCCTTGACGTAAACCGAGTCATAACCCGCTTCATAAAGTCTTAAGCCCAATTCGCTATCTTCACAGATACACCATTCCGACCATTTACCGGCTTCCAGCAATGCCGATTTACGAATCATGGTCATTGTGCCATGTTGGATAATAGCGTTATATTCGTTGCGTTGAACCATCCCGATATTAAAGAATCCGGCGTATTCCCAATAACAACAGGCTTTGAAAGTACTGATGTGCAGATCCCGGTAGTCCTGAGGTGATTGAACAAAACCGACATGCTCATTATCGAAATAAGGCACCATGCATTTAAGCCAATTTGGTGATAGCACATAATCACTGTCGATGACTGCAATAATTTCAGCATCTTCGGCTGTTTGTTCAAGCGCGTAGTTGATGGCGCCGGCCTTGAAGCCGGGCCAATTGTCCAAATGGAAAAATCGGAAACGCGGCCCCAAGCGCTCGCAATCAATCTGCACCGGCTCCCAAATTGCGGGGTCTTTAGTGTTGTTGTCGATAACCAGCACTTCAAGATTGGGATAATCGACGACCGCCAAGGCTTCCAGCGTTTTGCGCACCATATTGGGCGGTTCATTATGAATAGGGAGATGCAAGGAAACTTTTGGATACCTGAAATCCGTAGCGGGTAATAATGGTTCAAACGTTCTCACGGTTTTCTTATGCCAAACCACTTCGGCAATTTCCAAGCTTTCAATCAGCAAAATAACGACAGCCAATATTTGCATCAGGATTAAAATAACCCAAAAAACAATGGTCAGCGGCGTTTGATATTGTTGAGCACCTATGGAGGCCGACCAGAAAATCGCCGAAGCCGCCAGGTTTGCCATCAGGCCAAAAAACAACATGCCGGGTAATTGGATACTATTGCGAGTAAACAAGAAAATACCCATTAAGACAACACTAAAAATGGCCGCGCCTGCCGCCCAATGTTTCCATGCCGGTAGTGCTAAAACATCTCCCTCAAGCGGGAATTTGGCTTTGCGTTCCGCATCGAATAAGCCCCAATAAGCACCTGC
>PERF01000195.1 GCA_002928495.1 Methylobacter sp. | reverse complement strand
CTGGGATTTCAGCAGCGTGGGTTATTAGAAGGCTGGAAATCCGTTAACCGCGACTTTAGCAATTATTCCGCCCATCGATTATTGGCCGATAACTATGCCGCATTACCGCGCCATGAGATAGCAAGGGTGAGCGAGTTGCTTCAATCGCAATTGCTACAACCGGTTAATATTACACCGATTCAACCCAATCTCGCGGAAAGTAATCTTTTAATTTTAAATGGACTGGGTCCGGCTAATTTAAGTTTTAACGAATTTAACCCATTATTTGAATACAACCGGATATCATTTCAAACATCGGGCATTTACGGCAGTAATAATACTTTAGGCGATAATGCCACGATTTCAGGAATACAAGATAGTTTTTCTTTTAACTTAGGTCAGTTTCACTACAATACGGATGGGTTTAGAGAAAATAATTTTTTAAAATCTGATATTTATAATGCCTTTTTTCAAAATCAATTTTCTGATAAGTTTAATTTACAGTTTGAATACAGGCACGAAGAAAGAAAAAATGGTGATTTGGGTTTAGGTTTTAATTTAAATAATTTCAATGCTGATTTTAATGAGAGAAGAAAAATAGACACTTATAGAATAGGAGGTCGGTATGAATTTAATGAAAATTCAGCAATAGTAGGCTCACTTATCTATCAAGATGTTGATATAGTAGATAACACAATAGAGCAAAGAAGTTTTTCAGGCTTTTCATTTGCAATACCATTACAAATAAGCAGTAATAGAAACGGATTCATTAGTGAGTTGCAACATATTTACAATAATAAAAGTATCAATATAATCAACGGTTTTGGAAATATTGATCAGCAAAATAAAATTGCAACGCATTCTCAAGACATTAGCATAGTTTCGAATTTAGACTTAACCAGAACCAATTTTTATAATTATTCAAAAATAAAATTTGATAAAAATATTTTAGCTACTCTAGGTTTAAGTATAGATATATATAAAAATGGAGCAGTTAGGCAAACACCTTTAAATCCGAAGCTTGGGTTAGAGTGGGGTAATTCAATCACCAATTTCCGCGCAGCGGTTTTTCGATCAACAAGTGTGGCGCGTACGGCAAACCAAACAATCGAGCCTACTCAAGTTGCCGGCTTTAACCAATTTTTTGATGATCCGGATGGATCGACTGTATGGCGCTATGGCGCAGGACTTGACCATAGATTTTCAGA
>PERF01000194.1 GCA_002928495.1 Methylobacter sp. | reverse complement strand
ACCGCAAAAGCTACACCTACATAAATCTGGGCACCTGGCGCAACCAGATCGTTAACACCGTCAACCAAAAATTCCGCCGCCGCGACAGCGGACGCATGCTATGCGTGCTGGATTTGCTGCCAAGCCCTGAAGAGCCCGATGCCGGCCGCTATTACGGCTATTTTGTCGAGGATATTCTGGTCTGGAATGACCGACTGGATAGGCTTTAGCGTTACCAACCCGGCTCAAGGTGACTTCCGGGTTGTCTTTAAACTTCAATACCGGCAAAGTTTTCGTTTGACCGTGGCGATGCTTTTGGTGTTCTGTTGGAAGTATCAGAGGTTCAACCGGCCTGTCTAAATGATTAGACCATTGCACGCTGGGATTTCAGCCAGTGCTACCCGCAGCGTAAATTAGAGCAATGCTCTATTGTAAAACCCTCTTGTTGGCAAGTTGGTCAATTTGATGGTAACAAGGCACTAAAAGCCGAAAAACCAGGTTATTTGCTTCAGCATCAAAATTTAAAATCTTGACTATAGTTAACTTAATTTCTGTTAGCTTCTATTTTTTATGTGTCAATTTTCCAATTACCCGTCAACTGCAAGTGAGACCAGTTTGCTATTGCCTTATTATCGCCATACAGGTTTATACACAAAAATAGACGGCCTAAAAAGCCAGTTATCTATGTTGCACACCGATATTTTGGTACTGCTTTATCATTTTGCAAAACACTCAAAAGGTGCGGTTTTGGAAATTGGTTCTTATTTAGGTGGCGCAACTGTCGCCATGGGCTACGGCATTATCGATAGCGCACAAAGTACTCCTTTTGTGACTATTGAACCCGGCGGCTCTTACCCTCATCACCCATGGTTACCGACTTACGATATTTTGACTGATTTAAAGTCCAATTTAAAAAAATGGCAGATTGATGCTTATGTTAGCCTGGAGTCCGGTAATAGCCGTGATGAGGCTGTTGTAAATTCAGTAAAACAAAAATTCGAAAATAAAGGGATAGGGCTTTTGTGTATTGATGCAGATGGCGAAATTAATGAAGATTTTACAATTTATAGCCATCTTTTAAACCCTGGTGCTTACTTGGTTGTCGATGATTATTTTTGCGGAGAACTTAAAGCAGTGCCTACTCGAAATGCTATAGACGCTCTGGTTGACAATAAAAAAATCGAATGCCTTGGCATTTATGGATGGGGTACCTGGGTTGGGCGTGTTTTATCCAGTTAACCAGGCTACCAATAAAAATTAATTTTCTCGTTCCAACGCTCCCGCGTGGGAATGCATACCGTCCTCACCATCTCCGACTAACCTCCAATAACCCCAACACCAGTATC
>PERF01000193.1 GCA_002928495.1 Methylobacter sp. | reverse complement strand
CACGAACCGCCACTGCTTAACGCTGTTTAAGGCCGCGTGATCCAGCCTTGGATAGCCGCTGGTTTTGCGCACCGATACCTCGGCGACATGGCCTTGATTATCGATTAAGGCTTTTAACAGCACTTTGCCCTGCTCACCGGCAGCGCGCGCTGCCGGCGGATAGTCCGGCGCGGGGTTATTGAGATAAGCCGCATTCAAGTTCGGCAAGCTATCGGGCGCTTGCACCAAGCTCTTGTCAGCGTCAGGATAATTGGCGCTTGACGGAGGCGGGCCGGCGTCTGCCGCTGGTTTGGCGACTTCGGCTGCCGGTATGGGCAGCGGCGCAGGCACATCAGCCGGTTGCGGGTGGCTGCTTTGGCTGGTCAACAGCGGTTTACTTTTGGGCGCGGTTTTGGCCTTGGGTTTGGCTTTAGCTTTAGGCTGATCCGGCAGTGGTTTGCTCGGTGCCGGGTTAACCGGGGTTACAGCAGCCTTGGCTTCTTGGGCCGGATTGGCCAGCCATTGCACCTGGATTGGTACTGGCGGGGTAATCGTTTCGGCTGGTTGTGCCTTGGGTAGTGCCAGCAAGGCGGCGTGCAGAGACACCGCCAACGCAGCGGCAACCATCAAGCTTTGGCGGTAATAACCGCGTTTTACAACCGCTAAAACCGGGCGCGCCGACGCTATGGGCGGCAGCGCCACGATTTTCCGATGCGCGGACGGATTGCGGTACGGGCGGGTTTTGGTGTCGGGAAATTCAATTAAGCGATGCGAAAAAGCAGACATAGCAAGCCTCGTAGAGTCTGACAGTGGCTGGCTACTTAAACGGGGCTAAGTTGGCTGGCTAAAGAAGAGCGGGTTATTTGGTCAGGATCAATTTTCCGTTGCTGGTAATCCTAAGTCGGTATTCGTCACCGTTATGCTCGATCACAATTTCCGTGTGCTCTTTGAACAAATCGCGGCTCTTAAATTCGCGGCGGATTTTGCCGGGTCCGCCAGCTTTCTGGCGAAGGCCGTTTGTACAATTGACGGTGTTGTCCATAAAAGGAACGGTCTGCGGTTAGTGAAACTGCAATTGCTTGGCGGATTTTCTGCCCAGTAGCTCCACGGTGATTTGTTGCCAGTGTTCCAAAAGTTGCTGGTACATTTCTCGGCTGCCGGTTTGCTCTACGTCGGGATGCACCAACAAGCGGTTGAGCTGTTGAATGATCACATACGCCAATTTAGGGCAATGATGACCGTTAATGAATTGTGTCATCGACATGCAGGTGGAGGCATGCAATTGATTTAATTCCGCAGGTCTGGATTGTATGGGTTGATGAGTCATAAATCACCTCGGTAAAAAAGTTTAGAGGGCTAGCGCACAGAGCGGAGCCGGATGTCTGTGCGCCAGCAGCTAAAGCTGTGAGAGGTCGAATAACACAACTTCGATTAAATGATAATAATTATCATTTGTCTTTGCAAGCAGATTTTTTTTCTTTTTTAAAAAAAAGGCGCCCTAAGGCGCCTGTGGAAGTGATGTCACTATTCAGTCTGGGTCAGAATGAATAGTAGCGTCCTGCTTTGAAAAAGGGCGACAGAGGGGGATGTATGTAAAAAA
>PERF01000192.1 GCA_002928495.1 Methylobacter sp. | reverse complement strand
GTGCTGATATAAATAAAACGCTTAATGCCGAATTCCAAAGCCTGGCGGGCCAAATTAAGCGTGCCATCAACATTGGTTTTCCGATATTCCGCCAAGGGGTCGGCGGCCTTATCATCCATCACATGCACCCGCGCCGCCAAATGCACAACGGCATCTACTTTTTGCAAAGCAGACTGCCAGTCGGTCTGACCGTCAATTTCGCCGATTGCAATTCGCGGGAAATCCTGCGGTAGATTATCGCTTAACTTTCGCACCACGGCTTTGACGGCAAAACCATTAGCCGCCAAATGGGAGCATACTGCTTTGCCTACAAATCCGTTAGCGCCGGTTATTAGAACGTTAAGCATAAAACGCTATCTGCTAACCAAACTTTGTTGATATAAATCAAAATATGATTTTCCGGTAGCCTTCCCTGAAAACAAGGTTTCGTACCGCTTTCTTGCTCTCAGGCCAAAACAGTGTGCCAGATTGTCATCCATAAGCATGCGATTGCAAACTTCAGCCAGCCTGCGAGGATTTTCCGGTGGCACAACAAAACCGGTTTCATCATGCGCATTGACATAAGACGTGCCGGTACCCAACTCACAGCTAACCATCGGCTTAGCGAACATAGACGCTTCGACCAACACCATGCCGAAAGCTTCCGATCTTAGATGCGACGGCAGCACCAGTGCACGGCACGAGCGTAATAAATATATTTTCTCCTCAACGCTAACCTGTCCTGCAAATACAACATTGTTAAGGCCTAGTGCGGCTGCTTGGTTTTTCAAGGCGGTTTCTTCCGGCCCTGACCCGGCAATGACGACCTTGCCTTGAATATCTTTTGCAGCTGTTAGCAATGTATCCAGGCCTTTGTAGTACCGTAAAACCCCTAATGCCAGTAGAAATGGTTCATCCAGACCCCACCGATCAGTAAAATCCCCTGGTAATGATTGATCGGCAAAATCGGCAATTCCCAGCGGAATCACTCGTAACCTATTCGGCGGCACGTGTTTAGTCAGCACCGGACTAGTCTGGGCGTAAGCAGGAGAAGTAGCCACTACAAACGACATGGCATTCAACATTTTGCGCATTAATGGAGCGTACGCATAACCCAAGGCTTTTTGCCGGACGACATCAGAATGGTATGTCAACACAGACGGTTTATGGCTCAAGCTGGTTAGTCGCAAAAAATCGCCAAACGGCCAGGGAAAGTGATAATGCACCACATCCGCCCAAGCTAATAGCTTATTGAATTTTACCCAGGCATCCAAACCGCCTAAATCGCATGACGCAGGTGCCGCCCAGGAACGTGATCGAACCACTTGCGCCTCATTGCGCTCGACCACACTGGGCTCTGGTTTAGGGGAAAGCGTAAATACCCTAGCCTCAACCCCATACACCTGAGTGCCCAGACAAATCTGCCTGATAGCTTCTTGCAATCCGCCGGGCGGATCAGGGAAATAGGTACGGTAAACGTGAACAACCCGCATAATGGCTGATAATAGTTTTCAGGCTGCACACTCCGCACAGCTAGTAGATACTCCTGGAAAACTCGCGCTGAATTTCAGGATACTTAAATTAAGCCGATGATAAACATATCGGTTTAAATCGACTTTCCACGGCTTAGCTTATTAAGCATCGTCTTATACCAAACCGCATAAGGCTGAGCCAACCACCATTTCCACGGCACCCGCCCATAATGGCGG
>PERF01000191.1 GCA_002928495.1 Methylobacter sp. | reverse complement strand
CCGGTTAACAAAACTTATTCTGCAGGGGAAGCCGCGAATACAAACATCGGAAAGCCGTGTACGAGAAAATCGCATGCACGGTTTGATGAGGAATGGCAGTCGTAAGGCTGCTCTCTACTCTACCCAAACTTCCTTGAGCCCAAACCTTTGTGAATTGCAAAATTCATGACCCGACCTTAGTATTCCACATTGTACCGATTGCGGGCGATAGCTACCGATTGAAACATCAACGTGCGGCAGGTATGGTCAAAGTCAAAGGTGCTCAGCCTATACCGGCACCCACTCGATAATTTTGTATTTTGTAAGAGGGGGTGTATCAGTTTTAAATCGGCATTGACAGATTTTAGGTTGCAGATAGAGTCAATATGAACATTAATCTCGATCAGGCACGCTCTGTTGCCCTGACCATACAAACAAAAATGCTTGAGGTTTCCAATAACATCCTGGAAAACGGCGTGATTCGTCAGCTGAGGTAGACCATGTTTAAGCAACTGAGCATCCAACACAGAGTTTCAATGGCGCTTTGGGGCGTTGCGCTCCTGGCGTTTATCTCGGCGGGTATCGGACTTGCGGTTTACCACAGTCTGACTCTGGAGCAACGCATCCTGAAGATCATGGAACCTTATTCGCAACTGATTTCAGTGGTGACAGACACGGCGATTGCCTTTGAAGACCCCCATCGTGCCCAGGAAATTCTCGATACCTTGTGTGCTAATTCACAGATTATGGAAGCAGACATTTTCTTGGCGGATGGCAGAGTTTTAGCCAGTTTCAGCCAAAAGTCCAATACACAGCATCGCTTGATGCCTACTAAAAAGGAAGGACTTTATATCAACCATAACACTGCGGAACTGCTGCAAAACTTATCCGGCGATGCACGACTTCACCTTAAAATTAGCTTGAGCCAATTAAATCAACAAACTCAACAGGTTTTATGGCTATTCGGTTTTGGCGCACTGGTATTGCTGGCGGCCACAATAAGCCAGACAGCGGTGATACGACGAGCGATCCTGCAACCTATCGCAACATTGACTGAAGCGACCGAAACTGTTCGAGCCAAGGCAGACTACCAACAACGCGTTCCTCCTTTAGGTAGCAACGAAATTGCCAGACTTGGAAAGAGCTTTAACGAGATGTTGGGCGCTATCGAGGAGCGGGAACATAATTTACGCCGCCTTAATGTTTTCCAGCAGACCCTACTTGAAAGCGCGGCCTACGCTATCATTTCAACGGATGATAAAGGTATCATTAACAGTTTCAACCTAGCCGCCGAACGTTTGCTCGGGTATCAAGCTAATGAAGTAATCGGACTACATTCCCCCTTGCTTTGGCACGACCAGGACGAAATTGCCCGGAGGTCACAGCAGTTAGATGAAAAACTGCTTAAACCTTTAGTTTCCGGATTCGATTTACTTGTTAACCTCGCTCAGCATTGGCCGTCAGAGGATAATGAATGGACTTTCGTACACAAAAATGGCCAACGCATCCCGGTTAGCTTAACGGTTACTCCGATGCTAAACGAAAACGACCAGATCACCGGTTTCGTCGGTCTGGTATATGACCTGTCTGAACACAAACAAACTCAACATCAACTTAAGTTGTTAAGCTTTGCGTTGGACAAGGTGAAGGAAACCATTTTCCTAATGAATGAAAACGATCCATATTTTCTCTACGTCAACCAAAGCGCTGCTTTAGCATTGGGATACAGCCGCGAAGAACTGACTGGTGGCATGGG
>PERF01000190.1 GCA_002928495.1 Methylobacter sp. | reverse complement strand
TCCGGGTCCATGCTTAATCCTGAACAGCCATTGCCCCGGCGTATCCGCAGCTTTATCCGCCGGCAAGGCCGGCTGACCGATGGTCAACAGTTCGCGTTGGATAATTATTGGCAGGCGTATGGGCTGGAGGCTGAAAATATATGCGATTTTACCGGCGTATTCGGCCGCAACGCGCCGGTATGCCTGGAAATCGGTTTCGGCAACGGCGAAGCGTTGGCGCAGATGGCGCAAGCCAATCCCATGGTGGATTACCTCGGGATAGAGGTGCATCGGCCGGGCGTCGGCCATTTGTTGAGGGTGTTGGCGCAAAGAGGCCTGCCCAACGTCAGAGTGTATTGCCATGATGCCGTTGACATTCTGGAACGATGCATTCCGGACGGGAGTTTATCGGCCGTGCATTTGTTTTTCCCCGATCCCTGGCCTAAAAAAAAGCATTTCAAACGGCGTATTGTGCGTGCTGAATTTGTTGAGCTGATGGCACGAAAGCTGGCGCCGGGCGGGTATTTTCATGCCGCCACCGATTGGCAACATTATGCTTTGAGCATGATGAAGGTTTTATCGGCTCATCAAAGTCTGGTCAATGCCAGCGCTACGGGAGGATTTTGCGAGCGCCCGGCGTACCGGCCACAAACTAAGTTCGAACGCCGCGGCCTTAAATTAGGCCACGGCGTCTGGGATCTGGTTTTTATTAAACCGGGTTAGCCGTGATTGCCGGCTGACTTGGTGTCCAGATGCATGTCTTTGATAATTATAGACAGCTCATCGCGCTGGCGTTTCAACGGCTCAAGTTCCGCTTCCAGCAGGGTTATATTTTCCATGACGCTGCCTTTGGATTCTTCAATTTTGCGCAACATTTGCAAGCGGCTTTCGATTTGCTTTTTGTGATCTTTAATTTGGTGCATCAAAGGCGTCAACACGCTGTTGCTCCAGGTGGTGGCGTCGGCGTGCGCCTGCCTGAGGATATTGCGAGCCTTAGCGATTAAGGTGCTGTACAGTTTGTTTATCACCATGCTTTGTTCGGTCATGGTGGTTTTGGCGCTGGTGCGGAACGCTTCGCCTTCCTCAAATACCTGTTCCAGTTCAAACTGATATTGCTTGATGGAAAACAGCTGCGGTTCAATTTCTTTAAAGCCGTACTCGTCCTGAAATTTTTTGTGGATGGCTTTGACCAGGCGCCGGGTTTCGTTGGTAATATCTACAGAATCCTGCAACAAATCGCGCAAATCGTCGAACAGCTTGCGGATATTTTGTTTCATGCCGTAGGTGGTCAGACTCTTGGTCATGTCCTGTTTGGCATCCTTGATAATTTTGTCGACGCGTTCCTTGGCAAAGGAATCGATCAGCATTTTTGCCTGCACGGTGAAAACCCGGCGGCTGGCCTGGAAATTTTCCACATTGGCCATATAAACGTTTTGCCGGTCGCGGGTTTCGGCCATGAGTTTATTGGTCATGTCCTGATTGCGAAAATCGATTTGCTTGAATTCTTCCAACTGCTGTGTGGCATTGCTCAGCGAGCTGTGGGTAAGGTTTTGCGATTCGCTGACCAAAAAGCCGATGTTGCGGGTAATGTTGTCCAGCAGAATGCCGCGCCGTTGTTTCAAAATGCTGCCCGACAGGTATTCTTCCAGCGTGGACAAACGGCTTTTCGTAAGCAAATTGCCGTCGCTTTTAACTTTTGCTAGCAACGCCTGCTTGGCGGAGACCGGGAAAATTACATTTTCCTCAATGCCCAGCGTGCTGGCACAGGTTTTGATTTGCGATTGGATGGCTTGGTCGTATCCGGTTTCTCCGGCTAAATCGTCCCACATGGCATCGATTTTGTTCATAACCACGGCCAAGCCGCTTTTGTTGCCGCCGCGGGCGCT
>PERF01000189.1 GCA_002928495.1 Methylobacter sp. | reverse complement strand
CGCCGGCTTCGGCAAACAGCTTGATTTCGGCATCGGTGAGTTGAGTCATGTGCACCGCAATGAAAGACGGATTGACCAAGCCTAGTTCATGTAAACGTTGCAACGGTCTGCGGCCTTGTTGAACCAGGGCTTGTTCGACCTCGAAGCGGGTTTCGTGCACATGCATGTTGACCGGGATGTCCAGCTCATCGGCCAGGGTTTTGATTTTTTGCAGAGGCTCATCGGACACCGTGTAAGGGGCGTGCGGGGCGAATGTTGTTTTGACCAGCGGGTGGTGCCGCAGTTGGTCGTGCAAGTCCAGGCCTTTGCTGATGTAGGCTGCGCTATTTTCGGCCCACACCGTTGGAAAATCGATCACTATTAACCCGACGTGGCAGCGTATGCCCAAGTGCATGGCTTGCTGGGCGGTGATGTCGGGGAAAAAATACATATCGTTAAAGCAAGTGGTGCCGCCCAGAATCATTTCGGCTACGGCAAGGTCGGTGCCGTCGCGCACAAACGCTTCGCCGACCCATTTCGATTCGGCGGGCCAGATATGGTTTTGCAGCCAATCCATCAGCGGTAGATCATCGGCGTAACCGCGCATCAGCGACATGGCGGCGTGGGTATGGGTATTGATCAGGCCGGGGAGTAAAGCGTGGGTTGCTAAGGTCTCGATGACATTGGCCTGATATTTTTGTTTGGCGTCTTCCGTGGGTAACAGTTCGATGATTTTGCCATCTTTAATGGCCAGTGAATGGTGATTATGGATTACGGATTCAGGCTCTACCGGTATAATCCAGCGGGCATGAATGAGGGTATCGACCTGCATAATAAACTCCTTATCATATTTTGCGATTATAACTTTTTAGCCGGGGTTTTTGACAACTAATGACTATGCAAAAAAAATTAGCCGTGCAATCCTTGCAGTGGACAGGGCAGGCCTTGAAAGTACTGGATCAAAGACAACTGCCCGGCAAACTGGCGTATGACGAATACACGGACGCATCGGGTGTTGCCGAAGCCATTGCCAGTATGCGCGTGCGCGGTGCGCCGGCAATCGGCATAGCCGCAGCTTACGGCGTGGTGTTGTCGGCGATGCAACACTGCCGTGGCGATGGCGGCAGTGGCTGGCAACAACAAGTGGCAGCCGATATTGAGCGGTTGGCGGCGTCCAGGCCCACGGCGGTGAATCTGTTTTGGGCGCTGCAACACATGCAGGAAGTATTGGCTGGACATCCCAAAGATCCGGTTGCCGCACTGCTGGCTTGTGCCGAGCAGATTCATGCCGATGATGTTGCCGCCAATTATGCCATGGGCGAGTTGGGCGCGGATATTCTAGCCGACGCCCAAGGCGTGTTGACCCATTGCAATGCCGGCGCGCTGGCTACCGGCGGCTACGGTACGGCTTTAGGCGTGATCCGTAGCGCCTATCAGCGCCGGCCGATAAGCGTTTATGCCGGCGAAACCCGGCCCTGGCTGCAAGGTGCAAGGCTGACCGTATGGGAGCTGGCGCAAGACGGCATTGCCGCCACCTTGATTGCCGACTCGGCCGCCGCCTGGTTGATGAAGTCGGGCAAAATCGACTGGGTCGTGGTGGGTGCCGACCGGATTGCGGTCAATGGCGATGCCGCCAATAAAATCGGCACTTACTCGTTAGCGGTTCTGGCTAAGCAACATGGCGTTAAGTTGATGGTGGCGGCGCCTATGTCGACTATAGACTGGAATATGGAAACCGGTGACGGCATCGAAATCGAGCAACGCAGTATTGCCGAATTATTGCCCGAGGCCTACCGCGACAGCAACAACCCTTTAGTCAATGCCTGGAATCCGGTGTTCGATGTGACGCCGGCCGCGTTGATCGATGCCATAGTGACTGAACGCGGCGTGGTGTTAAATCCAGCCGGTCAAGGAGTCAGGGGGTTAAAACATGCGGATTGAAGGTAAAGCCAATAGCCCAC
>PERF01000188.1 GCA_002928495.1 Methylobacter sp. | reverse complement strand
GTGGATGAAACCGGCAAGCTGTTTCTGATTGATGAAGCCTTAACCCCCGACTCTTCGCGCTTCTGGCCGGCGGACCAATACCAGCCGGGCATCAGCCCGCCCAGTTTCGACAAACAATATGTACGGGATTATCTGGAAACGCTGGATTGGAATAAAACCGCGCCCGGCCCGCATCTGCCCGCCGAGATTGCCGGATTTTGCGCGGATAAATACCGCGAAGCCGAGAAAAGGCTTATTACCGATTAGTTGGGGAGGGCATGGGCTGATAAACATAAAGCTTAGCAGCCCATGCAAAGGCATTTCTTAAAGTTTTACTTGACTTGCAGTAAGCCGCCTTGACCGCTGCCGCCTTTGACTTCCTGGGCTTTGTAATTTCTCAAAGCAATCACCATGCTGTTATAAGCATCGAAAAACGCCGCAGCAATAGCGATGCCTTCCGGCGTTCTTGAGTAAGTGCCCAAACTGGCGCCAATGGAACCGGCGAATAAATTGCCCCAGCCGCCAAAAGCGCCGCTGCCGGACGCACTTAAATTATTAGCGGTTGCACTGCCTTGTGAGATGGCCACTTGTACAGTTGAGCGAATATCGGTCAGTGTGAGTGCTACATCGGAAACCCGGCTCTCCACAGAACCTGAAACGCGTGCCGCAGCCGCGCTAACCCCGCTCAAACCGGCTGCTCCCAAACCAATATCCAATAACGCGCCACCCAAGCTGCCGCTTTGTCCGCTGGTAGCCTCATTATTCACAATAATCTGCGGATCCAGCAGGTAATCCGCCGCAACCCGTTGACCTTTCTGCTGTTTAGAGCCGGCGCGGTACTCACCTGAATTACGCTGCTGATCGGTGATGCGGTCCAATAAAGCGCTGGTCGCGGAATTGCCGATACCGGTGATAACGAAACAGTTTGATTGTTGCACTGCCAACCGGATCAGCGGATCGACGGTAGTCACGCTTTGCGAACCGGTAAAACGGCCATCACTCACGGCCAAGGTACCTAACGGCTGCGCACATCTTTCCAACGATTTATTGGCATTGACACTGGTTCCACCGCCGGCGGAGCCGGAAACCAGATTTTGGCTGCCGCCGGTTTGCACTCCGGGCGGTGGCGCGCATGCAACCAATACCGCCGCTGAGATAAACGATAAAACCCCTGAGCTTGTTTTTATTTTCATTCAACTATTCCCCCGTTATATTTCCTGTTAGAAAGTGTTGCTATTATTGTTAAATTTTCATTAAATCTCAAATTTAAACGCCATCGCCAGACAAAAACCTCTAACAACAAGGAAACCTCTTATGATTTTGAAAGTAAAACTAATAGCGGCTACTGCGGTACTGTGTCTATCCGCCTGCAGTAATCAGAGTAAACCCGTTGACAACGCTACCGTCCATATTTGCGATGAAAACGGCTGTGCCGACCGCCCCAAGAACTCTGCCTCATACGATCCTAATTCGGCATTACCACCACAAGATGAGGCGAAAATTACGGCTTTAGAACAGCTTGCCGCCAACGACCCACGCGCGGCTTATGATTTGGCCTTGCGGTATTTCAGGGGCGATGGCATACGGCAAAATACTTATAAATCGATCACCTGGATGCGTGACGCAGCCGAACGCGGCGATTTGAATGCGCAAAAAGCGCTAGGCCGGCTTTATTTAACCGGCCTGGGTGAACTCGGCGCCGATCCAGGAGAAGCCGAAAAATGGCTTTCAATCACTGCCAGCCGAGGCGACAAAGAAGCCAATACTTTACTCAAAGAGGCCATTGCCGCGCGTCAATCCGAGCAAGCGGATTATCAATGGCGCCGGCGTTGGCAACCGATTTTTTACAATTACTGGTATTCCACCTGTTCATACTATTGGCGCTGGGGTTCCGGGCGCTGGTATTTATATTATTAAAATCAAGTGAACTTTGTTTAAAAACTGCTGTCCTTGTTATCGCTAAGGGTTAACCGCCTTAGCATTTTTATAACTAAATTT
>PERF01000187.1 GCA_002928495.1 Methylobacter sp. | reverse complement strand
AGCGCGCCTTTCTTTACCGATAAAAAATCCTGGATTGTGATTATCCGGGATATTTCCAAACGGGTAAAAATGGAAGAAGGCTTGAGGTTGATGGCCAAGATTTTCGAAAACAGCCACGATGCCATCATGATTACCGATACCGACGCCCGCATTGTCAATGTTAACGCCGCGTTTACCGAGATTACCGGTTATTCCCGTGAAGAAGTTATCGGTAAAAGCTCTAAATTTATGAATTCGGGTTTTCACGATAAGGCGTTCTACGAAAACATGTGGCGTCAGTTGCAAAAAACCGGACAATGGTGCGGCGAAATTTGGGACAAAAAGAAAAATGGCGATGTTTTTCCCAAATGGCTGTCGATTAGCGCGGTGGCCGACGAGCGCGATCAAGTCACCCATTACGTGGGTATTTTTACCGATATTAGCCAGCGTAAAGAAGCGGAAAATAAATTAATCAGTCTTGCGCATTATGACCAGTTAACCGGTTTGCCTAACCGAACCTGTTCTACGAAAAAATGCAATGGTCGGTTGATTTGGCTAACCGCGGGCACTATCTGGTGGCATTGTTGTTTTTGGATTTGGATCGTTTCAAGATAATCAATGATACCTTAGGGCATCAAGCCGGTGATCAATTGTTGATCGAGGTGGCCGGCCGTTTGAAAAAGGCGGTTAGGGCCACGGACATTGTCTGCCGGTTGGCGGGTGATGAATTTACCGTGGTGCTGACCCAAATTCACGGGACGGGAGAAATCGACCGTGTGGCGCGTAAAATTCTGGACAGCTTTCAAGCGCCATTCACTTTGCAAGACCGTGAATTATTCGTGACGGCCAGCATAGGCGCGGCGGTTTATCCTCAAGACAGCGAAGATATTCACGGTTTATTGAAAAATGCCGACACCGCCATGTATTACGCCAAAAATATGGGTAAAAATACTTATGCCGTGTTTACCGAGTCCATGAACCGACAGGCACATGATGAGTTGGAGTTGGAAACCGATTTACGGCACGCATTAATATCGGATGAATTTCTTTTGTATTATCAGCCGCAAATCGATTTAACCAGCGGCCAGATTGTCGGTATTGAGGCATTAATACGCTGGCGGCACCCTAAATTGGGGTTTATTTCTCCCGACCGCTTTATCCCTTATGCCGAACAAACCGATTTGATCGTGTTGATCGGCGATTGGGTGCTGCGCGAGGCTTGCCGGCAATACATGGTCTGGATGCGAAGAGGCTTGCCGCCGGTGAAATTATCGGTAAATTACTCGGGCGTTCAGCTCAGGCAGAGCAATCAGTTAAGCCGCCTGTCTTCCATATTGGTTGATAGCGGAATGAATCCAGGGAATTTATGTTTGGAACTCACCGAAAGCGTGGCCATGGAAAACGCCGAAAATAACATTAAAACTTTGCACGAGTTTAAAAAAATGGGCATATCCATCTCCATTGATGACTTCGGCACCGGCTACTCGTCGCTCAGTTACCTAAAGCGGTTTCCGATTGATACCTTAAAAATCGACCGTTCTTTCGTGCGCGATATTATCGAAAATTCGGATGATTCCGCTATCGCCTCAACAATTATTGCCATCGCCCACCAACTGCGGCTGAAGGTGGTGGCGGAAGGTGTGGAGCGCAAAGAGCAATTAACGCTGTTAAAAGTTAAAGGTTGCGATATCGCTCAAGGCTATTATTTGTCGGTACCCAAGTGCGCGGAAGACATTGAGCAGTTCATTCTGGAAAAAACGCAACAGAGTTAGCCGTCTCCAGTTTCTCTAAAATGCTATAAAAATTTGCGACAACGCTGACTATAAGGCCTGCAAATTTGTGATGAGAAAACGCTATGTGATTTGACTAAGCCGGGGTTTTTCAACTTTAAATCGGCTTGGGCGTCATAAACAGCCAGCTACTATCCGGATGCCGTTTTTCCGAGATAGCCTCTAAAAGCGTATCTTTTAACCCATGCCGTGCCCAAGCCGGTAGCGCAAACGGATA
>PERF01000186.1 GCA_002928495.1 Methylobacter sp. | reverse complement strand
GCCGTTGAAAGTCTGCGCGGCCGAAGATGAAATGCCGTATTCCAACAATAAAGGCGAAGGCTTTGAAAATGCGCTGGCTGCCTTGCTGGCTAAAAGCCTGGGCCGGCCGCTGGAAACCGTGTATTGGAGCGATCCCCGTTACTACCTCAGGGATTTTCTGCAAAAAGGCTTGTGCGACGTTGCCATGGGTGTCGATACCGGTGATCCCAGATTGTTAACCAGCGAACCGTATTACCGTTCCGGCTACGTGTTTATCACTCGTAAACAGGATGGCCTAAACGTGGACGGCTGGCAAAACGAGGCTTTGCACAGCGTGCAGAAAATCGCTTTCGTGCCGGGCACGCCTGCGGAAACCATGCTGCGCGCCATCGGCCGGTATAACGATTTGTTCAATTACTCCCAGCAATTGGTAGGTTATAAATCCAAGCGTAATCAATACGTCAAATATGAGAATGAAAAGCTGGTGGCGGAAGTCGCCGGCGGCAATGCCGGCATGGCCGTGCTTTGGGGGCCGGCGGCGGCGCGTTACGTCAAGCAAGCTGCCACGCCGTTAACCATGGCGGTGGTGCCGGCAAGCAGTCAGCGCGCCGACGGTGAGCCGGTGCAGTTTCATTACAGCACGTCGATTGCGGTCAGCGAGGGCAACGAGGCTTTGCTGGCCGACATCAACCGCTTCATACGGGCTAAACGCACGGAAATTCAACACATTTTGGCAGCCGAAGGCATGCCGTTACTACCCGAAACCGCCGTTGGACCGGTGGCGAAAAAATAACAGGAAGCAATTATGAAAGCATCATACAAGAAGCCCTGTGCTGGGGCTTGCAGCTGCGGTCACGCTGATCTCGGCGAGCGCGGTCAAGGCCGATATTACCTTGCACAACGCCATCACCGGCGAGGCCTTGGATACCAGTTTTGCCAAAAAAGGCGGCAATACCGAAGCCTTCAAGCAATTTATGCAAACCGGTAAAAACCCCTACAACGGTGATAAGGACGCCATTGAAAAAGGCCACACCTTGTACTTGACCGGCTGTTCGGGCTGTCACGGTCACGAGGCGGAGGGCAAACTGGGGCCGGGTCTGGCGGACGACTATTGGACTTATCCCCGCAACGCCACCGACCACGGCTTGTTCGAGCTGTTGTTCGGCGGTGCCAACGGCATGATGGGCCCGCAATCGTCTAATTTCAACAGCGATGAATTACTACACATCATGGCCTGGATTCGCAGCGTTTATAACGGCGATCCGAAAAAAGCCAAATGGTTAAACCAATAACTGGAGGAAACAACAATGAAAACACTGATATGCGCTTTGGCGGCCACGGCCTTGTTGCAAGCTACCGCTGTTTATGCCTACGACGGCACTCATTGCAAAGAGGCCGGCGTGTGCTGGGAACCTAAGCCCGGCTATCCGGATAAAGTCGCCGGCAGCAAATACGACCCCAAACACGACCCCAACGAATTGGATAAACAAGCCCAATCCATCAAAGATATGGAAGCCCGCAACGAAAAACGCTCGGCTAACCTGAGCAAAACCGGCAAATTCGTGTACGACGTCGAAGACATCAAATAGCGTAGCAGCGCACACAGCTTTTTTAAGTACTTTTGGCTTCTCAACCTTATGCCGGAAAACTTGGTTTTCCGGCCTTTTTGACTTTGCTTCATGACAGAACAACAACTGGGCGACTGGCGGGCTAAGGCGTTGGCGCTGGAGAATCTGCTGGGCCAGGCCATAATCGGCCAACCCACGGTGATCCGCCAACTGCTGATTGCAATCTTTGCCCGTGGGCACGTGCTGCTGGAAGGCAGTGTCGGCACCGGCAAAACCACTTTATTACGGGCGGCGGCGCAAGGCTTGGGCGGGGCTTATCAGCGCGTTGAAGGCAGCATCGATTTACTACCTGCCGATTTGATTTATTACACCTACCTGGACGGCAACGGCAAGCCGCGAGTGGAAGAAGGCCCGCTACTCAAGCAAGGCGAACGGCTGGCGGTTTTCTTTTTTAACGAGATCAATCGCGCCCG
>PERF01000185.1 GCA_002928495.1 Methylobacter sp. | reverse complement strand
TGATAAAGCGTTTGCTGACCCACTAAGTTGATTTTATAACCGTTGATGGCCTGGTCTGCCTTGGGCATGCGCTGATCGGTACTAGCCAGCCGCACCAAGGCTTCCTCCACCTCTTTAACGGCCGTACGCACTTTACTCCTGAAGCGACTCTCCGCAGCGGCATATTCGGCTTGTGCCGACGCCACATCGGCCGCCCGTTTGCCTCTATCGAACAGCGGCAAGCTCAGTGTCGGCCCGATAGCCCAGGTTTCCGCCAGCAATAGCGCAGAACCATTAAAGTTTTGAAACGTGGGCGTAATATTGCCGGTTAAACTCAATTTCGGAAACTGCTTGGCCCGTTGCACGCCGATATTGGCGCTGGCTTCGGCTACCTCGCGCTCGGCGGCGGCAACATCGGGGCGCTGCAATAATACCTTGGCCGGAATGGCATCCAGCCGAAACGCCGGCGGCTCAGGCAACTGGCCGGCCTGACCGGAAGCCGCGCCCAACAAGGACCGCAACAGTTGTTCATCGAGCGCGGTCATGGCAACCAGACTTTTTAAGGTACGCTCGCATTCGGCTTGCTGCTGCAACGACATTCTCTCGCCTTCGGCCGCACTCGCCTCGGCCAAGGCGGCATCGCCCGGCGCGCCCAGGCCGGCTTCGCTGATAAGAGCGGTAAGCTGCGCCGACTGCAAGCGCGAATCCGTATCCGTGCGCAACAACTGCACCCGGCTTTGACAATAACGGTAAGCCAGATACGCATTGGCGGCTTCAACCGCCACCGCTACCCGGGCATCATGCCAGGCAGCTTGTTTGCCTTGATAACGACTGCGCGCCGCTTCCGCCTCACGCGACAAACCGCCGAACAAATCAATTTCCCAACTCGATTGCAAACCGGCACTGTATTGATTCCAGATAAACGGCGTGCCGCCGAAAGAGACCGACGAGCGGTTGGCAGACAAACTTGCGTCCAGATTCGGCACCAAGCCGGCGCCGGCAGCCACCAGATTGGCGCGGGCTTGCTCAATACGCATGGCGGCATCGGCAACGGTAGCACTTTCCTGTTCGGCTGCCGTTAAAATCCGCGTTAACACGGGGTCGTTAAAACGCTCCCACCAGTGGATTAACTCGGCCGGACTGCCGTCATGCGCCAACCCTTTACCCTCGGCCGCAACCTGCCAAGCGGCTGCAGCCGGCACAGGCCCCGGCTGGTAATCGGGGCCGACTGTCGCCAATAAGCCACGGGTACCGCAAGCTGACAAAAACAATGGCGCACAGGCAAGCGCCAAACAACGCAGCAGTTTATCCGGCATTTCCCGCCTCCAGACCGGCCCGTCGCGCCGCTTCGCCTTCAACCATGGACACCGCATAACCGGTCAGACGATCAATCAAAATATCGACGGCTTCCTCGGTTTGCATAATCTGCGGCGAAATATTCAACACCACATCCTGGCCGACATAATAGTGCACGGCCATGCCGATCACGGCAAACGCCAGCCTATGCAAATCCTCATCGATTGCGGACAATCCAAAATGTTGCTTAAACAGTGACACCAAAGCGGCATGCTGCGGCTTTATCTCGGCATCAATCACTTCCTGCCAAGCGCCGGTCGGTTCCAGCATTTCCCGATAATGCAGCTTCACCACCAGCTTAAGCTCTTCACTTTTTTTCATCGGCGCCAGAAAGTCCTTGAACAACCGGTTGAGCGCCTCCCGCAAAAACATACCTTCGAAGCTATCAACACTGAGCATGCAAGAATGCTCCCCCATCGGTTCGATAAATGCAGCCCGGTAAAGCCCGGCTTTATCGCCGAAGTAATAACGGATAGCAGAAATATTAGCCTCCGCCGCCTCGCAAATGTCGCGGGTCGATGCCGCTTTGTAACCTTTTTCCGCAAACAGCTTGAGTGCTGCCGCAATCAACCGGCTGCGGGCATTGCCGGTATCAGTATCGTGTGCGCTATGTTTAACCATAAGAACCCTGTAAAGTAACCCCTGACAAAATTAAATCAATCGATTGATTTGTAAAATATCAATCAAACGATTGATTGTCAAGTTTTAGGTGACCGTCAGTCAGCGCAACCGCGCTAAAAATGCTTGAAAAAGAGAATCAAATGAATCTTACATCTTTGATTTTGGAAGACATTTCT
>PERF01000184.1 GCA_002928495.1 Methylobacter sp. | reverse complement strand
CCGCCAGGTTGCCCAGCGCCGTGTGCGTTGCGCCCAGTTTGGAATACGAAATCGCTAAGCCGTTCTTGAAGCTCACATCGCTGGGGTAGGCCGAATACAGTGCTTGGGATAAACGATAATACTCTTCAAAATACCCCAAGGCCTGCGCCAGGTTGCCCAGGGCCGTGTGCGTTGCGCCCAGTTTTTCATACGAAATCGCCAAGCCGTGCTTGAAGCTCACATTGCTGGGGTAGGCCGCATACAGTTCTTGGCCTAATCGATAAGACTCTTCAAAATACGCCAAGGCCTGCGCCAGGTTGCCCAGGGCCGTGTGCGTTGCGCCCAGTTTTTCATACGAAATCGCTAAGCCGTTCTTGAAGTCGAGATCGTCGGGGTAGTCCGCATGGAGTGCTTGGGATAATCGATTATATTCTTCAAAATACTCCAAGGCTTGGCCCAGGTTGCCGGTTGTTAGGTAAAAATTACCCAGGCGTTCGTTTAGAACAGCCAGCGATCTACCCGCCGTCGGTATCGCTTTAGCCACGCTTTCGGCATAACGAGCCCAGAGTGCGGCTTGTTGGTAATCGTTGCTGATAACATGGCCGGTGCCCGGTTCGTATTCTAAGTGTTCGATCAGCCCGTCAATCAGGTTGCGGCAATCATCACCCAAGCGCGAGTGATGTTTGCTGCGAACTACGTCCTGGATGACCGGGCTGATTTTAAAATCGGTGCCGGCTTCCCGGTCCAGCCAGCCTTTTTGGGCTAACGCCACCAGGCTAAGGTCTAAGTCGGCGCTGGCCGGCAGAAGAGTTTTTAGCGCCGAATACCCGATATTTTCCGCCGGTAACACCGAAAACACCGACAACAATGCCGATTCCGCCTCGCCAAGCCCGGCAAGGTCGAACATGGCGGTGATGATGGCTTCCGGTGTGTCCTGGCGCAAGGCGTTGTCGGTGCCTGGGTAGGCCGTTGTCACGGCATGGCGGTTGAGCGTGGACAATACGCCTTGGGTGTGGAGATCGGCCAATAAATCGGTCAGGCTGTAGCTAAGCTCCAGGGCATTTCGCTGCGCTAGGGTTTTGGCTATCAGTTCCATTACCAAGGTATTGCCGCCGACATGTCGGAAAATCGTACGCAGCAAGTCGTCTTCCTGGGGCCGGTGGCTGCGATAATGGGTTTTGAATACGGCGATGGCCGGATCTTCAGGCAACGGCTGGATTTTGTAGGTTTCCGCCTGTTCAAAGTGAGTGATGCGGGTGGTTAACAAAATGTGGAGATTCACATTGCGTGTTAACAGCAGAAAGCCTTGCTGTAACACTTTAGGATCGTTAACGTTGTCTAGCACTAGCAAGCAGGGCTTGTCCAGGTTGGTCAGGGTTTGCAGGATTAAATCCAGGCGCTGTTGGCTATCCCATCGCTCGTCTAATGACGGTAGTAACGGGTATGCCAACGTTAACAAAGCCTCTGCGATGCCGGCTTGCACATACAGCCAGGCCATATGTTTGTAGTCGGTTTGGTAGTGTTGCCAGTATTTAGCCGCCAAGCTGGTTTTACCGATGCCGCCCTCGCCGTTAACTAACAGCAACAAGTGCTGCGGGTTGTGGTTGGCAAACAGTTTTTGCCTTATAGCCGATAATTCCTCTTCGCGGCCTTCAAAAACGCTGGGGATAAACGGCGGTGCGGTCAGGTAGTGTTGGGTGGGCTTAGGTTGGTTGATAAATTGCTGTTCAATATAGGTGCTGCCGTCACCTTGGTTGATTTGATGGTCGATGTTGATCTGGTCGCCGCCGATATTATCGCCCGAGCCGCTGTGGGTTTGCTGCGCCATGGTTCAATCCCGGCTGTTTTCGTTATAAGTGCTGTGGGTGCCTTGGTTAATCCGGCGGCCTATCTTGGTTTGATTGCCGGCGATATTGTCTCCTGTGCCGGAGTGGCTTTGGTTGACGCTAGGCTGCGATGGCGAACGGGGCGCTAGGCCCTCGGTATTGCGGTCGGGTAATTCAGGGGGGATGGATGCTTTCTTACGCTTAAAATGCCAATAACGCCCCCAGAGTGCGATGATGACGACTCCCAGAGCCCAGATAATGGGTATAACCGATTCTCGGTTATCGCTAACATGCCACCAATCCCACAGGTATTTCAGCGAAGTCATGGGCGCTATTCCTTTGTTGAATGAAGCACTATGCTAGCATGAGATTTTACAGGCCGATAGCCGGCGCGTTGGACAGGAACGCGGCCAACATTAAAAGGCCGAATCTAACACCGGCACTCTAAACGCCACCAACCTGTAACGCCTCGCCCAGTTGTTGGCGGACTTCCCGCAGGCGGCGGTCGCGCAGTTCCGGGCTGTAAGGCACCGAGTCGTATTTA
>PERF01000183.1 GCA_002928495.1 Methylobacter sp. | reverse complement strand
GCTTCCGCTACCGCCTGCGCCGTCAAATCGTCGATGGTTGGGCCAAGCCCGCCGGTACAGATACAACAATCGGCGCGTTCCGAGATTTCTTTCAGCAAGGCTTTCAAATCGGCCAGATTGTCACCTACAGCGTATGCCGGGCCACTTCAAAGCCCATGGCCACCGCCTGCTGCGACAACCAGGCGGCATTGGTGTCCACGGTTTGCCCGGTGACGACTTCTTCGCCCTGGGAAAATATTTCCAGCTTCGGATTCATGCCGGTTACCTTGTCAGTAAATGGTGCCAGAACGGCAGCGTCAAAAAGCTCAGCAATGTGGTTACAGTGACCGCCATCGCGTAAAGCCCCTCATCCAGCCGGTAACGATCACAGAACACGATACCCATCAGCATGCACGGCATGGCCATTTCCATGACCGCGGCAGCTTTGTGGTCGCCGGTAAAGCCCAGGTAACCGACCAGCACCAGCGCAAACAGCGGCATCAAGAATAACTTGATGACAATCACCGGCAGCATGTAAGGCAGGTTGCGCCAAGTTACCGCTTTCCAGCTTAACGCCAAACCCAGGGAAAACAACATTAACGGCACTACCGCCGCCGATAGTTTTTGCAAACTGCCGACGACCACCGCTGGTGCCGGAATGTGATTGAGATTAAGCGTAACCGCAAGCGCCGCGGCCCAAAACGGCGGCGCATTAAAATAAGCCAGCCAGGATTTGGGCGTGTTGCCGTCATCCTCGCCGTAATAGCGGGCAATGGCAATGCCCAGTGTGAATACCAATGGCGAGAACGCGAACAGATCCACTTGTATCACCAAAGACTGCGTCCAATTGCCGAAGGTTTGCTGCAAAACCGGCAAGCCTAAATAAGTGACGTTAGGAAAACCCGCCGCCAGAATCATCGCTCCCAAGCGCTTGTGCTGAAACTTGAACACCGCGCCGGTCAGCCACAAGGCAAACAACGCCAGCACAAAACAGCTCACGCCCAATACCGTGTAACGCAAGGAATGCAGCCCGATGTCGGCGGCCCACAACACCTCCAAAACCATCGCCGGCAGCAGCAGATAATACACCACGCTGGTCAATACGTGCCGGGTTTGCGCGGCGGATAAACCGCCTGGATTAAATAGCCGCCAAAATGCGCCGCAGGCCATGATTAAAGTCATTTGTATAAGCGTGGAAGTCATCCGTGGCGCAACCTTGAAAACCGACAAAACCGGTAACGATTTTAACATTCCCCGCGCCAACAAGTTCCGGTAATATGGCCCGCTAGCAATTTACCCGGAACCGTTTAGCCATGACCGCATTACTCTCCACCAAACCCATCCCCGTTCGCGAACGCCTGATCATGGCCCTGGACCTGCCCAGTATTGAAGAGGCCAAGGCGCTGGTGGAAACTTTGGGCGATTCGGTGGTGTTTTACAAAGTCGGCATGGAGTTGTTCATGGCCGGCGATTACTTCGGCTTTATTGAATGGCTGAAGCAACGCGGCAACAAGGTTTTCGTCGATTTAAAATTCTTCGACGTGCCCGCCACCGTGGGCCGCGCTATTAAAGCCTTAAGCCTTAAAGGCGTGGATCTGGCCACTATCCACGGCAACGACGCCATCATGCAAGCCGCCGTGGAAGCCAAAGGCGATTTGAAAGTACTGGCGGTCACCGCCTTGACCAGCCTGGACCGCGGCGACCTGGACGACCTGGGCTTTCAATGCGACGTGCGGGATTTGGTATTATCGCGCGCCAGACGCGCTTTGCAGATCGGCTGCGACGGCATAGTCTCTTCGGGCCTGGAAGCGCCGATGATCCGCACCGAATTGGGCGACAAACTGTTAATCATCACCCCCGGCATCCGCCCGGTAGACAACCGCGAAGACGACCAAAAACGCGTGGTGGATGTCGCCACCGCCTTTCAAAACGGCGCCGATTACATCGTCGCCGGCCGCCCTATCCGCGATGCCGAAAATCCCAAAGCCATGGCGGAAACCATGCAGCGGCAGATTTTGGCAGGGTTGGGGAATGTGAGTTAAAAACTTTGGCACATTCAGACTCCGCTTTCACAGCGTTGCGTCCGAAACTTTCCGATCACTTACAAGCAAGGCGCAGTAAGGCCGCACGGCGCCTAGGTTAGCCTGAAAAACAGTGAAGACATCGGCCGGGTCATTTTGTTTATGTTCGGCGACCGCGTTTAGAAAGCGATGCAGCATTTTTAACAGATTTTAAATCGACTTCGCCAGCCTGGCATCGTGGGTTATCCCATAATGCCAATACCTATTTCCGTTCTGGAGAAAATTAACCAAAGCAAATCTTATCCCAATAAAAAATACTTTAAAATCAGTTGGAAGCGCGCACGCCCTTGTCCAATTCTCGGTTTTACCACACAACATTGACGGCTGACCGAAAGCCGAAGAACTCACCCAACACGGGAA
>PERF01000182.1 GCA_002928495.1 Methylobacter sp. | reverse complement strand
CACTGTCGCGGCAAAACTGTCTTCTGAAATCAATCAACTGATAGCCAAACAGATCACAGCAAATCAGCAAGTGCGGGATTACATGTTGTACACATCCGATCGCTATCACTTGTGAAAAACCCAGGTAATGGTTTAAACACTGAGTCATCGTCTCGGTAAAGCCCCTTCGGCACTGGTCAGGGCTGGCGATCTTAAAATTTGTCGGTTAAGCGCCAGCCACTATTAAAATTGGGATCTCAATAGTTTGACGGTGCGGGCGTCAAAACCATTGCCAAAAATCCGCGTTGCGCATTACCAGGCGGTAATTTTTCATCATCCGCCTTGCTTCGGTTTCATCTTCCGATAACACCGTCATGGTTTTAGTGTTTTGTTCCTCTTTTAAATTTAGTTTTTCCGTCATTTTGGAACTAAGATGGGGGAAAAGAAATTGTTTAAAAAACGCTTCAACCGAATTCGGGTGGCCGCACACCCGCATCACTCCGTGAACTAAATCTCCGCCTGTTGGATGTTTGCTGGCGCTGTCGATCATGAGGATGACGCCGCCGGGCTGTTTAGGACTCTTGGACTGAACCAAAAATTTTTGAAACATAAACAGATATTGCGCCTTCTCCCATGACGCTAGGTTAGTGGTGTCGATGATGATGGCGCCCAGGTTATTGGGCGTATTGAGCACCGCTTTCTGCTTGCTGGTTTTGCTGGGCTTCTTGGGCTGCGATCCGGTCTCGGTAGCGTGTCCAGGAATGTTGATGGGATTGGGCGCGCCGTCGAACAGCAAAACCTGTATGCCCTGAGGATTGGATTCCACCTTTTTCCACAAATTCTCAAAGTCGTGTTCCAGCTCAAAATAAGGTGCCCAGGTTTTGATGCTTGATGTTTTCGCCTCTTCGGTTGTCTTTAGATCGGTCTGAGTGAATAACCATTTGGAATACATCATGCCGTAAAGTGTAGCCATGCGTAAGGCCGCCATACCCGTGAGCACGGAGATTTTTTTGATGGCTAAAGCGCCGGAAACCGAGAGTTCTTTTTCGTCTTTATCGGTTTTGCTCTTAAATTTTTCCAGCGCAATATCGTGTTTTTGGGTAAGTTGCGAGCTTTGTGATTGTTCCGGTTCGTCCTCGTAGTCGGATTCCGAGCCGTAACCGGAATCCTCCTTGAGCACGGCACGGCGTTTGAGTTTCAACCCCTTGGGCTTTTTGATGAGCGGAAACGCGTCCTTGAGCAGGTATTTAATCTCTCCATCCAGGTATTCCAGCTTGCACTCGTTTTCTTTGCCGGTGAAGCGAGCGACAATTTCGGCATAAGCGTCAGGGCCGGCTTTGGGTTTACTCTGTGCCAGACTATGCAATTCAGACATTAGGAAGTCGACAGCCATAAGCGGGCCCGAATCATAGCCGTTCATCTTGGCCACGCATTTAGGTAAGCCGGCTTTCTTGACAATATCCTTCATTTCCAAGATAAAGCCGTTTATAAAACCCAATGCCTCGGCAATGGCGATAGCACCCTCTTGCGGCGGCAACAATCCCGGATCCAGGCGGATACCGTCGGGAATGTCGGCCAGCGTGGGGAACACCGAGCCAAAACCTTCCCGTGAGACAACTTCAATTCCTAGATAGCGTTCGCGCAATAAGCGGGTGAGCACGGCGCCGAAAACGCATTGCACAACCCGCCATTCACCTTGGGTGTTGGCTTTTTCGTTGGTGAAAGCCCCGCCTACTCCGACTATGCAAAGCAACGGATAGCCGTACACCGGCCATTCCGGATACAGCTTATCTTCGAACGGATACGGTTTTCCGCCCAGAACGTTAAACTGTTTGCAGCCTTTGAAGACTCTAATGGTTTCCTCACAGACTGCGCGTTTGGAGACAATGGCAATGTCGCTGATCGGAATTTTTAAGTCCAGATGCTTTACCCCAAACAGATCGCAGAGCTGCGGGACTTGATGGGCAAAGTCCACATGCTGCCGTCCGCCTGCAGCCGACGCGGTATTCAACTGGGCATCCTTGAATAGAAAAAAACCCGGATTGTCGGAGCGCGGGTAAGAACGGTTCTCCACCTTGGCGGGTTCGGTGAAAAACTTAAACGGCACCATGGATTTGGCCGACAAGGTCATGACTGAATGCAGCCATTCAAGACCATAGCAGATGGCAATGCTATTGCCTTCTATGTTGATGGATATATCTTTCTTCTGCGCTACATACATTCGCTATCCTAATCCGGCACGGATGATTCAACTTTGTGGCCGAGTATTGCACAACCCGATAGCAGGGTAAATTTATTTTTGAGCTTTGTTTAATTACGAAACTAGAGGCTTAGCTGGATGTCCGCAACGATTATAATGTGCTTTGGGTTGGTTATTTTTTAGCCAAGATTGAAACTGCGATTGAAAGCCGGGGCATGCCTGGGTGGGCTGATTTCATAAACATTGCGCGTGGCGACAATCAGGTTATTGACTTTGGCCGCCTCAGTTCAAAAATGATATTGGTATCGAGC
>PERF01000181.1 GCA_002928495.1 Methylobacter sp. | reverse complement strand
CATTTATGATATAAATCCGGGTTGGTCGCCGGAAGTCAAGAAGCAATTTTGGTCAGAGTTGGCTATGCGCCATCAAATACCGTTTGAAACAGTGCATCGAAATCGTGACGGTAGGATATTTCCGGTCGATATAACCTGCAATTACTTCGAATTCGATGGCAAAGCCTATAGCTTAGCGATTTGCAGGGATGTCAGCGAGCGCAAGCTTATGGAGCAAGAACGACTTGCCAATCTGCACTATTTCGAAAGTATGGATATGGTTAACATTGCAATACAAGGCTCAACCCACATTGAAGAAATAATAAACCGTACCCTCGAAACAGTACTCCAGGTTTTCGACTGTGATCGTGCTTGGCTATGTTATCCCTGCGATCCCGATGTTACAACTTGGCGATCCGTGATGGAAAAGACGCGCCCGGAGTATCCTGGCGCCCTTGCCCAAGGACTTGTAATACCAATGGATTCGGAAGTCGTCAGGGTATATAAGACGGTGCTCTCGACAAATGAGCCAGTTAAGTTTGGCCCAGGCTCGAATCATGCTTTACCTGGTCAAGTTTCGGAAAAATTTAAGGTGCAGTCTCAGATTTCAATGGCCATATATCCTAAAGTCGATAAGCCATATATGCTTGGAATGCACCAGTGCTCTTATCCGAGAGAGTGGACTAAGGAAGAAACAAGGCTGTTTAAGGAAATCGGCCGACGACTGGCCGATGGCCTGACTAGCCTGTTGTCCTACCGTAATCTACAAGACAGCGAGACGAGATACCGGCGTATCATTGATACCGCCAATGAAGGCATCTGGATGCTTGGGGAAGATGCCCTGACCACCTTCGTCAATGCCAGAATGGCCGACATGCTCGGTTATTCCTGTGAAGTCATGCTCGGTCGACCAGTGACGAATTTTATGTTTGAAGAAGACATCGCGGATCACATAGAAAAAATAGGGCACCGGAGACAACTGCAGGCTGAGCATTACGAAAGCCGTTTCCGCTGTAGCGACGGACAAACTTTATGGGCCATGGTTTCCACTGTCCCCATCATTGAGGATGACCGCGGTTTTCATGGATCTTTTGCCATGCTCACCGACATTACCCAGCGAAAAGTGGCTGAAGAGGAGCTTCTGCGCCATAAGAACCGCTTGGAAGAGACTGTACAGGAGCGTACCGCCGAGTTAATGCTGGCGCGGGATGCAGCGGATGCGGCAAATAAGGCCAAAAGCGTATTTTTAGCTAATATGAGCCACGAATTGCGTACGCCTCTGAACGCGATACTTGGTTTTTCCGGAATCCTGCGCCGCGACCCTAAGGTTACCGAAAATCAACGTGAAAATTTGGATATTATAAATCGTAGCGGCGAACACTTGCTCACCCTGATAAATAACGTTTTAGAAATGGCCAAGATAGAAGCGGGCCGGGTTCAACTGGAAGAAGCTCCGTTCGATTTAGGCGCCATGCTACGTGATGTTATGAACATGATGGAGGCACGGGCTGCCGAGAAAAACTTGCAGTTACAGATTGATCAGTCTTCAGAGTTTCCTCGCTACATTATCGGAGACGAAGCACGATTGCGTCAGGTTTTGATCAACCTGGTAGGAAACGCCTTGAAATTTACGCAAAAAGGGGGGGTAACAATTCGCTTAAGTACAAAAAATAACACCATTTCACATCTATTGATCGAGGTCGAAGATTCTGGTCCTGGCATAGCCCAAGAAGATCAGCAACGCATTTTTGAACCGTTTGTACAATTGGGCTACCTGGCAGACCATAAGGGAACTGGACTCGGGCTGAACATAACGCGACAATTCGTACAGTTAATGAATGGTCATATAATCGTGGAAAGTTCACAGGGCAAAGGCTCGCTATTTCGGGTCGATTTGCCTCTTAAGCAGGCAAAGGAAACCGACATAAGAGAGCTGCATGGTTTAAGCGAAAGAGAAGTTATGGGCGTGATGCCTGGGCAACCTGAATACCGAATTCTAATTGTCGAAGATCAGCTTGAGAATCAATTATTGCTGGCAAATTTAATGGAGTCTATTGGTTTTCACTACATGATTGCTGATAACGGTAAGCAGGCAGTGGAGCTGTTCCAAAGTTGGAAGCCGCACCTTATCTGGATGGATCGACTGATGCCGGTGATGGATGGGATGAATGCCACAAAAATAATCCGCGGGCTTCCCGGTGGAAAAGATGTAAAAATAGTCGCCGTTACCGCATCCGCTTTCATGGAACAGAGGGCAGAGATACTGGATGCCGGCATGGATGAACTTATTCGAAAGCCATACCATACCTATGAAATCTATCAGTGCCTTTCAAGGCAACTGGGTGTGAAGTTTGTATATGCGGAGATATCGTCACCAGAGCTGGACATTATGGTCTTGGCACCGGAAATGTTTTCTGCCTTACCCAAGGATTTGTGTCAGGACTTGAAGAATGCGGTTAAAAGCCTGGAAAGTGAGCGTATAGCGCTGATTATTCAGGAAATTGAAAAATATGACAAAAAATTGGCGAAAGTATTAACCCAACTTAACGATAATTTTGATTATCCGGCTATCCTG
>PERF01000180.1 GCA_002928495.1 Methylobacter sp. | reverse complement strand
CAGCCTACGCGCTATCCAGGAAACCCGATATTCATTACCGCTAGCCGCTACCGGGCTGCATCGTTTTGCCCATTGATGTTTCAGTTTGGAATACAAGCTATTTCATCACCCATACCTCGGCCACTTTCCTAATTGACAATATTTTATAAGATTCAATAAGTTATTTAATATCCACTATTTTTTGTGGAAAACTTAGCCCTTGGCTTTAATTATTGAATATGTTTAAACTTTCAATCGGTTCTTTAACCGTTTTGCCCGGAATTGTTGCATAAATAAACGTAAGCAGCCGATCTGAAACCACTCCCAGTCAGGTTGTTTAGCGTCCGCCGGCGTTTACAGCGCCGTGCCACAAAATTTAGGTGAAACCAGTACCTGTTCTGCGAGCAAATCCACAACGGATTTGTTTAACACCACCCTGGCACGCTATATTAAAAATCAATCATAAGGACGCCGTTAAGCATGACCTCATCTTCCAAGCCCCAAGCTCCTCAGCATCCGCCTTTCCGCGAAGCGGCCCTCGAATACCACCAGTTTCCCAACCCCGGAAAAATCAGCGTCACCCCCACCAAACACTTATCCAATCACCGCGATCTGGCGCTGGCGTACTCACCGGGTGTTGGGGCTGCCTGCGAGGAAATTGTGGCCGACGCCGCCAATGTTTTTAAATATACGGTGCGGGCCAATCTGGTGGGTGTCGTGACCAACGGCACGGCGGTTTTAGGGCTGGGAAATATCGGGCCGCTGGCCGCCAAGCCGGTGATGGAAGGCAAAGCGGTGTTGTTTAAGAAGTTTGCCGGTATTGATGTCTTTGATTTAGAAATCAATGAGCCCGACCCGGACCGGCTGTGCGACTTGATCGCTGCGTTGGAGCCGACTTTTGGCGGTATAAATTTGGAAGACATCAAAGCACCGGAATGCTTTTACATTGAACGCAAGCTCAGTGAACGCATGAAAATCCCGGTATTTCACGACGACCAGCACGGAACGGCAATTATTGTCGCCGCCGCCTTGACCAACGGACTAAAGATCGTCGGTAAAGACATTCAACAAGTCAAACTGGTGGTCTCCGGCGCAGGCGCGGCCGCCCTCGCCTGCTTAAATCTTTTGGTTGAACTGGGCTTTCCTATCGCCAACATTTTCGTGACCGATTTGGCGGGTGTTGTCTACCAAGGCCGCAAGGAACTAATGGACCCGGATAAAGCCCGCTTTGCCCAGGCCACCTCCATGCGCAGTCTTGCGGAAGTGATTGTGGATGCCGATATTTTTTTAGGCCTGTCCGCAGGCGGCGTGTTAAAACCGGAAATGGTCAGAAACATGGCGTTTAAGCCGTTGGTTTTTGCCCTGGCCAACCCAACTCCGGAAATCATGCCTGAGGAAATCAAAGCCGTGCGGGACGATGCCATCATCGCCACCGGCCGCTCGGATTACCCCAACCAAGTCAATAATGCCTTGTGTTTCCCGTATATTTTCCGCGGTGCGCTGGACTGCGGCGCCAGAACCGTTAATCTGACCATGAAAATCGCGGCCGTTAATGCCATAGCAGAACTGGCCCAAGCCGAGCAATCCGACATTGTCAGCCGCACCTACGGCTCGAATTTACGCTTCGGCCCCGACTATCTTATCCCCAAACCGTTCGACCCGCGTTTGATGACCAAAATCGCGCCGGCCATCGCCAAAGCCGCGCAAGACTCCGGCGTCGCCACCCGGCCGATTGTTGATATGCAGGCCTATATCGAACATCTACAGCAATTTGCCTACCACAGCGGCAACTTTATGCGGCCGATTTTTCAGATCACCAAAACCGTTGCCGGCACCAAAAAACGTATCGTGTTTGCCGAGGGTGAGGAAGAAAACATCTTGCGCGCCTTGCAAATCGTGATCGACGAAAACATCGCCTCCCCTATATTGATCGGCCGAGCCGGCATTATTGAAGAACGTATCAAGCAATTCGGCCTGCGCCTGAAGCCCGGAATCGATTTTCAAGTCGTTACTCCCGAAAGCGATCAACATTATCAGGACTATTGGCAAGCCTACCTGCAAATGACTGTCCGCAAAGGCATTACCGAACAATACGCCAAACTGGAAATGCGCCGCCGGCAAACCTTATTCGGCGCCATGATGGTCCACCGGGGCCGGGCCGACGGCATGATCTGCGGCTCGTTCGGCACCACCGGCCTGCACTTGCACTACATAGAGCAGGTGCTCGGCAAGCAACCCGGCGTTAACGTGTTTGCTTGTTTAAATATGCTGATACTGCAAGACCGGCAAATCGCCATCGCCGATACTCATATCAATGAAAATCCCGATGCTTGCCAGCTGGCCGAAATCACACTATTGGCCGCCAAACAAATGCGCCGGTTCGGCATGGTGCCGAGAGTTGCGCTATTGTCGCACTCCAACTTCGGCTCCGCCGACAGCCCCTCCGCGCAAAAAATGCGGGCAACACTGAAAATCATTCAGCAACAAGCGCCCAACTTGGAAATCGACGGTGAAATGCACGGCGACACCGCCCTGGATTACGATTTATTAAAACAAGCCATGCCAGACACACCCCTGCAAGCCAGCGCCAATTTATTGATTTTACCCAATATTGAAGCCGCCAATATCGCCAGCAATCTACTCAAAGTAGCCGCCGGCAACGGCGTCGCCATCGGCCCGGTTTTGCTAGGCTG
>PERF01000179.1 GCA_002928495.1 Methylobacter sp. | reverse complement strand
GCCTAGGATATTGAAAACGTCGATTTCCATTTTATAGTGCTTTTGCCGGTATCCTGCCCCCAAATTGACGATGCTGGTGCTGCCGGCGTTAAATACGCCGGAGGAATCCAACGGCACATCACCGAAATGGCGCAGGCGCAAGCTGCCGAATAAGCCGTTCGGCGCCACCACGGTGGCGCCGGCGCTGATCACCCGGCCCACCGAGTTGGGAATCAAATTACCGGTTTCGCCGTCCGGCGTATCCACAAAGCGTGCGGACGTCAGTGCTAAATCGGCATCCAGCGTCAACCAATCGGTGGGTTTGTAAGCGTTATTCCATTCCACGCCGTAACGCACGGATTTGCCGTTGACTTCGGTGGTGCCTTCGTCGCCGACAAACACCAGTTCCTGGCTGCTTTCCAGCCACCAGAGTGCCAAAGTGGTATTCAAGCCTTGGATAAAATTGCTACGCAGGCCGATTTCCGCGCCGCGTGACGAAGCCAGCGGGGTAATGCGGGCGGCGCTGCCGTTCAAGGCTGCGCCGCTATTGGGATCGAAGCGTAAGGTTGTACCGCGGGCGTCGTTGGAGTGAAAGCCGTAACCGGCATTGATGAAATATTCGGTGTTATGCCAAGGGCCTAGAGCCAGGCTGAATTTGGGGCTGACCAGCACTTGGTTGCGGTGGCCGGAATTGGCCGCATTGATGAAAGGGTCGTGGCTGGCGGTATCCAGCACGGCGACATCGTTATTGATAAAATCGCCGCGTAAACCGGCGATGGTGCGTACTTTGTCATGCCAATAGGTTTGGTTCTTGAGATAAACCCCGACGCTGGTTTCACCCACATTACTGCGGCTGACCGTGCTCAGAAACTGCCGGTTGATGGTGCGGTCCAAACCCACATTCATAATCTCGTCGTGGCGTAATTGCAGGCCGAAGCTGTTGTCCATGTTAAAGCCGAGCAGCTTGTTGAAGCGGGTATGCTCGATATTTCCGCCGGTTTGAACCCGGTGTTCAAACTGGTGAATCTGGTCGCCGTTCACCGGATCGTTTAAAAAGCCGGTAAAGTTGGAATACAAGTCCAGATCGTAATAAACCGCATAGATATTAGCGTCGTTTTTCCAGTTATTTCCTTTGTTCCAAAGCTTGGTGGAAAAGCTATGCCGGTTGGTTTTGCCACCGTCGCTAGGGTCGATAGTGCCGTATAAATCCAGCGTGCCGTTGTCGATCAGCGCCTGGGGAATCTGGTTAGTCGCCGTCCAGGTATTGGTATACGACTTGGCGAATACCGACACGCCCCAGGTGTCTTCATTCAAGGTGTAACTGAGCTGGCCGTTGAATTTTTGGGAATCTTCAGGCTGTTGCCAAACCCCGTTATAAAAATTGAACTCGCCCGCATACAGCAAATTGCCCCGGCCCACAGGCAGGGAGTCGGCAAGCAAGCCGCGATAGTATTCAAATTCGCCGACAGTCAACTTGGCAAGCGCATGCGGTAGTTTATCGACTGAAAATAGCTTGCTGTAACCGGCCGCCGCAAAATCCCCCAACTCCGCGTAATACGGGCCTTTGCCGTATTCAATGTTGTTTACCAACTCGGGAATCACGCTGTTAAGATCAAGATAGCCTTGGCCATGGGCGTGCGAGGGTAAGTTAATGGGGATACCGTCAACATACGTGATAAAGTCGGTACCGTGGTCTAGATTAAAACCGCGCAGAAAAAACTGGTTGGCCTTACCGGAGCCGCTGTGTTGGGTCGCGATCAGGCCGGGCACCACTTCAACCAACTCGCCGCTACGCGAAAACGGGCGGTATTCAAATTGTTCGCGCGACACGTCCCCTTGTGATGCCGATGCCGCAATGCCGATAAGGTCTGTTACCTGCCCGTCTTCGGTAACGGCAATTTCCTTGAGTTGCACCGCACCCTTGTCTTGTGTTTCGGGCTGGGTGTTTGCCGCCGCTTTAGCGGTATCCACCGCCGTGGCGGCTTCCCCGGCATGGGCTTGATTGCCGAACACAATCGCGCAAACCAGCATGACCAAGCACGCTGTGACTATGCCTGAACCATGCAGCAACAAGGTAGCGCAAACAAATCCCAAGGTGTACGAAATTAAATTTGCCGACGCGGAAATCTCCTGGCCATGGGCATAACCGTGAAAAAATGCAAAAACCGCGATGATGAGGAGATTGGTGCGGATGTTGAACTGTACTTGGTTAACGATCAATACGCTAAGCACCAGACAGGACAGCAATATCATGGCTTCCGCATTGGGCACGCTAAACTTGGCGGCTCCGGCCAGCCCGCCCAGACTCATCACACTCACAAACGTCAGCGGCAATAGCCAAATCGCCCGCCCGCGTAACTGCGCCGCCCACACCCCGACTGCAATCATGGTGAGCAAATGATCCCCGCCCTGCATCGGGTGGTCGAAACCCTGATTCCAATCGCTGCCTAAAGCGTAAACAAGCGCCGGAATTGTAACCGGGCATAACGCCAACAGAGTCAACAAACCGAGTAAGCAAAGCCCCAAACGCGAATGGTTTAGCGTTAAGAAAATTTTGTTTTGCATAATCTATGTGGTTAAGTGGGTTAAAAACTCAATACCGGGATGATGCGATTAGCGGCGGATCAGCGTCGTTCCCAAAATCCATTCCAGCTTACAAACGGCCAAACACCGTTAACCTGCTTGTTACCAATACGGCAAACTTCAATGACTGGATGCAAGCCTGCCATGGCTTTACC
>PERF01000178.1 GCA_002928495.1 Methylobacter sp. | reverse complement strand
GGGATTTAAATGCAGAATTAGTTTTGAAGGATATTGTCGCCTGGATCAAATCATCAAGCCCTGTCGCGCTGCCATCGGGAGCTGACAAATACGCTCAAAGCAGCTTGATTGCAGACCCAAGTTCGAATTTATAATCAAAATAAGCTGCCAGTGATTTTACACAAGCCTGCCGTTACAACAGCGTAATCCTGGTAAAAATAAACATTGGGCTGCATCAGCAAATCGGGCTGCGATAGTTTAACCGCCGCCAGTTCTTCCAATACCAAATCCGGCTGCATGGCTCGGCTACTTCTAAAATCAATTTCCGGCTGGGCTTGACCGGAATAAAACAAAATCAACAATAATTTGAATATCATCGGTAGGTACTTCCGCTAATAAACGTCGCCTGGATTTTGATGTAGGGATTTAACTTTGCTGAGCTCGTGAATGACTCCGAACACGATGTGCGACAGACCGGTATAAACTAAAAACGGTACAAAATCCGGATCAATCTCGACATTATTGATACGTCCGTAAAACTCAAGAGACCCTATCATCAGAATCAAAAAAGCACCCACAATGACTAACAGCACGGCTTTTTTACTGAATAGGCAATACAGGCAAATCAAAGCTTCCGTGACGCCTAAATAAAGCATCATGATTCTTAAGCTACCGGCCATTTCACCGTAAATGTCTTCATTAAAATTAAACACGGATTGAGTTGGTGTAAGCGATAACAAACAGCCTGCCATCAAAACCACAACCGAAGCGCAAAAATTGATCTGGATAATCACTTTTGCTACCTGCAATGCTTTAAAAACAATTGAATTCACTGATGACTCCTGTCTTTATATAAAAATCCCCTCTCGTAAACGACTGTGAGAGGGGCTTAGAGGAGGACACTTAACACTTGCCTGACGGGGAAATCAGACAAGTTAGATCATAGTCTTCGAACTTTAACGAATCCGTCTGCCTCAGCAGATTCACCAAAAATTCAAAGACTGGCAGCAATTTACTCGCCGGCATTCACTTTGTCAATAAATAGCTAGACAAAATATGAACAAATTTCATCAATCACCCCTCCAAACACCTGCTGAACTTTTATCTATCTGCATAACCCAATGCGGGTGGTAGCGATCGCCTAACCGCCTTTGCACAGCACCATATCAACAAGTGGATTTGGCTTTTCGGTTACAATACCCCGCTTTCGTGCACTGACTTTAGCTATGTCGATAAGATATTTCAGTTTTTTAGTAATTTTATTCGCGGGAGCCGTTTTTGCCGCAGTCAAGCTGGCGCCAGCCTTAACCGGCGGCAATCCGGTCAACCTGCCGGAAACCGCGCGCATACTGATCAAAGGCGACAGCAGCGGCGTGGAAAAACCTTGTTCCAACGAGCACCCGGAATGGCGCCAGGCGCAAGAGATCGACGGCGTCAGCATAGACGCCTCGCCGCTATGCGAGCCCGACAATCCCTACGACGTAGCCGCCAGCGTGCGCGGCACCAATAATATTTCCATGCAGACCTTAATGCAGACCCATTTGTCCGAAGACGCCCTGGTGATGTCGGATGATCTGGACAAAGACGGCGACCCGGACGTCATCCGCATTAAATTGGAAGTGGTGGAACTCAACGGCAGCAGCCCGGACGGCAACTTTCTGATCAACACCTATGACATAGCACCGGGACTGCAACCCGGACTGTGGGCGTTCGCCCCCAAATCCAGCGGCATGGCTTTGAAAAATTTCAACTCAATGGCCGCCAATCCCTTGCTACGCGCACCATCGCCCACCATACGCGTGGAACAAGGCGATAAAGTCTATATCACCCTGGAAAACACCCATTATCTGCCCCATACCATCCACCTGCACGGCGTTGACCATCCCTGGCGCACCGCTGGCGGCGAAGATAACGACGGCATGGAAGAACACCCGGTCATGCCCGGCACCAGCCATACTTACGAAATTCAACCCAGACACGCCGGCACCATGCTTTACCACTGCCACGTGCAAACCGCCCAGCATTTTATGATGGGCTTGCAAGGCATGTTTGTCATTGAAGCCAACCGGCCCAACAACTGGGTGCAAACCTTTAACATCGGCGCAGGCCAAGTCCGCCACCCCTCGGTTGCGGTAAAAGAACATTACCAGCAAGAATACGATCTGATATACCAATCCATCGATAAAAATCTGGCCGGCATCATTCAAAACCACATAGACCCGCGGCTGATCGCCCAAAATATGGCGCGCGACTATAACATGACCGAATCGCATGAAAACTACTTTTTGCTTAACGGCCATGCCTTCCCGTATACCTTAAGAGACGGCCTGATTGCGGTGGACGAAAACCAGCACATTAAACTGCGTATCGCCAATGTCCAACGCTCGCCGGTCGCCCTGCACTTTCACGGCCACAAAGCCACCGTAACCGCCACCGACGGCGTCGATCTAGGCGAGCACCAACAAACCATGCGTGACGTCTTCGACCTAGCGCCGGCCCAACGCCTGGATTTGCATTTGCAAACCCTCAACGACGGCTTGCACAGCTACAGCCCAGGGCTTTGGATGTTCCATGACCACGTACCGACAGGCACCACCAGTGACGGCATGGAACCCGGCGGTAATATGGCGATATTAGCCTATAAAAGCCTGCTGGACGAACAAGGCATGCCGACTCTGCATGACCACACACTGGCGCAAGTGTTCGACAAAAACTACTACGCCAAAAACCGGCCGGTCTGGGG
>PERF01000177.1 GCA_002928495.1 Methylobacter sp. | reverse complement strand
CGCTAAGCAAGGAAAAAGTTCATGCGGAAAAAGACCGAATCCCTTCGGTTAGAGACTACCACATGAAAAATGATGAGAAAGTTGACTTTATTGATCAGTAGTTTTCTTGCTGTTGGGTCAAAATTTTAGATAGCTCACTATTAAGGGCTAGTTTTTGCTGAGCTAGTTGGGTATTGATAACTGCCGCTTGATTGCATAAAGCTTGAATTGTGTCGATGTAGTAGCCCCTAAAAAAGCTAAAATGCAGTATTTCCAGTTCTATCCTTTTCATTTCCGCCACTTTTTTTTCATATGCGGCGGCGTTGGCTTGGAGTAGTGTGCCAAAATCAGCCCGTTGTTTTTCATTGAGTTTGGCGCTCCCTAACGTTATAGAAGACTCAATAGGGTTACTCTCCAATTTTTCTGAGGCGTCATATTGAGTAAAACAAAATGATCCGACAGGATCAGGATAACTGGGCCAAGCTATCGATGGCATAAGAACCAAAATAAAAAGCAGTTTAAGCATAAATCACCTCGCTAAATGTTATTAAAGCACCTTGTTTATCGTCAGGGAGGAGTATGCCTGTAAACTGGGTTAAATGGTGTTAGTGAAAAGTAAAGTTATGTAAATATGTTTTAGGTTTCTGGCACTTAGGCTTTTGCCGGTCTATTATGATCGCGTTAAGGGTTAGAGTTTGGTTATGACAAAAGTATTAATAATTGACGACGACATTGAATTAAGTTCGTTGTTCAAAGACTATTTGAGTCAGGATGGATTTGTTGTCGATTTGATTGGACGGGGTGAAGAAGGTCTGAACATGGTATTGTCGGGAATATACCAGCTTATCATCTTGGATATTATGTTACCTGATTTAAAAGGCACGGAAATTCTGATGCGGATAAGAATGAAAAGCCAAATTCCGGTACTGATGTTTACCGCTAAAGGCGACGATGTCGACCGGATAATCGGCCTTGAATCGGGTGCCGATGATTATGTGCCCAAGCCATGCACTCCAAGGGAGCTGGCGGCCCGAATCCGTTCCATACTAAGGCGCATCCATCCTGTGGATTCCGGCATCGACAATCCACCGCTAATGGCGGGACCTTTAAAATTATGGCAGGAAAAACGCAAAGCCACTTGGTTTGATAAAGACCTTGAGCTGACCGGTACCGAATTTAACCTGCTGACGACGCTAGCCAGCAATTACGGTCGATTAGTGAGCAAAAACGAACTGTCGGAAAAGAACTTAGGCCGCCCCTTGGCCCGTTTCGATAGGAGTATCGATGTTCATATGAGCAGCATTCGCCAAAAACTGGGTGTTCAGCCTGATGGCCGTTCTTATATTCAAACCATCCGCGGTTTGGGCTACCAATTGGTCAAAGAATAACACCGTGGGGCGTTTGTTCTGGAAGTTTTTCCTGAGCTTTTGGTTGACTTTGTTAATCGCGGGCTTTGGCGTAGGTTCTGCGGTTTTTTTAAGACACCAAGCAGAGATGGCTAATCAAGCTAATCCCAAAGCGTCCGAGCCGGTCATAGAGGCTAAAAATGCTACTGCATTGATTGAGACTGCGGCCCGCTTACTCAATTACGGCGGCACTAAGGAGTTAAGCGCTTTTCTTGAAAACATCCGGACGGCGCATATTCCGCAGATTTATGCTGTCGATGATGATGGCAAGGAATTGCTAGATCGCAAGTTGAGCGCGGAAAAATTATCCAAAATTCGCAACTTAAACGGTAAAGGCCGTTTTCCGGAAGCTATTCGGTTGACCAAAGCGGCCGACGGACATAATTATTTATTGTTTATTCCATTACCTGAGCATGGCTTCCCGCCTTCTGAGCGTCGACCGTTGCTTGAGGTGGGCGAGCTGTTTGAAGGCCGTCCGCCACCGCTTCGTGCGCATTTCGGGGAAAGCCCGGATTTTCACCGCTTTGGGCCGCCGCCGGGTAACCCGCGGCCGCTTATTCCAATCATTGCCGGGATAATTGCGAGCATTTTATTCAGTGCAGGGTTGGCATGGTATTTTGCAATGCCGATTCATAACCTGCGCCGGGTTTTTGCCGACTTGGCGCAAGGAAATTTAGATACCCGAGTTGCTCACTTAATGAGTAAGCGCAGGGATGAACTGGCTGACTTGGGTCGGGATTTCGACCATATGGCTGAGCAGTTGCAAGTGTTGATGCATGCACAGCAGCGTTTATTGCATGATGTTTCCCATGAGCTGCGTTCACCGCTGGCTCGCATTCAAGCTTCGATAGGGCTTGCTCAGCAGCAGCCGGAAAAGTTACCCGCCATGCTGGACGTATAGAACGCGAATCACAACGCATGAGCGATTTAATTGGCGAGATTTTAGTGCTATCACGGCTTGAAACCGGGGTTATAACGGGTAGCGTCCACGAATTTGATATCGGAGCAGTGATTGATGAAGTCATAGATAACGCCAGCTTTGAAGCAAAACAAAAGCGAGTAGTCATCAATTATCAAGGCATTGCTTCAACCCTGGCGAACGGCAATGAGGAGTTGATCTACCGGGCTATAGAAAATGTGGTGCGCAATGCTGTTCAGTACTGCAAGGAATGCGGTGAAGTTAACGTCAAAGCAGATTATTTTTTGGAAAATGCCCGTTTATGTCTGGTCGTTGACGACCAAGGTCCGGGCGTAGCCCCCAGTGATTTGACTGCTATTTTTGAGCCGTTTTTCCGTAGCGGCAAATCCCGCAAACCCGATAGCGTAGGCCTAGGGTTATCAATTGCTTA
>PERF01000176.1 GCA_002928495.1 Methylobacter sp. | reverse complement strand
CATGTGTTTCAAGGCCGTTATAAAGGCATTGGTGGATAAGGACAGCTACCTGCTGGAATTGTCGCGCTATGTGGTGTTGAACCCGGTCAGGGCCGGCATGGTAAACGGTGCGGCGGATTGGCCCTGGAGCAGTTATAACGCGACGGCCGGTCAGGCCCCGGCTTTAGCCTGTCTTCAAGTGGAGGCTTTGTTAAGCCAGTTTGCCCCGGTGCGGGATGTTGCGATAGCTCAATACCAAAATTTTGTGCGTGCCGGCGTCGGTTTGCCGCCGCTTTGGAATAACCTGAAAAACCAGATTTTTCTGGGCGATACGGCGTTTGTGGAAAAACTGCAACGTCTGATCAAAGCCGATTCGGGAAATTTGGCCGAAATCCCCAAAGCCCAGCGCAGGCCGCCGGCCAAGCCGCTCAGCCATTATGTGCAAGCCTTCTCTAACCCGCAGGACGGCATCCGAAAAGCGTATGAAACCGGCGATTATACGATGCAACAAATAGCCCAGGCTTTTGGCGTGCATTATTCAACTATCAGCCGAAAGGTCAATAAGAACTGGTGACAATGCATGGCTGAACGAATTGGCCCCAAATCAAATTTTTTGACCCCTTTTTCTTCCAGAACATCACCAAACGTTCCGCAAGCTACGAACTGACTTCAGCTCGCGCCTTGATCGCCGAGTTAGCGCGACGTTATCCCTTAGATACAGCCATCTGCGTTGAGATAACAAGTTGTAGCCCATGCCGGGCGCTTTGGCAGCAATTAAGCAAACGCAATCGCACGCATAAAAAAACATGATAGCATTTCTCTGATTACGCTTAGCCAATCGGAGCTATACAAGCTGTTTATGGCTTTCCCAGAATACCGCCGGCACCCTCTACCCAAGCACGCCAAACCGCCCTCAGTTGGTTGGCGCTATGTCTCATGGGGCTAATATTTAGTCCCTTTGTGGGCTTCGCAATGCACGGCAAGGTTGCCGACCCCGGCGTTATCGTTGGGCTCTGGTTCGCAGTAATTCCATTATCAGGGCTGGCTGCCATAGCAGTATTGCATTGGAGCGCGTGGCGACGATTACCGGCACATATCGCCGAAGAAGGGACGACTGGGAAAATTGTTCCGGCAGAAGGTGCACCGGCTTCCGTTCCGCCGGTGCGATTTTCGAACGAAAAGAACTGGATAGAGACACTGTCGGACGGGGTGGCGCTGTCTCGAAACTGTCTGTTGTCGATGCAGGGAGTATCGGAAGCAGCGGCAAAACTGTGGGTTGCTGACAATGCTGGAGAAATGTTTATTCCTTGGGGCGATATAGCTGAGTGGGGTGTGGACACTGACAGCGATGGCCTAGACTACTATCTGTTGCAGTTACGATCCGGCGGCATGACAAGGGTACGCCGCTTTTCGCCGGACCATGCCACCGAGTGCGACCTTCTTAATGCCGTGCGAAGTGTGGGGCAAGTTCCAATCAGTCTTCGTTGCGATGTCGATTGCGAATAAAGAAAAATTGAGTGCCGGCTAGAGGATTATCAGGCCTGGCTATTTAGCAAAAAAATAATCACCCAATAGTTCGCTCATGGATTTACCTGTAGACTGGCGTTTTTTTTGAGGAACCACCCTATGCCAGGGCCAGCCCGCGCAGGGGCGTTGATTTACGCCAAGAATATTGAAAAACTTTCCGGTTTTTATCAAACGCTGTTTGCTATGACGTTACTTAAGGCCGATGCCGAACATCATGTGATTGAATCGGCCGATTTTCAGCTTATTATCCATGCCATCCCGGCACCTATTGCCGACTCTATCAGTATTTCCGCACCACCTGAACCAAGACAGGATCAAGCCATTAAATTGTTTTTCACGGTAGACGATTTGGCTTCGGCTGAGGCTTTAGCGCCCACCTTGGGCGGAGATGTTTACGGCCCGGTTTACGATGGTCCGGGATTTAAAGTGCGCAATGGTTACGACCCCGAAGGCAATATTTTCCAAGTCAGAGCGTTTTTGCCTACCCCATAACCTGCTTCATGCGGATATACAAACCAATGGTTGCAGTTCAATGAACGCTCTGAGATTACGGCTCCCCGCGTTGAAAACCTGAGGTTAGGGAAGATTTTTTAAATAAATCCCCCTCGATCACCCTTTTTCAAGGGGGGAGGCACCTATTCAGAGTATTTCGGTTAATTCTCTAGCCCATACTGAATCGTTACAACCAATGTTAAAATGCCGCCTTGCTTTATTCATTCTGGAAATTTATGTCCACACCCGAGGCTTTATTCGAATCATCCCTGTCATCCTTAAAACTGCTGGCGCGCGGCAAGGTCAGGGATATTTATGAGATTGACGGCAGCACCTTGTTAATCGTCGCCAGTGACCGGCTGTCGGCGTTCGATGTGATTTTGCCCGACCCCATTCCGGGCAAAGGTCGAGTGTTGACGCAGATTTCCAATTTCTGGTTCGCCAAACTTAGCCATATTATCCCCAACCATTTGATCGATATGCCGCTGGCGGAGGTATTGCCCGATGCGCAGGAACGCGCGCAAGTGCAAGGCCGCGCAGTGATCGTTAAACGCTTGCAGCCGCTGCCGGTTGAAGCCATTGTGCGCGGGTATTTGATAGGCTCGGGCTGGAAGGATTATCAAGCAACCGGGAAGGTTTGCGGTATTGAACTGCCCAAGGGCTTGCAGCTAGCCGACGCCCTGCCCCAAGCCATCTTTACCCCATCCACCAAGGCGGAAACCGGTTCGCACGATGAAAACATCAGTTTTGCCCAAGCCGAGGCGTTAATGGGGGCGGACATTGCCCGGCAAGTCAAGAATGCCGCGCTGGCGCTGTATGAAGAAGCCGCCGCTTACGCCAAAGCGCGCGGCATTATTATTGCCGACACCAAATTTGAATTCGGC
>PERF01000175.1 GCA_002928495.1 Methylobacter sp. | reverse complement strand
ATGTATGACAATGGGCAAGGTACCAAACAAGATTATAAAAAAGCAATGTATTGGTATTCCCGGTCTGCCAATAAAAATAATGCCGATGCTCAATTCAATCTCGCTTTGTTATACGCTGAAGGTCACGGTGCTGAACCTAACTATACGGAAGCATTTAAATGGTATTTGAAAGCTGCCGAACATGGCCTTGCTGAAGCTCAACTCAATCTTGGCAACATGTATGCAAACGGGCAAGGGATAGAGCAAAGTTATGCTGAAGCTTACAAATGGTATTTAAAAGCTGAAGCCCAAGGCCATGCCGGGGCTCAGTTTAATCTTGGCACTATGCATGCCCTTGGCCAAGGTGTTAATCAGGATTTCGAAAAAGCACTTTATTGGTATGCCAAAGCTGCCGAGCAAGGTAATACCAGCGCGCAATTTAATTTAGGAACCATGTATGCCAACGGCCAGGGAACACCAAAAGATTATACTCAAGCCATAGTTTGGTATACCAAAGCCGCCCAGCGCGGAAATATTGACGCTCAGTTTAACCTTGCCAATATGTATTACAACGGAGAAGGTGTACCGCAAGATTACATAAGAGCGTATATGTTTTACGAATTGGCCTCAACAAACGGAGACCAACCTGCTGAAAAAGTAAAAAATATCGCAGCTGAAAAACTTACCACTGAGCAGCTTACTGAGGCTAAACGTTTGGCAAAAGTCTGGTTGGATGGCCATTAAAAAACGCTAATATTCAATAAATTAAGATTTTTCCATTAATGTTTACAGGTTGTGCATATTTGCTTTCTAAACAATTTTGCCCGGCTAGCTGCTTCTGATTCAGTCCGTCAAAGTTTTACTCCTCTCTTGAAATGAACAATCCGGTGGCTAGTTCAGGGTATATGCTGACTATAGCAACTATGCCGGATAAATAGTCTTTATTAAACGTTTTAATTCGGTCTCTTTAGGCAGCATGGCTTGCTATTCCCTGACTAAGCGATAAAAGTAGTGGATACAAATAGCTATTTTGAGTTCAACCGGTTAAGGTAAAATGCTGGTATGAACTATTTAAACGTAACGATGGAGTGATTAATGCTCAACAAGGTGACATTAATTGGAAATTTAGGCGCTGACCCTGAAGTCAGGTATATGCCGTCCGGTGGCGCGGTGACCACGGTTAGTTTAGCGACAACGCGGCGTTGGAAAGACAGGCAAAGTGGCGACAGAAAAGAGGCGACCGAATGGCATCGCGTTATCTTTTTTAATCGCTTAGCTGAAATTGCCGGCGAGTATTTAAAAAAAGGCAGCCAAGTTTATGTTGAAGGGCGGTTACAAACTCGAAAATGGCAGGCGCAAGACGGCCAAGACCGCTACACCACGGAAATCATAGCTGAAGAACTGCACATGCTGGGTAGTCGTAGCGGAGGGACGGGCAGCTTCACGCAAGAACAACCACAAAGTAATTATCAACCCACGCAAACCAAGCCTGCTCCAACAGGACACAGGGACCAACCCGGCATGCCGCCTGCACCGCCGATGCCCGAATATGATGATTTTGATGACGATATTCCGTTCTGATCCGAGTGTGCGTATATGAAAATCAAACTTAGCAATTTATCTTTTTTTGCTTTAACGTTATTAACCGCGTGCACAACAATTGCGCCGGTCCAGGAAACGGCTAAACCGTCATTGATCGAGGAAAGTGTACAACCGCTTGAACCGGATGTTTCATCCTCGGAGCAAATTCCACCCCCAACTTGGAAACGGCAAGACAAAACATTAAGGTTGGTGCGTGTCATGGACGGAGGGGTTTGTAAAAATGGATTGCAAGGCGCTCGTGGCGCTTTTTTGCTGTATGCGGAACCGTCCGATGTTGAACGAATTAAAAATGAACAAGGTACAAAAGTGTTTCTCGGATTTGAAAAACAAATCGAGGCTTTTGCCGCCCAGGCCTTGGAATACGCCGTCAACGTAATGACTTTTGAAGAAGATCCTTTTTCGTTAGGTGAAGACGTCAGCCAACAAAGACTCATTGAACAGTTAAACCGCCAGTTTAGAATTGCGGTAGAGCCCGCGCTTACAAAATTTACCAGCGAAACCACTTTACTGGTGGATATTGTGCCTTTTGTACCTTCCTTTGATTTTTTGCAAAAAGGCTGTGATGCTTCGCGTCTGCAAGCCGTTGAATAATTTACTAACAAGTGGAGTAATCTAATGGGCTGGAGAGAACGCAAGCAAGAGGAAGTCTACTCAGATAGCGAGGTTGAAGAACGCTTGAAAGACGAGCTTCCGCATTGGAATTTGGAAAACGGCTGGATACGGCGCAAATATAAAACCAGCGGTTGGAAAGCGACACTCATGGTGGTCAATACCGTTGGTCATTTGGCGGAGGCAGCTTTTCATCATCCCGATTTAACGGTTTCTTATGCTTTTGTTGTTGTCAAGTTAACCAATCATGCCGCCAAAGGCATTACCAATAAGGATTTCGAGCTGGCTCATAAAATCGAACAAGTGGTCATGTGGCAACCGGCTCTGGAAGGCGGCGCGTTGACCGGCACGCCCGATGATCCGCGGTTTAAATACATAAAATACGATTGAAATCCATCAACTTATAATACTCCGGCGGGCAGCTTATCAGTATGTTATGGGAAGTATTAAGCGTAGCCCGCGATCTTGGCCGCGTTCAGGAAATAGCCTCGGTATTGATACGTTATGGCTTTGGAGGCTTTGTTAATGCTATTGGCATGGGCAGCGTTCTGGAAAGAGCAGGGCGGGCCTTACACTGGCAACATGCAGAAGAGTATCTCAAGCTGGATATGCCACAGCGTATCCGTCGCGTACTCGAAGAACTGGGGCCAACTTTCATCAAGTTGGGACAGATTTTAGCAACCCGTATTGATTTATTCCCGCCGCAATACATCACTGAATTTGAAAAGCTGCAAGATCAGG
>PERF01000174.1 GCA_002928495.1 Methylobacter sp. | reverse complement strand
GTGAAGCCGGTACCGCCGGTTGGTGTGTTTACAACATAGCTGCTGCCGACCAAATCCAGAAATTCGCTAACGTTTACGAAGCTACCGTCTTTATCGGCGTCAAGTTTCCAGTTGGTTAAAAATGTTTGCGCTGAGGCTACTGCTGGTGTCAGCACAGTCATTGCAGCTACGATCGCTAATTTTTTGAAGTTCATTGTAATCTCCTTGGTTAAATTTACATTAATACATAACCAAGTTATGTGCCAATTTATAAAAGTATTTATATTTCAGTAGTTTGGTTATATTTTTGGCTTTATTGAGTCATTGCAAGCTTGAATGTGTAAAAAACACTGACATCGGACAAGGGCGTGAAATTAACAATAAATATCATATATATCAATATATTATGTAAAATATTGAGAGATATGATGCTAAGGGATCAAGTGCGATGTTATCTGGTGTAAGAAAAGCTGACACGGTTTTCTTCTGAGATAAACTTGAAGCCACTGCGGTTGGTGGCTCCAAATTTATGGGTTTTTATTGTATTAGCTACTAAGATATTTTTAAGCTATTGATTGGTAATCTTATGGAGCGGGCGTAAGCGATTTTGCCCTGGCCGATTCTGCCCATAAAAATAGCGCTCGCGATATCGGTTTGATTTTTTGTGGTTTGTTCAAATGAATCAGCCAATTTTTGGGCATAACGCGTTAAGTCTGGTTTGGCGGTAAAGGTCAGATTGTTTCTGATATAGCCGGAAAAAATCAACGGCGTCATTTCCGGCTGTAGTTGCAAACCCAGGCTGGTGGCTGTCAGCCAAAAACGTTGCAATGCGCGTCCGGCATTTAAATAATCCTGCAGGGTTTGGGGTTTTTCACGGGCAATGAGCATAAAATGCGCCGCACAATAAAGACCGGGTATAAAATCCAGCTCTATTCTTGGCAGTAAAGTACCCGCCATAAACGTGTTGAAAAATTTTACCCGGTTCCAACTCTTTAGCGTCCACTCCATCAGTCGGGTGGCGACCGGGTCAAGGCCTACGGCCTGATCCGGCACTTTCTGTTCGCTAAACCGGCTGCGCCACTCGATAATGCTGCTGTGGGTTTGGTAAGCCTCGGGCATGGTAAGCCGTAATTTACCGTTTTTAAACATTAAAAAAGCTAGTTTAAATTTTTCTTTAAAGCCTTCAAACCAATGAACACGGTAAAAATCCCCGACGCTGCTCTCTAGTACCTGTTTTTGTCGAGTCGTTAAGGGTGTGGCTTTAAAAGGACGGCGTTGAACGCTACGGATGGGTAAATAAGGAAACAAGGCATCGGTAGGCTTATCCGGCGCATCAGTCAGTGTTACCTCAATGGTAGGCTGAGTCTCCGGCATGTTCGGCCGGATGCTGAAATGGGCTTGCTTTTGGAAGGCGCTGGCGGCAATTGCAATACTTTCCAGTAATGCGCCCAAGGCCAGTTGGCTGGCATGGCCTTTAAGGTCATAGACGCAGTGGTTGCGGGTATCGTGACAATGCACGGTAAATTGGTCGGCGCCGGTAATTTCGAACCGCCAAGGTTGGGTATTGTCGCCGCTTGGCGCCCAGCGGGCGTGTTCCAATATGCTCTCTATAATATTGGGGATATTATTTTGCATTGTAGACACCTTTATTTATACGCGTGAAAAACTGTTTGGCAATCATGATTCCCAGCTGTTGCACCGGATTTCGGTTTCCCCAGGGCCGCCAGGTTTTGGCTAATTTGTACCGGTAAGCGTCAAATTGTAGTCCCCAGGGTGCGGCCAGGATAGGATCCCGGTGTAACAGGATTTTCAACGCTTGCGTGGCGGCAAAACCCGCGCAAATTTCACAGGCCATGGGGGTGGAGGCGCCTTTGCGGTTGAGCAAGTCCATCGAGCTTCGGTCGACGAGGTAAGGGCCTTGCAGCATGGCTGGAACCAGTCCGAACATAAAGTAAATGATTTTATCGATTTCGGATTTACCTTTAAGCTGGAAATATTCCTCGAAACTCATTTTACCGGGTAAAAAATTAATCAAGGCAGCGCCCATGCCAATCGGAGCGGCGGTAACGGCGGGAATGCCAAGCTCAGTGCACAGGTTAAAAAGCGCTTCGCGGGCTTCGAAAGCAAAAAAATCCAAGCCATCGATGTAAATATCGACATCAGTCAAAAATTCTTTCAGGTTTTGGTCGTTAACGCCTTTCGGGAACTTGTTGATTTCCAGGGTAGGATTGATGTCGAGTGCCATTTTTTCCAGCACGTCTACCTTGGGCAGATTGAGATGCGGCAGGCTGGCGCCGGCTTGACGGTTGAAGTTGGGCAGTTCGAATGTATCAAAGTCGGAAATGTTGAATTTTCCGATACCCAGTCGGGTTAAGGTCAGTAAATGGCTGCCGCCGACACCGCCCATGCCGGCAATTGCCACCCGGCGAGTGCGTAAAAAGTCTTGTTCGGCCCGTGTCAGCCAGCCGATATTTCTTGAGAATGCTTCTTGGTAAGAAAAGGTTGGGTTCATAGGGGTTTTAACTTTTCAATTGACTATCAACAAGCTGGTAAAATTCTTCGAGTTCGCTTTTAAAATTAGCCACCAGCGTTGGGTTGTCAATATAAAACAAAGCCCTTTCGCCATGGTAGTCAATGGCTTCGCTGATTTGCATAAAACATATCCCATAACGGGACAAATGTTTCGCTAAACGCGGCTCCATCATCACTAGAACAAATTGAATATTATTGTTAATGGCAATGCTGGCGGATGCCATGTAGAGAGCGATGGCGATGAGCGGGTAAGACCGTTTTTCGTCAATATCGACAATATAATCCGGCGGAATGCCCAGATTGAAACCGTACGGGTTATTTTCCTCACCGGCCCGGCGTCTGAAAAAATTTAATACTGACAGGCGGGATAATTCGCCTATATGGTGGCGGTCTTGATTGGCCAGAAAGCTTAAATCCGCCGATTTAATCATGGGCAAACAATTGGCCTCAAACGGCATGAGCGCGTTTCGATTTGATGCCGG
>PERF01000173.1 GCA_002928495.1 Methylobacter sp. | reverse complement strand
CTTGCAACACCTCAAAGCCTAAGCGTAAGTACCAGCGCAAAGCCGGATTTTGCCGTTCCACACTTAAATAAACACAAGCGCTTGTAAGCTTGGCTTCTTCCTGTAGCGTTCTGATTAGAAAAGTCCCGATGCCACGATTGCGGTAAGCCGCCAACAGCGCAATATCGATTACCCTGATTGCCCCGCCCGAGCGGTCAATCACTAAACGGCCGATGTTGACTTGCCCGGTTTTGACAATATTGAATGCGGCGTCCGGATAAGTGTTGGTGTAATTTGCACATTGTATTTCGAATTGCTGGCGTACTAAGGTTTCCGCCATTGCTTCCGGCAACCCGATAAAAATTGAACGCCTGAGTTCTGCAAACAACTCGAAAACAAAGGCTTTATCTTCGGGTTGCTGCGGGCAAAGTGTGAGTGTTTTTAACATTCAACCAACCGAAAACACCAACTTTGCCCGCAACCGCTTAACTGCGAGACGGGTAAACTCCTTGTATGGCAATGCAATAATTGATGACCTGATAGGGCTGCATATTACTGTGTGCCTGGCCGCCGCCGGCAGAGCCGACCGCATTTGCCGCCATGGTGACGGCACCGGCAGTACTGAATAAGCTATAACCATTGGAGTTGACCGCCCAAAAATTGCCTTCCGGGCTGGCTTTGTTGCCGGCATTGCTATTGGCATTTACCGAATGGCTGTGCATGGGCATTTGCTGTGCTGTTAACGACACCGATTCCACCCCGCCTTTCTCGCCTTGCAGATGGGTGCTGCTAACATCCATACCGGCTCTTCCGCGTAAATCGGGTAAGCCGAAAGTGGTTCGGCCGTCACCGCCGTACTGAGTTCCCAATAAAGAAAACAGTGCCTGGAACTGGCTGATATTTAAAATTTGTCCATCGCATGTCAGCCAGCCTTTGGGGGCATAGCCAAATGAAAAAGGCCGGATTTCGCCAACAAAAGGTTCACTCATAACATTCTCCTCGAATTGATATTGAAATTAACTTCTAGGCGGAAAAATGCCTTGGGTTGCGATACAGTAATTTAATACCAAATACGGCTGTAGATTGGTATGCGCTTGATTGCCGCCGGCAGGTTGTATCGTACCCGATGCCATTTGCCCGGTGGCAGTATCGGAGTAATCATGACCGCCTGCCGCATCCTGTGCCCAAAAATGGCCGGCCGGGCCGTACTGATTGCCATTGGCGTTATTACAATTAGCCGGATGGGTATGTGCCGGTATTTGCGACTCCAGCAAGGTCACACTTTCCACGCCGCCAGTTTCGCCAATGACTCGCGGGGTTAAACCCGCACCTTGTCCGGCTCCCATGGCAACATTGCCGTTTAAGTTCGGCAAGGCAAAATTGGTTCTGCCGTCTCCGCCGTAAGTTGTGCCCAAGATCGAAAATAATGCGGTATTTTGGGCTATCGTTAGCAGTTGGCCGTTACATGGCAACCAGCCTTTCGGGGCAAAGTTAAAGCCGAAGGAACGGATTTCACCGATAAAAGGTTCGCTCATTTGCTTACTCCCAGTTATTTAAAAATACTTCAATGTAAGTTATCAATCTTCAGCCATGGCTAGGAAATAAACCGATTAAGGCAATGATGTAATTAATCACCAAAAACGGCTGCAAATTTTCATGAGCTTGCCCCTGTCCCCCGTTGGCTATAGCCGAGGACGCCATCAGACTATTGGCGTCGGTTTGGTACGGCGCCGTATTATTGCTGCCGTCTTTCGACCAAAAATGTCCGACAGGGTTAACCTGATCGCCCGCGCTATCTTGGCAAAGCGCATTATGCGAGTGTATTGGAAGTTGGCCGGCATTGAGCGAAATCGCTTCAGCGCCGCCCAGTTCGCCTATGATACGGGTGCTCAAACCGGGACCGGAACCTTGGTGCAAAGGAATGCGCCCGGCCAGATTGGGTAAAGCAAACGTAGTTTGTCCATCACCACCGTAGGTTGTGCCTATCAGTGAAAATAACACGTCGTTTTCGTCAATAGAAAGCAATTGCCCTTGGCAAAACGCCCAGTTTTGCGGTGCATAATTGCCGGCAAAGATGCGGATTTCTCCTATGTATGGATCAGCCATAGCGCCCCCAGTGTATTGTTGTTGGAATTTATTTTTGTTCTTAGCATCGCTAACCGCGAGATGCCCGCCCAAAACCTCACTTACCATAAAAACATTTTTAAACAATAAGTTAAAACTCATTTTAAAGCAGGCTTAAGAAGTTTACGCTTAGCCTTACCGACCGTCAAGCAGCACTTCAAGCGCCATGCTGTTTACGTTAAGTCATTAGAATTAAAGCTAATTTTCGGCCACAGCTTAAACTATCCCGGCCGAATACGTGATCGCGCGTTCATAAGATAATTTACTGCACCAGGCAATTCCAGTACTATGCTGCGCAATCGGTTTGCGTTGCAAACCGATACCGTCTGTGCCCGTTTCACTTTTATAAATAGCAAACATGAGCTCCAGCGATAAGCCGTCCGTAGTTAACTTTATCCACCACATCATCGATAGCGACCTCAAAGACAATAAAAATAACGGCCAAGTCGCTACCCGTTTTCCACCGGAACCCAATGGTTATTTGCATATAGGCCATGCCAAATCGATTTGCCTTAATTTCGGCACGGCACTCAAATACCAGGGCACCTGCAATCTGCGCTTTGACGACACCAATCCCGAAAAAGAAAGCGATGAATACGTGGAAGCCATCAAACGCGATGTGCAATGGCTGGGTTTTGAATGGCACGAACTGCGCCATGCCTCGGATTACTTCGAAGCATTGTACGACTTCGCGGTACAGCTCATCAAAGCCGGCAAAGCCTATGTGGACAGCCTCAGCGCCGATGACATCCGCGCCTACCGGGGCACGCTGACCGAGCCCGGCAAGGCCAGCCCGGACCGCAACCGCGCTATCGAAGACAACCTGGACTTGTTCCAACGCATGCGCGCCGGTGAATTCGCCGACGGGCAATACGTGCTGCGCGCTAAAATCGACATGGCCTCGCCCAATATCAACATGCGCGACCCGGCCATTTACCGCATTCGCCGGATTCATCACCAACGCACGGGC
>PERF01000172.1 GCA_002928495.1 Methylobacter sp. | reverse complement strand
GAATGACAAACCACTCGCGGGTACCTAAGAGTTTATAGGAGATGACCAGCGAACGGATGGCGTCGTCGCTGGCGCGGCCGCCGGCGTTGCGGATGACGTGGGCATCGCCTTCGGACAAGCCCGCGTATTTGGCCGGGTCCAGGCGTGCATCCATGCAAGTCAGGATGGCAAATTGTCGGCCCGGCGGCATGGGCAAACCGCCTTTATCGAAACCGCTGCTATAGGCTTGGTTGGCTTGTAAAACTTCGTTTAAAACGCTGCTCATAGGTTTTCTCCGCTAGGCCCGAAAATCAGTGAAAAGTTATTGGCCGGCATATCGATGATCTCTTTTAACACCATGCCGTGGTTGGCGGCAGCGGCTCTTAAGTCGGCCACATCTTTGAGCCCCCATTCCGGCACGTTGTGCGAAGCCAAAGTGTCGTGAAACGCCTGATTGGTGTCGGTGGTGAATGCGCCTTCCACTTTGAACGGTCCGTAAATGATCAGGATACCGTCTTTATTCAGCAGCTTGGCGGCGCAGTTCATCATGCCGTCGGCGATTGAAATCGGCGCCACTTGGAAGATATTGATGCAAAATATGGCGTCGAAGCTGTTTTCATCGCCGGGATTGAACCAAGTCTCAGGGTCGGTCAAATCCAAATGTACGGGATCGGCAATATTGTCGTTGGCATGGTCGACGACAAGTTTTTTGATGTTGTCGAACACCGCTTGGTCTTTATCGCTGGGGTGAAAATGCAGGTGCTTGAAGTTGGGCGCGAAAAAATTGATGTGCATGCCGCTGCCGCTGGCCATTTCCAAAACCCGGCCGGACTTTTTGGGCAATTTCTCTTTTAACACACCCAGAATCGGCTCGCGGTTGCGGTTGCCGGCCCAGGCGACGTATTCGCTTAGTGGATGCGGATTTAACGGTGGTTTATCTTGGCTCATGGTGGCTCCTCATTGTAATAATTATAGTGCCGGTGTCCCGGCGGTTGGTAACGTTAAAGCGTTACTCTTAAATTAGAGCAAGCTTCAGGCCACTCCCAATAAATCTATTTTTATTTAAAAATCAATAAGATGAGAAAATGGCTTTGGCGAAACCGTGCAATTATGTTTCAATCAGCGAAATTAGATTTCACAGGCAGCCGCCATGCCCGATAAAGATTTTTCCGAGATTTCCCCGGTGTTTTTTCTGCAGACTTTTATACTGGAACTCATGCACGCCTGCGAGCAGGAAGGCGGCAATTATTGCGAATCACTGATCGAGCGCATCGCCAAAAGCGCAGGTTTGTACTTCGAGCAAACCTACCGCGCCGAATACCGGCATCAAGGTGAACTGAGCCGGGAAGCCTATATCGACTTGATTCTGGCGTTGAAAAACCATATCGGCGGTAATTTTTCCCTGGCTTCGGTGGAAACCGACACCATCACCGTGGTCAACAGCCGCTGTCCGTTCGGCGAGCGAGTGACTAATTTTCCCGAGCTGTGTCGTATGACCTCCAGTGTGTTTGGCGGCATCGCCGCGCGCAATTTCGGCTATGCCAAAGTGGAAATCCGCCAGAGTATCGCCCGCCAAAATGGAGGGTGTGAAGTTTGTATTCACACCTCTCCCGAGCATGCGGCCGGCAAGCCGGGTTTGGAATATTGGCGCGAGCAACCCCAGGACGGCAAGCAGGAAATGGCCGAACTGCATTCGCGCATTGAACAAAGCCTGCGTTCGGTCTGGTGGAGCAGACCCAAGCAGCATGCCGCCAAACCGGCGCCGGCGATTATCGCCAAAGCCCCTGCCATGCAGCAGGTTCTACAGCAGATCGAAGTGGTGGCGCCTACCGAAGCCACCGTACTGATCACCGGCGAAACCGGCACCGGCAAGGAATTAATCGCACGCGCCATCCATGCCATGAGCGTGCGCAGGCATAAGCCGTTTGTGGCGATTAATTGCGGCGCGATTCCGGAAAATCTGATCGAAAGCGCCTTGTTCGGCCACGAAAAAGGCGCGTTTACCGGGGCCATTGAAGTGCACCAAGGCTTTTTTGAACGCGCCGAAGGCGGCACGCTGCTGCTGGATGAAGTCGATACCTTGTCGCCGGCCGCGCAAATCCGTTTGCTGCGGGTGATACAGGAAGGCGAAATGGAACGCGTGGGTGGCAAGCATACGCTCAGTGCCGACGTGCGCATTCTCTCGGCCACCAACCGCACGCTGGCACAGCATGTCGAACAAGGCTTGTTCCGCCAGGATTTGTTTTACCGGCTCAATGTCGTGCGCTTGTGGATACCGCCGCTACGCGAGCGGCCGGAAGATTTGCCGCATTTGGTGCAACTGATTTTGCAGCGGCTCTGCAAAAAATACGGCAAAACCGTGGACACCGTCAGCCGCGACGTCATGGGCCGCATCCGGGCTTACGACTGGCCCGGCAACGTGCGCGAACTGGAGAATACGCTGGAGCGCAGTGTCTTGTTTTGTACCGGCAAGGAGCTTGAGCACCTGGAACTGGATCAAAAATCGTCTGCCGCGCCCGGCGATGACTGGTCCGGCCAAAAACGCAAAATGCTGGCGGAAGCGGAACACGCTTATTTGGAGCAACAATTAAAAAGCCACCACGGTAACGTCAGGCAGATCGCAGCCGCCATGGGCCTAACGCCCCGAGCGGTATACGGCAAGCTCAAAAAACACGCTATAACGCCCGGCCAATACCGCTAGCGCCGAATGATTTAAAATCAACAGGCAGCGAATACGCGATGCTATTCCCTTGCTGAACCCGTCTCAAAAACCAATAAAGTACCTGCTATGGCAATAAGTGAATTCGAAATAAAAAGATGCGAAAAAGAAATACAAAAATTTCTTGAAAAACGCCGCCCTCCCGTATACCTGCGCAATAAATTGGATTTCGGTTACAGCATTGATGATCAAAGCGTGGAGTTGTTCGAAATGAGACCGCAGTGGGATGATCCAAGCAAAAGCATTGAAATCCCTTTTGCTAAGGCAACTTATGTGAAAAAAGAAAAGCTATGGAAAATTTATTGGCAAAGAAAAGACCTTAAGTGGCATACCTATTCACCAACTCCGACCGTGAAATATTTCGAGGAGTTTTTAGCAATTGTGAATGAGGACGCTATGGG
>PERF01000171.1 GCA_002928495.1 Methylobacter sp. | reverse complement strand
ATCTGGCAATGAAAGAATTGAGCGTCAGAGGCCCAGTCTACCAGCAAATAATTCAGGGTAAAGACTTGGTTGCCGATATTTTGCCGCCCCCTGAATACATCATTGAAGCCTATTTGGTTTTGCTGGAATTGTCGCGTAGCGATGATGCTACTGAAAGTGAGGCTTTATTGAAGCGGTTTGAGGTGCTCAGGACAGATTACAAATCCCGGCATGAATATTGGCTGTCGCAAAACTTGGATGCGGCCATTGCCAAACCGTTTCTTACCGATTCGTATCTGAGCGCCCAAGACTTTTTTAGAGAAGCCGAAGCTATCTTCATTCCCAGCATCAAAGCCGGCGATAGCGAAAGTGCTGAAGCAAGTCTGCAGCGTATCCGAGACGCTTATTACCAGCACCGTAAAAGCATAGACGAAACGGTAACCCAAGCCAGTCTCAGAACCCAGCGGGACGAACAGCAAGCCGCACAGGAAATCGAGTCGGTCAACTTGCAATTAGCCGGGGTTTTTGGCGGCAGTTTGATAGTGGCGGTTTTGTTGACGTGGCTTGTTGCCCGTAGCGTGCTTCGCCAAATGGGTGGAGAGCTCAGTTATGCGGTTGCCATTGCCGGTAAAATTGCCGGCGGACATCTTAATAGCGAAATCGAGTTAAAACCTAAAGACACCTCAAGCTTGCTGTCCAGCATGAAAACCATGCAATTTCAATTACGCGAACAGATTGATAAAGAGGCCCGCGAAAAAGCCGGCTTCGCGCGCGTTAAAATGGCGCTGGACAACGTTACGACCAATGTCATGATAGCGGATGATAAATATAACATTGTTTATATCAATCACGCCTTGCTGGAAATGCTACGCGGCTGTGAGAAAAGTTTGCAATTGATGCTGCCGAATTTTAAAGTCGATAACCTCATTGGCGCCAATATTGACGAGTTTCATAAAGTACCAGGGCATCAAAGAAGATTGTTGGGTAATTTGGATAAAACCTATAAAACGTTAATCGAGATATGCAATTTACATTTCACGTTGATCGTTAATCCGGTATACAACGAAAATCATCAGCGCATTGGTTTAGTTTTGGAATGGATAGATATTTCCGCGGATATTGCGTCTCAACGCGAGGCGGCGAGAATTACAGATGCCGCCATTGCCGGCGATTTTAGCAAGCGCATCGACTTAGCCGACAAAGCGGATGGCTATCTGGTTTTAAGCCGGGGCATCAACCAGCTTGCCGAAACCACGGAGCATAGCTTGCATGATATTGCCCGTGTGCTGGAAGCCATGTCCGACGGTGATTTGACGGAAAACATCAGCGCCGAATACCAAGGCTTATTCGGCCAGTTAAAAGACGACACTAATGACACTGTGACCAATTTGGCCAAACTGGTGACGGAAATCAAACAAGCCGCCGATGCCATAGGCACAGCCGCGCAAGAAATAGCCAGCGGCATTATGGACTTATCGCAACGAACCGAACAGCAAGCGGCAAGTTTGGAAGAGACGGCGGCAAGTATGGAGCAATTGGCATCAACCGTAAAACAAAATGCCGACAATGCGGCCAATGCCAACCAGATGGCATTAGCCGCTTCGGATGTCGCATATAAAGGCGGGCAGGCTGTTAAAGAAGTGATCGGCACCATGGGCGCTATTCATGACAGCGCCGACAAGATTGTCAATATTATTGCTGTCATTGATGAAATTGCATTCCAAACCAATATCCTGGCGCTTAACGCTGCGGTAGAAGCGGCCAGAGCCGGGGATCAGGGCCGTGGTTTTGCGGTGGTAGCCACTGAAGTGCGTAATCTGGCGCAACGCTCGGCGGCGGCGGCCAGTGAGATCAAAGCGCTGATTCACGATTCGGTGGAAAAAGTCGAAAGCGGCAGTAAACTGGTCGATAATGCCGGCATAACGATTACGGATGTGGTCAATTCGGTGCAGCGGGTAACCGGTATTATGGCGCAGATTGCGGATGCTTCGGCCCAGCAAAGCTTAGGCATCGATCAAGTGAATCAGGCAATAAACCAGATGGATGTGGCGACTCAGCAAAATGCCGCTTTGGTTGAGCAAGCGTCCGCTGCTGCGGAGGGTTTAAACAATCAGGCAGAAGGTTTGGCCTATTCAGTCAGCCGGTTTAAATTAAACCACGCCGGATTGAGTTCGGCCAAGAATGCCCAAGCCGGCGTATTGCCGGCAGCGAAATCCTCGCATAAACCCGGTAAAGCTGCGGTCGTTGCCGGTTCAGGCGACGGCTGGGATGAATTTTAACCTTTGAGGCAATAAAAAGCGCTTTTCAGTTACGCTGAACCGGTAGTTGATTGCCGCCGGTTTCAGTCGGGGATATCCAGTTCTTTGATTTTCCGGGTTAAGGTGTTCCTGCCGTAGCCCAACAGATTAGCGGCTTCGTGCCGGCGGCCATGGGTGAAATTGAGCGCCGCCTTAATCAAAATCGCCTCCACTTCCGGAATGATATGTTTGGCGACTTCCGGTTGATGGCTGGATAATTGCTGGTCAATCCAGTTTCTAAGCAGGGCTTGCCAGTCTCCGCTGGAAGCGGGCAGTTGTTTTTCCGGCTGCGTATTTTTTAGAAGTTCCGGCGGTAGGTCATGCACATGAATTTCCCGGCCGGACGCCATTACCGTCAGCCAGCGGCAACAGTTTTCCAATTGCCGGACATTGCCCGGCCATTCCAAGGTGCTTAACAGTGCCAGTGTTTCCGGTTTTAAGGTTTTAACTTCAGAATTTAACTCTATCGCGGCAAGATTAAGAAAATGCTTCATCAATAAAGGAATATCCTGTTTTCGTTCACGCAACGCCGGAATATGGATGCGAATGACGTTTAAACGGTGGAATAAATCCTCCCGGAAGCGGCCCTGGTTAACCAGGATTTCCAGATTTTGGTGAGTGGCGGCGATAATTCGCACATCAACCTTGGTAGATGTGTGGCCGCCGACCGGATAAAACTCGCCATCGGCGAGTACCCGTAGCAAGCGGGTTTGCAAATCCGCAGGCATATCGCCGATTTCATCCAAAAACAATGTGCCCCCGTTAGCTTGCTCAAAGCGTCCTATGCGTCTGGCCTGGGCGCCGGTAAAGGCGCCTTTTTCATGGCCGAAAA
>PERF01000170.1 GCA_002928495.1 Methylobacter sp. | reverse complement strand
AACGGGTATCCAAGGGCCGGATTAAGAAAGCTATTGATTAGGCCTCTTGACGTTTTTAACACCCGTTCGCCTTGAGCTAGTCGAAAGGTACGTGTGCTTCGACAAACTCTGCACGAACGGTTCAGACATTAAAAGGCCGAATCGATGAGTTTAGCTGTGTTAAACCGGAACTGCGGCTTATGCCGCACACAAAAAAGGGGCGTTAGATGAAAGTGATGAATACCAAGGGGAGAAGCAGTGCCCTGGTTAAAATTTGCAGTACGGCGGGTTTGTTGCTGGGATTGTGGGGTATGCAGCAACCGGCCAGTGCGGAGGACGAGATTGTGGTGGGGTTTATTTACGTCGGTTCCAAATCCGATTACGGCTATAACCAAGCCCATGCTTTAGGTGCGGCCAGCTTGAAAGCCATTGCCGGTGTTAAGGTGGTGGAAGAGGAGAATGTGCCGGAAACCATTGCCGTGCAGAATACCATGGAAAGCATGGTCAATCTGGACGGCGCCAAGCTGATTTTTCCGACCTCGTTCGGGTATTTCGATCCGCATATTCTGACGGTAGCGCCTAAATATCCCGACGCGACCTTTCTGCATGCCGGCGGCTTATACCAGGAAGGCAAGCATCCCGCCAATGCCGGCAGTTATTTCGGGTATATCGACGAAGCCCAGTATATTGCCGGGATTGTTGCAGGCGGCACCAGTAAATCCGGCAAGCTGGGCTTTGTTGCGGCCAAGCCGATTCCGCAGGTGTTGCGCAACATCAATTCATTTACGTTGGGCGCGCAAAGCGTGAATCCCAAAATCACGACCCAGGTTATTTTTACCGGCGATTGGGCGTTGCCGGTTAAAGAAGCCGAAGCGGCCAATAGTTTGATTGATCAAGGTGTGGACGTGATCACCATGCATGTGGATAGTCCCAAGGTCATCATAGAAATTTGCGAGCGCCGGGGGATTTTTTCCAGCGGTTACCACGCCGATCAATCGGCGCTTGCGCCTAAGGGTTATTTGACCGGGGCCGAATGGAATTGGGCCAAGGTTTATACCGACTACGTCAATCTGATGCGGGCAGGCAAACCGTTTCCGCATCTGCTGAGAGGTGGGATCAAAGAGGGGATGGTCAAAGTGTCCAAGTACGGCCCGGCAGTCAGTCCTAAAACTATTGAGTTGGCGGACGCTGCCAAGGCCAAATTAATGGCTGGCGATTTGATCATTTATAAAGGGGAGTTGAAAGACAATAAGGGCAATGTAGTCATTCCGGCGGGCACGTCGTTACCACAAACCGATATCCGTTTGGAAGCTATGGATTATCTGGTTGCAGGCGTGGTCGGCAGTACCGGGTCGTAATGATGAGAGTCCTGCTGCTGGCCGCCTCGGCGGAGCCTATATGGATTCCCTTGCTGGCGTTGTTGTTGTCGTTACTGGTGTTTGCAGGGTTTCTGCTGGCCGTCGGTAACGATCCGCTGGCGGTGTTTTATGCCATGTACCGGGGCGGTTTCGGCAGTTTATTTTCCTGGCGCAACACGCTTGAGCGTGCTGCGCCTTTAATGTTAACCGCATTGTGCACGGCGTTGCCGGCCAAGCTGGGCATGATTATGATCGGCGGGGAAGGCGCTTTGGTAGTGGGCGGCGTGGCAGCTGCCTATTTCGGTTTAATGCTGAACGGAGCGGCACCTTGGGTTGTGATCACCGGCATGTTGGTGGCTGGAATGTGTTCAGGCGGTTTATGGATAGCCGTAGTGGCCGCTCTTAAATATTGGCGCGGTATTAATGAAACCATCGCCAGTTTATTATTCAATTACATCGCCATCGCTTTGATGAACCATTGGGTCACCGGGCCCCTGCGCGATCCGCAAAGTTTAAACAAACCCGCAACATTACCCATAGGCAGTAGCAATATGCTGCAGGATATCCCGGGCTTGGGTGTGCATTGGGGGTTGGTGTTCGGGCTGGTGCTGTGCATGGCTTATTACCTGTTGTTTCAGCTTACTACTTTTGGGTTTTCCGTGCGCATTATCGGCGGCAATCTGCGCGCCGCCCGATTAGTCGGCTTGCCGGTGGCTAAACTCACGGTGTTGACCTGCTTTTTTGCCGGGGCTGCGGCCGGTTTGGCGGGCATGGTGGAAGTCGCCGCCGTGCACGGCACGGCCAATGCGTCGTTAGCAGCTGGTTATGGTTATGCCGGCATTTTAGTGGCGTTTTTGGCCCGGCAAAATCCGTTGGCGATTATCCCCGTAGCGCTGTTACTGGGCGGGATTTCCGCCAGCGCCGGTTTATTGCAGCGCAGCCAGCATTTGCCCGATGCCACCGTGTTAATTCTACAAGGCATTATTTTTATGGCGATTTTATTTAGCGAGACTTGGTACGGACGCATGCAAGCAGGGTATGAAAGGAGGGCCGCCGCTTGACCGAAACCGTATTGGGCTGGTGGGGCGTGCCGTTAGCCATTCTGGGCGGGGCCATCCGTGCCAGTACGCCGTATTTATTTGTCAGTCTGGGCGAATGTTTGACCGAAAAAAGCGGGCGCATCAACTTAGGCTTGGAAGGCAATCTGGTGCTGGGTGCGATGGCGGCGTATGCGGTGTCGTACCTCAGCGGGTCGCCGTGGTTGGGTGTGCTGGCGGCAGGCGGTACCGGCCTGTGTTTAGGGTTGGTGCATGCCTGGATTTGCAGCCATCCTAAAGTCAACGATATAGCCGTCGGCATTGCCATGATGTTATTCGGCGTCGGTCTGGCGTTTTTTCTGGGTAAGCCTTACATTCAGCCGACCGCGCCGCACCTGCCGGCCATAGCTTTCGGTGCCTGGAGCGATATGGCGCAAGTGCGGGCCGCGCTTGAAGTCAATGTGCTGTTTTTGCTGGGCGTGCTGATTGCGCCGCTGCTTAAATGGGGGTTGGTCAGTACGCGCTGGGGGATGATGGTGCGCACGGTAGGCGACAGCCAAGACGCCGCCGAAGCCCTGGGTTTTCCGGTGAATACGGTGCGGGCTTGTGCCACCATGGCGGGAGGTTTTTTGGCCGGCGTCGGCGGTTCGGTGTTGTCGCTGTATTACCCCGGCAGTTGGAACGAAGGCTTGTCCAGCGGGCAAGGTCTGATCGCCGTGGCTTTGGTGGTGTTTGCGCGCTGGGAGCCATTGCGGTGCTTATATGCCGCGTTGTTGTTCGGCGGCGCCAGTGCGCTGGGGCCGGCCTTGCAGTCGGTAGGCTTTACAGCGGTTATTACTTATTTAATGCCGCACCTTATGTTTTAACCTTGATTTTAATGATCGCCACCTGCTCGCCCCAGCGCACGCTGGCGGGCGTGCCGGGCGAACTTTCCATAACCAAATGAGGTGCCAATGAGCAAAT
>PERF01000169.1 GCA_002928495.1 Methylobacter sp. | reverse complement strand
GAACCGCAAACCGTACGCCGGGTTTGGCAGGAATTTGGCGGTTCAATCAAGAACTGGTCAGCGAAGTTTAGCGTTCCCGCCGAACTCATCATCGCCACCATTTGCACCGAATCTTCCGGCAAGCCCAGCGCGAAACGCGAAGAGCCGGGGTTTAAGAGCGTTGCCAGTACCCCCAACAGAATTTCCACCGGTTTGATGCAGACCTTGGTTTCCACGGCGCGCGCCACCTTGAATCGTGACGATATCGACGACAGCTGGCTGCTGCAACCCGACAATTCCATTCAGGCAGGCACCTCTTACATTGCCGACCAACGCAGAATCACCGGCTTCGACCCCCCGAAAGTCGCCTGTGCTTACAATGCCGGCGGCGTCTACAAAAACGCCTCACAGAACAACCGCTGGCGCATGCGGCAATACCCGATCGGCACCGGCGAACATTGCGACCGCTATGTTAAATGGTTTAACGATTGTTTCTTGATGTTCAAAAAAGACGGCGGCGCGCCGGATAACAGTTTTTATGCGCTGTTGAACAAAGCGGACAGCCACGGATAAGGCCGGCAGTTTTATCCCTTCAAGCAAACGTTTCATCGTTCCCACACGGAGCGTGGGAATGATGAAAAAAAGCGCGGCACCGTTAAAAATCTGCTGGCGACGCCAGCCACCCCGTTTGAAGTGACGACCGGGAAAATCGCCGTATATTATGATCGGCTTGATTCAGGTCACCCTGGCGCAAAAGCAGCTGCAAACCATGCAGCTGACTTTCTTTTTGTTCCTGCCGTCCATTCGTTATCCGGCTTTGTGTTCCCCCTTCCTAGGCATGCCGCAGTGGGCGCAGGCCATAGGCAATGTTCTGCCGCTAACCCATTTTCTGCAACTAGTGCGCGGCATCTTGCTCAAAGGTAATGAGTAGGCGGAGCTTTACCCGCACATTTGGCCTTTGCTGGTGTTTATCACCGTGGTTTTGCTGGTGGGTTTGCGGACTTTTCGGCGCACGTTGGATTAAAGTTTTTCGCCGGCATAATAATCGCTAGCTAAATTTAACATATTGAATTACTTAGTAAAATACTCAAGATTTGTCTTCCATGAACCGACAATCGATAAAAAGATTGTCGACTTTATAACAGAAACCAGGCATCCCAAAACCGGTTTTCGCCTGTAACAATACGGGTTGTGGGGATTTTTCTGTTATTGTCACAATGTGGCCTCATTTTTGTATAGAGGCTTTTATTTGCGCTGTAAGGCGCATATTGCTTAGGGCGGAAACCATACCATGCAAAACCAATCAACCAATGCTGAAAGTTTGGCCGAATTCAGGAGGTTTCTGGCCGGACAAAAAGATACTATGAAAGCCCACTACCATGAGCTTTTGGCCGGTGATTTATCCCAGCAAAATTGGGACGGTCTTTTCGAGCGCAATGTGCTGGAAGTTATGAAAAAAGCCTATGCCGATGCCTTCCGGTACTTGCTAACACTGCCGTTCGACAGCAGTGGGCTGCCGGTTTATATCGGCGTATCCGAGTTAGCCAAGCAGATTCTGGGATTATACGACGGCTATACCGACGAATTTTTGGCTTATGTACTCGACAAGCACCACTCCTCTAACGCATTGTCTAATTTTCCCGGCGAACATAAGCCGGATTATGCCTATGTCAACCAGGTCAAGCACGGCATAGCCGAATTTTGGCGCGAGTTTGCGTTGAATATCAATGCATTTTGTTTGGAGCGGGGATAACGCATGTTGGAGTTTTACATGACGCCGGGTTCGTGCTCCGCCGGCATTCTTTTGTGTTGTATGCCTTGGGCCGTTTCCGCATAGTCGATGCAGCTCGATTGCACGGTGACGGTGATGCTGAAAATCCGGGACGGCATATGAAAATGCGCCCTGCCGAGAAAACGTTGATGGCACCGCTTTACGACGAAGTCAACCACCAACCCGGCAACAGTGGGACGAAGCTACCAAGAACCTGATCTACGAAAAACGCTTTTTCGCCGATACTACTATCTCCCGCCCGGTCATGAAAGGCTTTAAAGCCATGATCCGGTAGCAAGGTTTGCTGCAGGAGCGTAAGAGGTTGAGGGAAAGTTTCCAATTTTGTTAATTTAGATTTGTATAGTGTAACCATATCAATATAAATCAGCACTTGGAATGTAACCGTTCAGCCAAATAATATATCTAATTTTTGGCATTGGTTATTTTGATCTTGAGCGTAAATCTGTTTGCTGACGGCAATAACGATTATTAATATCATTTAATGATATTAAGTGCCGGCGCCTGTGTGATGATCAAGATTTTACAATCAGTGTTTTTTATTTTGAAACTAAAGCAAATGCCTGGACTGCGTTGCAAATAATTAACTAATAGTTTTAAGCAATGTGTTTATTTTAATATCTGCATCCAATGCCCAGGCGGTTTTTATAGAATATAACTACATAAGAAATCAATTTTTATTTAATTGATAACAGCGTTTGTCCGATAAAGATCTTACCCGGAAGAACGTTGGCAAAATAAGATTGCATCTCTCCAATCCAATCCTTTTTCTACAGCATTTTCAAAACAATTAACTGTCTTTTTAGCATCATTGGTGCCTGAACATAAATTAATAATGTTTTGCCATTCCCATTTGATACCTTTTCCCCAATTAACTTTACCTTCCAGAACGCTAACAAAGCAGGCGCCTGGCTCGGAAGGCTTAGTTGTCCCTTTACAAAGTTGTTTGACGTTTTGTGGATCCCAATTTAAATTTTTATCGTCATTCCAAGGTATTTTTCCTTGAATATCATTAAAGCATTGTGTCTCATGGTCTGAAGCGCTAACTGAAACCGGATTTAAAAAAGCAGTCAATCCGATAATAAAAAATAGTTTTAAAATGTTTGAACGTGTTAATTTTAAATTCATAAATAAGCCTCGGCACTTTTCTTTTTTTTAAAAAGTATAAAATTATTGTTATTGCACTCTAGCGGTTAAATTTTGAGTGCGGTTTTTGTTTACATCGATATATTTATTTAAAAGCCGTTGCATGCTGTTGAAGTTTTCCCTTAGAAAGCGATTTGTCAAGTTTTCTATTGTTTTTTAAACCTAATTTAATTGGCCAGTTTTGAAAAATAGCTAACTTGTTTTTTTAGTTGCCAAAACACACAAGAAATAAAATCAATGAGGTCAGGCTTATTGCTGTCGCACATTTTAAGCTCACCAGGACACCATCTGAATAAAGTGTTGTTCATCCGGTATTGGCTCAAACTTAATAGATATTGGGGTCAGACGTTCGCAGTAACAACGATTTAGCTAACGGGTTAAAGTCCCGTTCAGGGAGTTGTCCATACGCCTTGATAGTACGAAGGAGCGGCGTTTGAATAATCAAGGG
>PERF01000168.1 GCA_002928495.1 Methylobacter sp. | reverse complement strand
CGCTCTTCAATAGCTGTTACAACGCCGGAACTGGCGGCATGGACGGGCGTGGCAAAAAAATGGTCGCTGTCGGCGATTAACTGGCCGCGCAACACGTGTTCGCCGGGATGAACCAAGGCTTTAGCGTGTATACCAGGGCGCAGCAGCAGCGGATAAACCAGGATTTTAGGTAAGGCTGCCGGTTTGAGCGGATGCTGGGTGGAGATGGCTTTGTGTTCATCCAGATGCAAGCCGCCGTTGAATGACCAGAGTTTAGCCATAACGGCGCTCCGGTTCCGGCGCGCGCCAGTTATCCAAGGTGGCGGCAATCGGCTGCATGACGATACAGTCCACCGGACAAGGCTCCACGCACAGCTCGCAACCCGTACATTCGGAGGCGATGACGGTATGCACGTGTTTGGCGGCACCTAAAATGGCATCCACCGGGCAGGCTTGAATGCATTTAACGCAACCGATACAGTCTTTTTCAATGATAACCGCCACGCTTTTAGGCTTGGGCTGGCCGAATTCTTCATTTAAGGGCTTAGACTCCACGCCCAGCAAATCCGCCAGCGCGTCCACGCCATCTTGCCCGCCCGGCGGACATTGGTTGATGTCGGCCTCGCCTTTGGCGATTGCCGTTGCGTAAGGCTTGCAACCCGGAAAACCGCACTGGCCGCATTGGGTTTGCGGCAGAATCGCATTGATATTATCGACAACCGGGTTGCCTTCAACTTTAAACCGTAACGCCGAATAGCCTAAAATCAGGCCGAAAACGGCAAACAATAAACAAATGATCAGCATCTAAACTTTAACTAACCCGCTAAAACCCATAAAAGCCATAGACATTAAACCGGCCGTGACAAACGCGATGGCGCTGCCTTTGAACGGCGTTGGCACATCGGCCGCTTCCAGGCGTTCCCTTAAGCTGGCGAACAAGACCAGTACCAGGGTAAACCCGGCGGCAGCACCAAAGCCGTACAGCGAAGATTCAATAAAATTATGTTGCGCCTGCACGTTGAGCAAGGCCACGCCCAACACCGCGCAATTAGTGGTGATTAAAGGCAGAAAAATCCCCAGCACGCGGTGCAACAACGGGCTGGTTTTATGCACGACCAGCTCGGTAAACTGCACCACGAAAGCAATCACCACAATAAAAGCGATGGTGCGTAAATAATCCAGCCCCAGCGGCGTCAACAAAAAATGGTTGACCAGATAGCTGCACACGGACGACAGCGTCAGCACGAAAATAGTGGCCAACCCCATGCCCATGGCGGTTTCCAGTTTTTTGGACACGCCCATGAACGGGCACAAGCCTAAAAACTTCACCAGCACGAAATTGTTGACCAGAATGGTGCTGACCAGAATCAAAAGATAATCTTTCATAACCTTTGTCCTTGGGCCTAAGCGTTTATTTCAGGCGTAGACCCGGCGTGGCGCCGTTATCCGGGCTTAACAACCACAGCTCTTTACCGCCGGGGCCGGCCGCCAGCACCATGCCTTCGGACACGCCGAAGCGCATGGTACGCGGCGCCAGATTGGCCACCACCACGGTCAAGCGGCCTTCCAGGTCTTCCGGTTTATAAGCCGATTTGATGCCGGCAAAAATGTTGCGGGTCTCGTCGCCGATATCGACAGTAAGCTGCAACAGTTTTTCCGCGCCTTCCACAGGCTGGGCTTTAACAATTTTGGCAATGCGTAAATCAACTTTAGCGAAGTCGTCTATCGTAATGGTGTCGGCGATAGGCTCGCAGGTTTTCACCTGGGTAGTTTGCACGGATGCGGTTTTTTGCAGGTTGTCTTTGGATGCTTCAATAATAGCAGCGATTTTATCGGCCTCAACCCGCGTCATCAGCGCTTTAAACTCATTGATGGTATGCGCCAGCAAGGGCCGGATTTGGGCATCGGGCCAGGGTTGCTCGGAAATATTCAGGAAAGCCGCGGCTTCTGCCGCCAACACCGGCAGCACCGGGCGCAAATACGCCGCCAACACGCCGAACAGGTTCAACCCCATGGAGCATACGGCTTGCAGTTCGGCGTCTTGGCCTTCGGCTTTGGCCATCAGCCAGGGTTTTTTGTCGTCGATATACTGGTTGGCTTTGTCCGCCAGTGCCATGATTTCGCGCATGGCTTTGCCGTATTCGCGGGTTTCGTAGAAGCCGGCAAGGGTTGCGCTGGCAGCAATGAAGTCATTGAATAAGCCGGGCTCGGCGCAGCTATCGGCCAGTTGCCCGGCAAAGCGTTTGTGGATAAACCCGCTGCAACGGCTGGCAATATTAACCACTTTACCCACCAGGTCGGAATTGACGCGCTGGCTGAAATCGTCGAAGTTAAGATCGATGTCGTCCACGCCGGAGCCCAGCTTGGCGGCGAAATAATAGCGCAGGTATTCCGGGTTCAAATGCTCCAGATAGGTTCCGGCCTTGATAAAGGTGCCGCGCGATTTGGACATCTTCTCGCCGTTAACGGTCAGAAAGCCGTGGGCGAAAATCGCGGTCGGCGTTCTAAAACCCGCACCGCTCAACATGGCCGGCCAGAACAAGGCGTGAAAATAGATAATATCCTTGCCGATAAAATGATACAGCTCGGCATCGCTGCCGTGCTGCCAATAGCTGTCGAAATCCGGACCGGTTTTATCGCACAGATTCTTGAAGCTGGCCATGTAACCTACCGGCGCATCCAGCCACACGTAAAAATACTTGCCGGGCGCATCGGGAATTTCAAAACCGAAATACGGCGCATCGCGGGAAATATCCCATTCCTGCAAACCGTTCTCCAGCCACTCATCCAATTTGTTGGTGACTTCCGGTTGCAAGTGCCCGGCTTTGGTCCATTCCTGCAACAAACCGGCAAAGTTGGCCAAATTGAAAAAATAATGCTCGGAGTCCTTCTCAACCGGTTTGGCGCCGGACACCACCGACACCGCGTTTTTCAAATCAGTCGGCGAGTAGGTGGCGCCGCAGACTTCGCAACTGTCGCCGTATTGGTCTTTAGCGCCACACTTGGGGCAATCGCCCTTGATGAAGCGGTCGGGCAAAAACATGTTCTTGACCGGATCATAGGCTTGGGTGATGGTGCGCCGGGTAATATGACCGCCGTCGCGCAAGCGCGTATAGATCAGGTTGGATAGCGTCTGGTTTTCCCTGAATGCGTGCTGTAATAATTATCGAAGGCGATGCCGAAGCCGGTAAAATCCGCCAAATGCTCGGCACCCACCTGGGCGATCAACTGCTCCGGGGTAATACCGTCGCGGTCGGCCTTGAGCATGATCGGCGTGCCGTGGGTGTCGTCCGCACACACATAACGGCATTCATGGCCGCGTTGCTTCTGAAAGCGCACCCAAATATCGGTCTGAATATATTCCACCAAATGCCCCAAATGAATCGGCCCATTGGCATACGGTAAAGCGCT
>PERF01000167.1 GCA_002928495.1 Methylobacter sp. | reverse complement strand
TTGCTCAACATCAATGTTCCCGATGTGCCCTTGCACGAATTAAAAGGTTACCAGGCCACCCGGCTGGGCCAGCGCCACAAATCCGAGCCGGTGGTGGCAAGCCGCGATCCGCGCGGCCGCGTGATCTACTGGGTAGGCCCGGCCGGAGCCGAGCAGGATGCCGGCCCCGGCACCGATTTTTATGCGGTTGCGGCCGGTTATGTATCGGTGACGCCTTTGCAACTGGATTTGACCTTATACGAGCAACTCAATGCCATTAAGGATTGGCTACCCAAGGAGCACACGGCATGATTCAAAGCCTGCACGGAATCGGCATGACCTCGCAGCGCACACGCAACCGCATGGTTGAACGTTTGCAGGAACAAGGCATCCGTAACGCCAAAGTACTGGATACCTTGCGCGCCACGCCGCGCCATATTTTCATGGATGAAGCCCTGGCCAGCCGCGCTTATGAGGACACCGCGCTGCCCATAGGCTTTAACCAAACCATATCGCAGCCTTATATCGTCGCCCGCATGACCGAGCTGCTGCTGGAATTCGGCCCGCGCGCGAAAGTACTGGAAATCGGCACCGGTTGCGGTTATCAGACTGCCATCCTGGCGCAGTTGTGCGGGCATGTTTATACCGTGGAACGCATACAACCGCTGCAGAAAAAAGCCAAAGACCATTTATGGGAGATGAAGCTGAAAAACATCAGTTATCTACACAGCGATGGCGGCTGGGGCTGGCCTGACAATGCGCCGTTCGACGGCATTCTGGTAACGGCGGCGCCGTCCGAAATTCCCGAAAATCTGCTGCAACAAATGGCTGTCGGCGGCATTATGGTAATCCCGGTCGGTGGCAGCGACAGCCAGTCTTTACAGCGCGTGACCCGCACCGAAACCAGCTTTGAAGTGGAAACCCTGGAGCCGGTTGTGTTTGTGCCGTTTTTGCCGGGCCGGATTTAATAAAAACAACCGCTTTTAAACGGTTGTTGTGTCAGGATTTAACAGCGCTTTGCCTAAGCTGATCGATTTTCTCCATGATTCCCGAATATTCAGCCGAACTTGACGGCGCATAATTCAGGTTTTTAAACAACCCGGTCAAGCGCGTGAAATAATCGCGTGCCGCTTCCTGATCGGCAAACCGGTATTTTGCCGAGACCAGCTCCACGGCTTTTTTGAAGCATTCTTGCTGGCGCTTGATGGGCACGGCAACGTCAACCTCGTCGTAAGCATCTTGTTGCAAATACACCATATCCAAAAACCGAGCCGCCTGATAGGTGACAAAATCATCCAAACTGATGCCTTCTTCGCCCGCCACCTGAATCATCTGTTGAATGCCGTCACCGCGTTTCAGCAAATCCAGCATGGCGTGCACGCCATCCAGCCAATCGTCGCCCAAATTGCTTTGATACCACGCGCTTAACTGGCCGAAATAACGCGACCAGGACAACAACGGGTCTACGGCCGGGTAAAACCGCTTGTAAGCGCGTTCCGAACTTAATCCCAAAAAGGTTTTTACCGTGCCTAAGGTTGCCTGGGTTACCGGTTCCTCAAAATTGCCGCCGGCCGGCGACACCGTGCCGATCATGGTCAAACTGCCGGTAATGCCTTCGTTATTGGTGATCACGCCGGCGCGTTCGTAAATGGTTTTGATGGCCGATTCCAGATACGCCGGAAAGGCCTCTTCGCCGGGAATTTCTTCCAGCCGCCCCGAGGTTTCGCGCATGGCCTGCGCCCAACGCGAGGTGGAATCGGCCAACAGCAGCACGTCCAAGCCTTGGTGCCGGTAATATTCGCCCAACGTGATGCCGGTATAAATGGAGGCCTCCCGTGCCGCTACCGGCATGGAGGAGGTGTTGCAAATAATGATGGTGCGGTCCATCAGCGAGCCGCCGGTTTTCGGGTCGGTCAAATGCGGAAACTCGGTGATGGTTTCCACAATTTCTCCGGCCCGCTCGCCGCAGGCCACCACGATAACGATATCAACGTCGGAATTTTTGGAAATCAGATTCTGCAACACCGTCTTACCGGCGCCGAATGGCCCCGGAATGCAGCCGGTGCCGCCTTTGGCGATGGGAAAAAAGGTGTCCACCAAGCGTAGCTGGGTAATCAGCGGAGTTTGCGGGTATTCCCGGCGCACGATGCGATTTTTCAGCATGTTAACCGGCAAGGCTTTCCGTACCGGCCAATACTGCCTCAGGTAAACCAGGCGCTCTTTACCGTTTTCCAGTTTGATTTTGGCCACCGGCTCGGTAACGGTGACGGGGCCGGCCTGAATCCAGCTAACTTCGCCGGGTTCCGGCAAATCGAAAGGCGCGCAGATTTTATGATTGATATTGCGTTCCAGTACCGTGCCCAACACAGCGCCGGCATTAACCCGGCTGCCCACTCTGAGCAAGGGATTGAAAGTCCAGTTGTTGTTCTCATCCAGCGCCGGATAATCCACACCGCGCGGCAAAAAATACCCGAAACCGCCGGCCAGTTTGTCCAAGGGATTTTGCAGACCGTCATAAACCTGCCCCAACAAACCCGGCCCCAGTTCCACCGACAGCATTTCCCCGCTCAGCTCAACGCTATCACCCACGCCTATGCCGGCGGTGCTTTCAAACACCTGGGCGTCGGCGGTTTTGCCATAAATTTTAAGGATTTCCGCTTTCAGCCGTTCGGTGTGCTTGGCCGAGCTGCGTTCGGGGCGAATGTAAATAACCTCGTTCTTAGTCAAAGGCTGGCTGCTGCCGGGCAAAACTTCAATTGACACGATATCGTCCTGGACGGCTATGACCTGGGCAGCAGTTGTGTTTTCAGACTTCATGGTGAGTTAACTATAAAGTGGATGGGAGTGGATTTAAGAGAGGCCTTAAGCTAAAAACCGGACAAAGCGCCATCCATGCACTCATCAACCAGGCTATCAAAACGCGTAAGCGCTTGTTCGGTATGGTAAAGCGTCCACCGGTGGCTGATGTCCCAGCGTAAAACGTAAATCACCACGGCCGGAAAATCGAAATAATGGCTGTTACCTTCTCTGGCATAGTATTGCCAAACCGTGGTCAGTAAGTGTTTTTCCAGCTCGTAGGTTTTATTCTGCGCCAGCAGCAGCTGTGCGTATGCCAGCCAGGGTAACCGCGCGCCAAGGCCGAAATCGGGCTTGTCCCAGTTTTTGCGGATCAGCCAAAGCCATTGCCCCACGCCGCAAAAACCGCTTTTTCCAGGCTGTTCGTGCCCTGCATGGCGCAACCGTAGCGCCGACAAAAGCGTGCGGAATTCCAGCCGCCATAAGATGATTTTTTTTAAAAACGGATCGCGGATGGCGCTCAATATCTCCAAGCTCTTGTTGATGATGAATTCATCCGAGGCATCATCAATCTGCGACCAATGCACTAAATCCTCAATACGCTTTAAATCTTCGCTGTCATGCCTGGACAAGAGCGCCAAACGCTTATCCAACTGAATTCTCGACAGCGG
>PERF01000166.1 GCA_002928495.1 Methylobacter sp. | reverse complement strand
TCTTTGGGCAAAGGCTGGTCATTAAGCTGTTTTAGCAAGGTCACGGCAACATGGCCTGCGGTGGCAAAATGTTGGGGATCGTGCGACGCCAGCGAGATAGCGATTGCCGGCAGGCCCAAAAAGCGGCCTTCGGTGGCGGCGGCCACGGTGCCTGAGTAAATCACGTCATCGCCCAGATTGGAGCCGTGGTTGATGCCGGCAAACACCATGTCGGGCTCGTGCGGAAGCAGTCCGGTGATGGCCAGATGCACGCAGTCGGTGGGCGTGCCGTCAACTTTAACAAAGCCGTTTTCGGTGGCGAAAGCTCGTAAAGGGCGCTCCAAGGTCAGCGAATTGCTGGCCGCGCTACGGTTGCGGTCGGGGGCGACCACGGAAATGTCCGCGTAAGGGCGTAGCGCTTCAGCAAGGGTAACCAAACCCTCAGCCAGATAGCCGTCGTCATTGCTCAATAAAATTCGCATTACCCATCGCCCTTATGCCGGATAGACTATAGAATCAGAGATGTTAGCAACAATACCTTACAAAAGCAGCCGCCGTGTCAAAAAAAATTATCCGCCCCGAAGATAGTGAATTGTTTCGTCAATTCGCAGGCGAAGTCCGGCCGGTAAAATCGGATAAAGTGATGTTGACACCAGCCGAAAAACCCAAGCCACGGCCCAGGATGCAAAAGCAGGATTTGGAGGAGCATCTTATCAGCAGCACCCGGCACGATCTGGAAAACTTAAGCCATGAAGACACGGTAGGCTTTTTGGCGCCGGGCCTGCAAAAAAACGTGCTGCGTAAACTCAGGCGTTTGCATTACGGCTTGGCCGGCGAGCTTGATTTACACGGCTTGACCAGCGATGCCGCTAAACAGCAACTGCTGGCATTTATTAACGATTGCGTGGAGGAAGGCTGGCGTTGCGTGCGCATTATCCATGGCAAAGGTTACCGCTCGGCCGGCCAGCTGCCGGTGTTAAAGAACAATCTCAACCTGTGGTTACGGCAGCATAAAGACGTGCAGGCGTTTTGCTCGGCCACACCCAAAGAAGGCGGTGCCGGCGCGGTTTTAGTATTGCTGAGGCTGGCGGAAAAATTCGGCGTTCAGGAAGATGACGAGCTCTAAACCTAGTCTGGAACAGCCATGAAAACCTTGTTTATTGGCGGTGTTAAAAGCGGTAAATCCAAACTGGCCGAGGCCGCCATCTTAGCCCAGGCCGGCGGCGTGAAACCCTATTACCTGGCCACCGCCGAAGCCATAGACGAGGAAATGCAGGCCCGTATCCACCAACATCAAAACCAACGCCAGGATCGTTTTATCACCTTGGAAGAACCACTGAATCTGCTGGATGCCATAAAACCTTTACAATCCCCCGTGCTGATCGAATGTGTGACCTTATGGCTTAACAACCAGCTTTTTCACCAGCGTTGCCAAACCGATATTCTTGCTGAGTTGGAAGCAGTTATGCAGTTACCCAACGAAATAGTGCTGGTACTCAATGAAGTCGGGCTGGGGATAATACCCGACAGCGCCCTGGCCAGGCAGTTCGTGGACTTATCCGGCAAAGCCGCTCAACTGATGGCGGGGCATTGTCGTGAAGTGTATTTTTGCAGCGCCGGGCTGGCGTTGAGGATGAAATGATGAAAAAATTGACTTTGCCGCCATTCACTATATACCGTTGGGTTTTCCGGTCTGCGGCTAAGAAAGTTGAAGTTTAGTTCTAGTCACTTGGAGTCTTTATGTTTGCAACGATCAAAGGTCATTACGAAAAAGGCCAAATTTTTCTGGATGAAGAGCCGCCGGTAGATTTAAAAGCCGAAGTCATTATTACTTTTCTTGTTGAAGATGTAGAGAAAAAAGCAAAACGGTTGCGATTACCGGGTGGGTTGAAAGGCAAAATTGCCATTCCAGACGACTTCAATGCGCCGCTTGATGATTTGAAAGATTATATGTAATGGCGGGTCTTACTTATCTCCTTGATACTCACTGCCTGATTTAGTTTTTAGATGATAACCCACTAATCCCTGCGCATGTTATGGTGGAAATTCAATCCGTTAAAAATACGGTATTCTTTAGCCAAATTAGTTTGTACGAAATTGCCATTAAACAAAAAATCGGCAAACTTCCTTCTTTTAGTTCTTCTTTAAACGAAGTTTACGATCAAGCTCTGCAAGCGGATTTTTCTTTTTTATCTATATAAAATCAGCACATTTTCAGTTACCACAAAGTACCGTTGTTGGATAACCACCGCGACCCGTTTGATCGTTTGTTACTTGCTACAGTGCTCGATGAAAATGCCGTTATCCTTTCAGCCGACAAGAACTTTGCTTTATATTCCGATCTCGTCCAAGTTTTTTGGTGAATTTTAACAATGGATTATCTATTACATCTTGCCCATTAATTATAAGTCGTAACGTTAGCTATGGTAGTGTGCTGGTGAGGCAACGAACCGCACAGATCATCAAAGCTATTCTTCTCGTGCGGTTCTTGTTACTAGCTCTAATGGACGTAGGAGAATGGATTGCCCGTTAGGGTATATGGTGCTTTATTGCAAGACAAGACCCTAAGTTTCAGACCCTTTATTGCAAGACCAGACCCCAAATTTCAGACCCCAAATTTCGAACCGCACCACTCGTCAAAGCTATTCTTCTCGTGCGGTTCGTTGCCTCACCGCACGCTACTTGCTTTCGAGCGTTGGGTTAGTCCTCTGATCCGTGCTTGGCATTGACTTGGTATCCGTTGCGGGCATCGTCAAATTCAAACTTTACCGACCTGACTGGATACAAAGCGCAATGGGTGACCTCAGCGCATGTAAGGTCAAATAGGGCCAAGTTGTAGCCTACCTCGTCCAAGCTGCTTTTGTAAACAACGCCATCTAATCCTTTCTGTTTGAAAAACTCGGCGATTACCTGCGTTGGAACATAATCGGCCGATTTTTCGTCTGAAGTTACAGGTTTAGAGAAGGCCTGATCAACCATTTTCCACACTGCCTCGGTACGCTGTTTCGGCGTAGGCTCGTCAAAGAAAAGCGGAAAGCCGGCATCATGTCCCACAGAGAAGTCAACCAAATTGATATCTCTCTGAATTTTTAAGGCAGCCACAGAGAGGTTTAGACCAATCCATGGACGCACTTCTGCCATGGCAGTTTCTTTATTGCTTGCAACATATAGACACGGTATCCCTTTGGGATTTGCGCGGCCTTCATGCGCCGAGTGGCGTAGTGGCTTCATTCTATCTGAACCGAATGGGATTTCATCCTCCCAGGTTGAGCCATCTTGTTCTCGCTCATATTGGATGCTGCCGATCTGTGCTCTCCAAACCAACGCTCCTGCCTTTACGATTCTGATGCGGTTCTTACTCGTTGTGTAGAGCGTATTGAGGAAACTCAACACTTTTTTGTCGTGGATGAAACGCGCAGAATGCTTCACTGAATAACAGAAATCAAAATAATCTAGCCAAGAATGGAATGCTTGAGGCATACGTTTTTGATGAGCCCTAATGCAAAGATATTAATCATACCATTTTGGATGATATGGTTCGCCATCCATGCTAGCCCGCGTAGCTCCGATTAGCGAAGCGTAATCGGAGGAACGAAAGTGTATCATGCGTGCGATTACGCCCCGCCAATCGGAGCTAATGTT
>PERF01000165.1 GCA_002928495.1 Methylobacter sp. | reverse complement strand
AGGCCTTGGAGTATTTTGAAGAGGATATGAAATTATCCCAAGCACTGTATGCGGCCTACCCCAGCAATGTGAGCTTCAAGCACGGCTTGGCGGTGTCGTATTCCAATCTATTCCACATCCATTCCAAATTAAACCATAGTGATCAAGCAATCGAGCATTTAAAACACTGCCAAAAAATATGGTCTGAACTCAATACCGATTTTCCTAAGCATGTTGAGTTCAAAACTAATTTGGTCACGATTGAAAACTTACTCAATGCTCAGGAAAAACCAAACCACAATTAACCAACAAACGGTTGCCTAAGCCTGCCAGTTGGTTTTTGTTTAGTTTAACCCACCTCCAAACCTTCAACGCGCTGAAACCCTCTGGGCAACAGCACGCCGCGATTGGCGCGGTTGCCTTGGTAGTTTGCAGTATCGGCCGGTTTTAAGGTTAAAAACTGCTTGCCGCAGCGGATTTTGAGTGGGCTGCCTTCAGTGAAAGCGGCAATGGCGATCACACTGTCTTTGCCGGCGGATAAGTCGGCGGCCGGTATGTTGATGAGTTTATTGCCTTTACCTTTAGCCAGTTCCGGCAGTTCAGTGGCCGGGAAAATCAATAGCCTGCCCTGGCGCGTGGCTACGGCAAGCCAATCTGATTCACCGGTCAGCAAGGTCGGTTTGAGCACGCTGGATGCATCAGGCAAGGTGAGCATGACTTTACCGGCGCGGTTTTTACTGGCCAGTTCGCCCAGTTGCACTCTAAAGCCATAACCGGCGCTGCTGGCCAACACGCACCAATCTTCGGCATTGCCGGCCAGCAAATGGCCGAACACGGCACCGGCAGGCGGGTTTAAGCGGCCGGTTAGCGGTTCGCCCTGGGTGCGGGCCGAGGGTAAATCGTGGGTGGTGATGCTGTAAGACCGGCCGGTGGAATCCAACAAGTAAACCGGCTGTGTGCTGCGGGTTTTCACGGCGTCCAGAAAACTGTCGCCGGCGCGGTAACCCAAGCCTGCGGCATCAACGTCATGGCCTTTGGCCGAGCGTATCCAGCCTTTTTGCGATAATACCACGGTCACCGGCTCACTGGCGATCAGCTCGGCCGTGTCCAGCACTTGCGCGGCTTCGCGTTGTACCAGGGGTGAGCGGCGGTTGTCGCCATATTTGGCGGCATCGCGTTCGAGTTCTTGTTTGATTAGAGAGTTGAGTTTATCTTTGGAGGCCAGAATTTGCTCCAGCGATTCGCGTTCTTTCATCAAATCGTCTTGTTCGCCGCGGATTTTGATTTCCTCCAGCTTGGCCAAATGCCGCAGCTTTAGCTCTAAAATCGCTTCCGCTTGGATGTCGGTCAAACCGAAACGGGCCATCAACACCGGCTTGGGTTCGTCTTCGTGGCGGATAATGGCGATGACTTCATCAATGTTTAAAAAAGCGATCAACAAGCCCGCTAAAATATGCAAACGCGCCAGTACTTTGTCCAGGCGGTGCTGTAAACGCCGCTTCACGGTTTCGGTGCGGAACAGCAGCCATTCGGTGAGGATTTGCCGTAAGTTTTTCACCTGCGGCCGGCCGTCCAGGCCGATCATGTTCAGATTGACGCGATAGCTTTTCTCCAGATCGGTGGTGGCGAATAAATGCGACATCACCGATTCCACATCCAAGCGTTTGGTTTTGGGGATAATCAATAACCGGGTCGGGGTTTCGTGGTCGGATTCGTCGCGTAAATCCTCGATCATGGGCAGTTTTTTCGCCAGCATTTGCGCGGCGATTTGCTCCAAAAGTTTGGCGCCGGAAACCTGATGCGGCAAGGCGGTAATCACGATAATACCGTCTTCGACTTCGTATTTGGCGCGCATTTTCACTGAGCCGCCGCCGGTTTGGTAAATTTTTTCGATGTCGGGGGTAGCGCTGATTATCTCGGCGTCGGTTGGGTAATCCGGGGCTTTGACATGCGCATACAAGGTTTCATCGCTGCATTCGGGGTTATCCAGCAACTCAATGCAAGCACCGGTTACTTCGCGCAGATTATGCGGCGGGATATCGGTGGCCATGCCCACGGCAATGCCCATGGTGCCGTTAAGCAGCACATTGGGCAGACGCGCCGGCAGCAAGGCGGGTTCTTTCAGGGAACCGTCAAAATTGTCCACCCACTCCACGGTGCCCTGCTCCAGCTCGCTCAGCAAGGTCTGGGCGTAGGCGGTCAGCCGCGATTCGGTGTAACGCATGGCGGCGAAGGATTTGGGATCGTCCGGCGAACCCCAGTTGCCCTGGCCGTCAATCAAGGGATAGCGGTAAGAAAAATCCTGCGCCATGATGACCATGGCTTCGTAGCAAGCGGTATCGCCGTGCGGGTGGTATTTACCCAAGACGTCACCCACGGTACGGGCGGATTTTTTATGCTTGGCCTGCGCAGTCAAGCCCAGTTCGGACATGGCATAAACGATACGCCGTTGCACGGGTTTAAGGCCATCGCCGATATGCGGTAAAGCCCTATCCAGTATCACGTACATGGAGTAATCCAGGTACGCTTTTTCGGCAAAGTCCTTTAAGCGGATTTGCTCATAATTTTCCTGAAACCCCATGCTTACAAGCTGTCCTTGGGTAAATCCACATGTAAGGCGGTGCTTTTTTCCATAAATTCCTTGCGCATTTGTTTGCGGGCTTCGGCGGCCTCGAACAAGCGTTTTTCGACTTCGGTTTCCAGGTTCAACGGCGGCACTTTCACCGGCTGACCATTTCCGTCCACCGCCACCATGGTGAAGTAACACGAGTTAGTGTGGCGTTTTTCCTCGGTCATCAGGTTTTCGGCCAACACTTTCACCCCGATTTCCATGGAGGTGCGCCCTACATAGTTAACGTTGGCAAAAAAGGTTACCAGCTCGCCTACTTTAACGTTTTCCTTAAAAAACACTTGATCCAACGCTACTGTGACTACATAGGTTTTACAATATTTGGCGGCACAGGCGTATGCAACTTGATCCAGTAATTTCAATAACGATCCACCATGGACATTGCCCGAAAAATTGGCCATATCGGGTGTCATTAACACGGTCATGGTCAATGACTTCTCTTGTTTACTCATCTTAAGTTCTCAATCATGTAAATTATCTCGGCTTTACTACCAGCCGTCCCTACCCTAAAACCCGGCAGAAGCTAAAAACCATCTGCATCGTAGCCATTTTACACTACCCCAATAAAGGTGTGGCCAAGAATAACGTTTAAGCATTATCAGCCCATGCAGGTTTTTTTGTATAATCTGAATAATTATCTCTTAAATTACCTTGCCAATGCCCACCCCGTTCAAATCCATAGGCCTTCTTGGCAAACCCAACGACCCAAGTATTGCCGAAACACTGGACGTGGTTTACCGATTTCTGACGCATCATGCCTATGAAGTCATAGTTGATGAGCACAACTGCTGTTTTATTAACGAGCCTGATGTTAAATCCAGCCCTACGGAAAGCTTGGCGCAACAGTGCGACTTAGTCATTGCCATCGGTGGCGACGGCACCTTTTTAACGGCTGCCAAAGCCATTGCCGGGCACAATGTCCCGTTGACCGGCATCAACCTGGGGCGGCTTGGGTTTCTGGTGGACATTTCGCCCGATGAGTTACCCCAACGCCTGCAATGCATTTTATCGGGCGATTTCCGCGAAGAACACCGGTATTTGCTGCGCGCCAAGATTCTACGTGGCGGCGAGATAATCCGCGAGGAAACCGCACTCAATGAAGTGGTGAT
>PERF01000164.1 GCA_002928495.1 Methylobacter sp. | reverse complement strand
CTGCCGAAAGCTGCCGCGTATCTTGTTTTAAAAACAGCGCTTTACGGTTTGATTAAAGGTAATATGGTATTGGCAAAGCCGATTGAAGTTCAGCTTTTGAAACCAAAACCGCACTTTAAATTTTTCCGTTGTCCAACGGTCGGATTGTTAAAAATCATTCATGACTTGTAGCGTTACTCCGGGGTGTGTCCGTGGAAAGACGATCAAAAAATCGTTTGCAACCAGAGGAATTCAGACAACGCTGGATAGCGGATGCTGCTTATTACCGGGCCCGGAATCGAGCTTTTGCAGCGGGGGGAGCGCTGGAGGATTGGCTGGAAGCGGAAAAAGAATTTAACGCTATGCTCATCAACCGTTATCTAGCCAATGTTGCCGAAGACGATGATGATATGACAATCATTGGGTTACAAAAATTAGCCCAAACGATGGGATTGGAAGAGTCTTACAAAATCCATGATAAAAAAATTCTGATTCACTTTCTTCAAAAAGCCACCGGAAAAGACCCTTGTTTTCAGACCGGTTCCGCTTCTTCAACAATATGCGATCAACACCCCGATTGCCTGTGGCGATACGAGTGCAAAAAATTGATGGCAAGATGGCTATAGTTAATGATTGGGCTAAAGATTCCTAATCAACGGCGGTAAAGCAAGGCTGCCAGTCGTCAAATCCAAAAACGGATGCCGGCTAGCAAGCGAAGTTCATCGCTGCCGTTTGGCGTTACGTTTTGCGTTGAAGGCCGATTGGCGCTGGCCCATTCAACACCGAGATAAGGCGCAAATTCTCGGGTTATTTCGTAACGCAAGCGTAAGCCGGCTTCAACGCCGGACAAACCGCTGTTAATGCCCCGGCTGAAATCATCCCGACTATAGAAGTTCATTTCGACGCGGGGCTGAAGTATCAGCTTTTGGGTTAGCAGCCAATCGTATTCAAGTTCCAGCCGGAAAGAGATCCGGCCTTGTTCATTGATGTATGCGGTGGCCTCGGTATAAACCCAGTACGGCGTAAAGCCTTGGATGCCGAATGCCAGCCAGCCGCGTTCGGCGCCTCGGCCGCTGTCGTAACGTAGGCCCAGCTGCGTATCCCAATTGGGGGTTACGGCGTGCGCCCAAAGCAATTCGTTACGGGCGTTGAAAAAACTGCCCGCTTCAATTTCCCCTTCCGCCCTGATTAAGGCTTTGTCGTAGGAATCGCCAAACCAAGCCTGCCAGTCATAGGTTACCGAGGTGCTGCCGCGGGAGGTCACGCTTTCCAGACGGTCGGCAATGACCGACGCCAGATAATCATCCCCCATTTCAGGTTTTCCAAATGCTCCGAAATCATAACCGTTTGAATAAGCATGCGGGTCGCGTCCGTTTGCGGTAACCGCCATTTGCCCGGCATGGGGTGGGTTGGTGTTTGCCGGCCCGGTTTGTGTCTTAACATTTATAAAATGGCTGTCAGACTGGCTGCGGGGTAATTCGTCAGCAGACCAGCTGTAGGTGGAGCACAATACGGCCGGAATAAAAAAGCACACGCGCAAGTTTAAAATCGAACAAGCAATCATGCCACTACCACCTCGCGCATCATTCCGGCGTGCATGTGCAAGGACAGATGGCAATGCCAGGCCCATCGCCCCAAGACTTCCGGTGTGACCAGAAAGCTTATGCGTTGCGCCGGTTGGATAGTAAGCGTGTGTTTGCGAACCTGAAATTCTCCGTTTGGCGTTTCCAGCTCACACCACATCCCATGTAAATGCAGGGGATGCGTCATCATGGTGTCGTTCACAATAATAATGCGGGTGCGTTCCCGGTGGCGCAAATGAACAGGCGATGACCGACTGAACTCCAGGCCGTCAAAAGACCAGGTGTAGCGCTCCATATTGCCGGTTAAGTGCAGCTCAATCTCGCGTGCCGGCGGGTTTTTATCCAAAGCGCCGCCGATTGTCCGCAAATCGGCGTAAGTGAGTACCCGGCGGCCGTTGTTGCGCAGCCCTATGCCGGGGTCGTCGAGATTGATTCTGGGAGTGTCTACCCGCATATCGACACTGGCGCCGTACTCGGAACTGGCATGGCGTACCGGCGCTGCCGTGCCGATAGGCAAATGGCGGCTGTGGGCCATCTGATCCGGCGCATGGTTGCTGTGAAGCGAATGCCCATGGTCAGATTCATGTGTTTCATCAGCGTCACCGGGTGCCATGGCATGCTCCATGGCGCCCATCATATCCGCCATGGTGAGCGGCTGGGCTTTGTCCAGCGCCGGAATAGCGGCTGTTAAACCGGCATGAGGCGTTATGGTGCCGCGGGCATAACCGGTTCTATCCATGGCTTGTGCGAATACTGTATAGGCGCGGTTTTGGGGTTCAACGATGACATCATAGGTCTCGGCAGGGCCTATTCTGAATTCATCGACGATCACCGGTTCAATGTTTTGGCCATCGGTTTGCACCACCTGCAAAGGCAAATCCGGGATGCGCACATCAAAAAAGGTCATGGCGCCGGCATTGATAAAGCGAAGCCGTATTCTTTCACCGGCGGTAAACAGGCTGGTCCAATTCGCCTCGGGAGTTTTCCCGTTAAGCAAATAGATGTAAGTGTAAGCGGAAATATCGGAGAGATCGGTTTGATTCATGCGCATCATGTTCCACATGTGGCGCTTGGCGATGGCCGCTTGCAGGCTGCTGTCGGCGGTATCTTTTACAAAATCCGAAAAAGTAGGCTGGTTGAAATTATAGTAACTGCTGTCCTTTTTAAGCTTGGCATAGACCGTCATGGGGTCTTCGTCCGTCCAGTCCGACAATAGCACGATACAGTCCCGGTCGGCTTTGATGGCCTCAGCGGCGGCCGGCTTGACAATAATAGCGCCGTAAAGCCCGGTTTGTTCCTGCATGCCGGAATGTGAATGGTACCAATAGGTGCCGCTTTGCTCGACTTTAAACCGATAAGTGAAGGTTTCGCCCGGCGCAATGCCGGCAAAACTGATACCGGGGACACCATCCATGTCATAAGGCGGCAAGATGCCATGCCAATGGATGGAAGTGGGTTCATCTAGCCTATTGCTTACCCGTAAAGTTATCGTATCGCCTTCACGCCAGTTCAAGGTCGGCGCCGGCAACATTCCGTTAACAGTGGTTGCTTTTCGTGGCGTTCCGGTAATATTGATTTCCGTCTCGGCAATAGTAAGGTCAAATTCTGTGCCGCTCAGGGCGTTGTTCGGCAACGCCGCTTCGTTTAAAAATGCCGCTTTGACGCACGGCGGCACATTAGCCATAACGCCGCCGGCAGCCATAGCCGCAACAAATCGGCGGCGCGCGAGATTGGGTAATGCGTCTTCAGGTTTACACAAAGGGCTCATGATCAATAATCAGCTAAATTCTAAATTTCATCGTTATGCCGGACACTGCCACTAAAATTGCCGCCGACCGCGAAAATGCGCAGGTGTTTAGCGGAAAATCAGGCTAAGGCCGGTGTGAATGCAGTTCCGGGGCTTTTTAGTTCAAGCCGTTGTGGGCCGGATAGCCGGAAACCGCTACAACGGAAAAGCCGGCACGGTATGAGCATGCCTGGGCGATGCCAAGGGAATGGTTAATTCAGAAGGCTGCAGAAGCGGTAGATCAGTGAAATCTGCCGGCCCGGAAGCGGCCCCGGTTTGCGAAAATTTGGCTGGGGGAGAAAACGAAAGTTAAAAACATAAGCAGCCCACAATAGAATCAGCGCTGCTACTGGTAAATCCGGGCTGGATTGTGTGTTGAACAAGAAAAACGCTTCGGCTTGGGTTTGAGCTTCAAAACACGGTTGTGAATCGCAGTCATGGCCGGCTCTAACTTTTGCTGAAGG
>PERF01000163.1 GCA_002928495.1 Methylobacter sp. | reverse complement strand
TACCGGGACATTCTTAACCGCCTAAGCGATCAAGGTGTGGAATGGGTGCAAATTGATGAACCTATCCTGGTTTTGGATCTACCCGATACCTGGCGAACCGCGTTTGAAGTCGCTTACCACCACCTGCAAAATACCTCTACCAAGCTGCTGTTGACTACATACTTCGGCGAATTAGCGGAAAACACCTCCTTGGCGTGCAAATTGCCGGTTGCCGGCTTGCATATCGACGTGGCGAGAGCACCGGAACAACTGACCGCTGTGCTCGATAACCTAAGCCAACATAAAGTGCTGTCCTTAGGGCTGGTCGATGGCCGCAATATCTGGCGCACCGACTTGCAAGCGGCATTAAAGCTGGTCAGCAAAACCCGCGAGCGCTTCAAAGGCGAACTGTGGCTAGCGCCTTCGTGTTCATTGCTGCACGTTCCGGTTGACCTGGATTTGGAAACCGGGCTCAATGGAGAGGTCAAGCCCTGGCTGGCATTTGCTAAGCAAAAATTGACCGAGCTGGAGTTGCTGCGGCTGGCGATTGAAGACCCGGCAGCGGCGCAAGCCGAGCTTAAAATCGCCGCCGAGGCTTTGGCGTCTCGCCGCCATTCGCCTTTGCGACACAACACCTCAGTCAAGACTGGATTGGCGGCAATAAGGCCGGATATGACCAAGCGTCACAGCTCTTATGCTGAACGCAAAGCATGCCAGCGTGAGCGGTTCCAGCTTCCCAAGTTTCCGCTAACCACCATCGGTTCGTTCCCTCAAACTCAGGAAATCCGCAAAGCGCGGGCGGATTATAAAAAAGGTTTGATAACCGAAAGCGAGTATACCCGCCTTATGCGACAAAACATTGAACTGTGCGTGCGGGAGCAAGAGCAACTAGGGCTAGATGTTCTGGTGCACGGCGAGGCCGAGCGTAACGATATGGTGGAGTATTTCGGCGAGCAGCTGGAAGGCTTTTTATTCACCACTAACGGTTGGGTGCAATCCTATGGTTCGTTGTGTCAAGCCACCAGTCATCTATGGTGATGTTAAAAGGCCTAAAGCCATGACGGTGGAATGGAGTCGGTACGCACAATCGTTGACCGCCAAACCCATGAAAGCCATGCTCACCGGCCCTGTGACTTTATTGAACTGGTCGTTTGTACGCGACGACCAACCCCGCAGGGATACAGCCTTGCAACTGGCCCTGGCGATTCGGGATGAAGTAGTGGATTTGGAACACGCCGGTATCTGCATCATACAAATCGATGAGGCGGCATTCAGAGAAGGCTTACCGTTGCGCAAAGCCGGCTGGCAGCCCTATCTGGACTGGGCGGTTGAATCTTTCAGGCTGTGTTCCGGCCCGATTGCCGACAGCACGCAAATCCATACCCACATGTGTTATTCGGAGTTTAACGATATTATCGGCGCGATTGCCGCCATGGATGCGGATGTGATTACCCTAGAAACGGCACGTTCCAATATGGCGCTATTGGATGCGTTTGCCGGTTTTGAATATCCCAACGACATTGGCCCGGGGGTTTATGACATCCATAGTGCCAATATTCCCGAAATCGAAGCCATGGTTGACCTACTGAAAAAAGCCGCCGAGCGTATCGATCCCGATAAGTTATGGGTAAATCCCGATTGCGGTTTGAAAACCCGCCAATGGCCGGATGTCAGATTGGCATTGACCAATATGGCGGCAGCGGCAGCCCGGCTAAGGGCCGAATACTAGCAGTCGAAAAATTGTAGGTTAGAGTCAGCCGTGATTCACTTTTAACACTTCAACCGTGCTCCAGACCTCTTCGATATAGTCCGGGTCCATAACCGGCATACCGGATTGTATCCATTTAACAATGATGCTGGCGACATTTGGGTAAGTGACTTGCACGGCATGGTCGTGATGCAGCCAGTGATCGACCACGGCCTGATCGAGATTTTTCATGGTATGTCCATAACCCAACTGTTGCAAGGCAAGGGCGTTGGAAATCTGCTCCATTTGTGAATGCAGCGGTTTGGCCAGAATTTTTTTGCCCAATTGTAATGACTCGCTGGCCAATTCAAAACCGGCATTGCTGATGATGCCTTCACAATCGTACAGGTTTTGCTGAAAGCCATCGCGGGACAAAGCATGGCAAGTTATATGGCTGAATTGAGAAACCGCCGGTTCGGCCGAATAAATGTGGAATTGGAAATCAACGAATGGCGTCAACAGTTTGATAACTTGGCGGGGTTCTTCAAACGGCAGGTAAACCACGATTTTATTTTTTACCACTTGCTCCGGCTGTGCGTGAGTTTCGATGATTGGGGGTAAAATAGGCTGCCCGAAATGGTGCCAATGCAGGCCGACCGAGCGCTGCGCCGGGGCGAAATATTTCATGATCTGGGCGGCAATAGGATCGGCGCCCTTGCGGGGGATGTCGAAATTGAAAGCATATTGGTGGCCGATACCCAATACCGGGACACCTTGCATTCTGGCTGCCCACGCGGTAACCGGCTCAAAATCGGTGATTACCAGATCGTAACGGGATAAATCCAGGGTTTTGATTTCTTTAAAAAACCGTATCGGTTTGGCCTGGATGGCGGTTTTTAAGTAATTGACGTGGCCTTTGTTGGTGTTGAAAGTCAGGCCGTGGCGGAGCTGATAACCGTTAAAGACTTCCATGTCGAAGTATTTATGGGCCGGCCGACCGCTGAATTGAAAATTGACTTCAATGCCGGCCACCTGCAGTTCCTTTGCCATAGCTCGGGCGCGGGTGATATGGCCGTTACCCGTGCCCTGAACGCCATAAAAAATCTTCATTAAATAAATTGACCCAAACTGAAAGCGGCTGTACTGATGCCTAAAATAATACCCATAATTGTATCAGTTGGAAAATGCACACCCAAGACCACGCGTGAAAAACCGATCAAAACCGCCCAGCCGTAAAGTGGGATCAGTAGCACCGGGATAAAATTACTGATGATGGTAGCCATCATGAAGGCCGCCGAGGTATGCCCGGAGGGAAAACTGAATTGATCGGAAGGCGTGATAATGCTGCGGAAATTTTTTAGCGCCGCTTCAGGCCGGTTGCGTTTAAAGCCGTTTTTCAAAACAAAATAAACCGGGCGTTCAATAAGAAAAGCCAGCAGAATGGTTTTCAAAAACGGGCTTAACCCTTCCGCTAAATATAATATAGCAATGATAAGAACATATAACTGCCCGTCCGCCGTTTTCGACAAAAAACGGCTAAGCTTGGCCATTGTATTGTGCATTTTAGCGTTTACCAGCCAAGTAAACATAAAAACATCGCACTTGTGGATTGAATATAACAGTTTCATTGAAAAAGCCTCTCAGAAGAGGTCTGCCGCAGATTGCCGTTTGCATGAACAGACGTAATAAATGCGGATATCCGTTCCCACTCCCTTCCATTTTAGTTTAGCCTAAAAAGCTTATAGCGCTTTTGTGACAGAACAATGAAGGTTTGTTTAAAATTCTATGACAGCAGCCAAGGCTGAGATACCGTTCACAAGCGTAAGCCTTGGACTCGTGAACTGAGTCTGTGTTCAAAAAATCAGCGTTCAAGGCGCTTCAACTTGAAAAACCCGGCCCTGGTAGCCTAAAACCAGGCTGTCCGGCCTAATATCCCGGATTTCAAGATTTTCCGGGGTTTGTTGGCCTTTGACGTATTTAGCCATATTGATCATCACAAAACGCTCGGCCGGATCTTGAGTATAAACAAAAACGTTGATGTTAATACGCGGAATATTTTGCCGGATATTGGCCGGCAATTCGGCCAGAAACGGAATTTCGGCTTGCACGGCTTTGGCGGGCGCCGGGGATGGGGCTTGAGCAATTGCCGGGGAAACGGTTTGATCGGCCGGTTGGTCATCCGGCCTGAAAGTTTCGCTTGCAGCCATGGCCGCTTGAGGCTCCGGCGCTGGTTTGACAGGTGCTTCCGGTAATGCTTGGGCAATATTCTGTACCGGCTTTTCCGAAGCGGATTTGAGACTGGCGGCCGGTTTATGCGCCGCCATCAACTCAGAGATTGAGGGCTGAGCGGGATTCACCTTGCTTGCAGGCTCTGGCGGCGGT
>PERF01000162.1 GCA_002928495.1 Methylobacter sp. | reverse complement strand
TTCAGCCGCACCGCCGCCTATGGCGTTTTAGCTGCGTCAGCGTTATTTGCCTCTTCAGCCTCTGCTTCAAACGTTGCGATTACCGAATGGATGTACAACGGCGATGAATTCATCGAATTCACAAATTTAAGCAATTCCGTTATCGACTTCACCAATTGGAGCTACGATGATGATTCGCGTACTGTCGGTGCCGTCAGCTTGTCCGCCTTCGGCTTGGTCGCGCCCGGCGAATCGGTGATTTTGTCTGAGTCCACCGCCGTCGATTTCAGAACCAACTGGAGCCTGTCCGCTGCTGTCAAAATCATCGGCGGCAATACCGTTAATCTGGGTCGCAACGACGAGATCAATCTTTTCAATGCTTCGGGCGTTCTGGTCGACCGCTTGAGCTATGGCGACGGTAATTTCCCCGGCACTATTCGTACCCAAAACGTCAGCGGCAATCCGCTTAATTTGCAGGTACTCAGCCAAGATACTGTTAGCACCGACTGGGTTTTATCGGCGGTAGGCGATAGCTTTGGTTCTTACGCCAGCTTAGGCGGATTTATAGCCAACCCCGGTCAGTTTGCTCTGGCACCTGCTGCGGTTCCGCTGCCGGCAGCGTTTCCAATGATGTTGAGCGCCTTGGCCGCGTTTAGATTCGGGCGTAAAAAACGCGCTTGAAGCAACCCGGCGTTATAAGCCATTTCCGTTCTAGCAGAACATCTATTATTAAGGAATTCCCCTCATGAAACTCAACAAACTGATTAGCGCAATCTTACTTACGGCCTGTGCCGGCAGTGCCAGCGCAGCCTCTTCGCTCGGTCTTTCCAACTATCAACTAACCGGTAACTTCGCGTTGGACACGCTGGGCGGCATAGGTCTTGAAGCGTCGGCGGTAACCTATGCCCGCGACCGCAATTCGCTGTTCTTTGTCGGTGACGAAGGCCTAGGTGTCGTCGAAGTGTCCTTGACCGGCCAAACGCTGGGGTCACAGGCTTTCAACTGGGCCGGTACCGGTAGCACCAACAACGATGCCGAAGGCCTGACTTATCTGGGCAACGGCGAATTGGTGGTGGTCGACGAACGCCCACAGATCGCTTACAAATTTACTTACAGCGCCGGCGGCGTGGTGGCATTAAACAATCAACCCAAGGTTGCCATCACCGGCAGCACAACTAGCGTTGGTAATGTCGGCACCGAAGGTATCAGCTTCGATCCGCGCGATGGTAGCTTTTACTCGGTCAAGCAAGATAACCCTGCGCAATTGCGCAGAAGCACGCTGGATTTTCAAGTCGGTTTCGGTACCGCGTCGACCAGCGTCTTGTTTGCCGGCGCCAGCTCTGTGTTCGGCTTGAACAGCTTGTCGGACGTGCAAACCTTGTCACCGATAGATCGTCTGGCCGGCACTGAAGCGGCTAACAATCTGTTACTACTAAGTTTGGACTCTAGGCAATTAGTAGAGATTTCCTCGACTGGCCAAATACTGAGCAGCTTCGATTTATCCACCCTAACCACGCAAGCCATCGAAGGTGTAACAGTGGATGCTTCAGGCAATATTTATCTGGTCGCCGAAAACAACGGCACCTCTTTCCCCAACTCCCGTTTATTCGTCTTGTCATCCACCGCAGTACCACTGCCGGGCGCGGTGTGGTTATTCGGTTCGGCTTTGGCAGGCTTCACGGCTCTGCGCCGCAAAAAAGCTTAATCCGCCGGGATAAAGCGCGGGACACCCGCCCGCGCTGGGTTTGTTGATAAGCAGCGTTTGTCATAATGATGAACGCTGCTTATTGCATCTGGTAGCAGAATATGACTAAGAGCACTGGATTGATGCATTCGGTTTAAAACGTATTTTGCGGCGAACCACCTGCCAGAAACACTCAAAAATCCGCCCACCCTATCCGGTAGATTGATTTGTCAATCAAAACCGTTTATTTTGCCTATCAGTCCATAAAAAATTCGAAAAGCTTGTCGAGCGGGATTTTGACTATTTTGTTTTCAATAATTAAACACAAGGAGGTTACATTATGAACTCAAGCGTCTACCCTACAATTCCAATCAAATCATATCGATTTCAATATGAAACTAGCCATCCAATCCACTTGCCGGATTACCCCGGCTCAGCATGGCGAGGCGCCTTGGGTCATGCCTTAAAACGCACGGTTTGCGTAATCAAAAATACACCTTGCAACCAATGTTTACTGAAAAATGCTTGCGCTTACACTTATGTGTTCGAAACTCCACCGCCGGCTGATGCCAAAAAAATGCGTAAATACACCGCCGCGCCGCACCCTTTTGTTCTTCGCCTCCCGGAAAATACCACAAAAAACAATTTTTACAGCTTAGATTTACTTCTGTTCGGCCATGGTCAACGCTTCTTTCCTTATTTAGTTCATGCCCTTCAAATGGCAGGTAAAGAAGGCATAGGCGGTAAGCGCCAGATTTTTGAATTGATCAAAATCGACGAACTCGACCACCAGGGCAACCGTCATTGCATCTACCATGACGGCATCTTACAAGCGGTGCAAGCTGCCACTTTTCCACCAATACCAGGTATGCCGGCTCGCATCGAGCTTATCTTTCATACTCCACTGCGAATCAAGCAGGATCAGAAAAACATTACCGCCGACAACTTCAATTTCGGCGCGCTGTTCAGCACCCTCCTTAGGCGTATTTCCATGATTAGTTATTTTCATACAGATACGCCGCTGGATACCGATTTTGCCGGCCTTACCTTACAGGCCAAACAAATTAATATTGCCGAGCAACAACTGGAATGGTACGACTGGACTCGCTATTCCTCCCGCCAACAAACCGAAATGAATCTAGGCGGATTAATTGGCAGCATCACACTGGATACTAATGGGCTTGAAGCTTTCTGGCCCTATCTTTGGCTGGGACAATGGACCCACGTCGGCAAAGCAACCAGCATGGGTTTAGGGGCTTATAGCATCAGCGCCACAAGCTTGCCAACGCGCCATGCCGAACCACATTGATTTATACTCGGTGGCAACGGCTTTGGGATTGCCTGTATGAGCGCACACAGCGGAGCTAGTAAAGCCATTATCACTAGTGTCCGCCGCCCCTGACATCGGAATGATAACACTGCAATAACCAAATGAATCAAACCATCTTACTATCCGTCACCGGCTTGACCCCGCAGGTTGTCACTGAAACCTTGTATGCAATGCATAAACAAGGCGATAAGTTACCTGCTGCGATTCATATCCTGACCACTGCAGAAGGCAATCGGCGAGCCAAACTCACCTTGATCAACGACGGTTGGCTTGCAAAGTTTTATGCCGACTACCAATTGCCAGCGGCCGAGTTTTCGGAACAACACATCCATATCTTGCAACAAAGCAACGGCGAAGCGCTTAACGACATCCGCAGTCAAGACGACAATCTATCCATGGCGGATGGCATTACCGAATGGATCAGAGCCTTTACCGCCGCCCCGGATACCGCCTTACACGTTTCTATTGCCGGCGGCCGTAAAACCATGGGCTTTTACGCCGGCTACGCCTTGTCGCTCTACGGCCGCAACCAGGATCGCCTCAGCCACGTGCTAGTAGCGGCGGATTACGAATCACACCCACAGTTTTATTACCCGACGCCATATTCCCAGGTCATCTACGCCAACGACGCCAGCCGCAAACCGCTGGACACCCAGCAAGCCGAAGTCATGCTGGCCGAGATTCCCTTCGTCCGGTTACGGCATGGACTCGATCAAACCTTATTGCAAGGCAAAAGCAGTTTTAGCCAGTCGGTTGCTAGTGCCCAATTGGCGTTAGGGTCGGCCCATTTGGCTGTCAACTTGAAAAAACGCACCCTCAACGCACAAGGCATACCCATAAAACCCATCCCTGCCGATCTTGCGTTTTACCTGTGGATACTGCAACGGCAAGCCGACGGACAAACGGCCCCGCAATGCCCCAGCGACGGCGCCCCGGATTTGGATTACGCCGCTGAATATCTGACGCAATACCAACGCATCCACGGCGCCTTGGGTGGCAAAGACCGCACCATTGATGCCTTGATGAATAGCGGCATGAGCAAAAGTTTTTTTGAACAGCGGAAGTCCA
>PERF01000161.1 GCA_002928495.1 Methylobacter sp. | reverse complement strand
AGCCTCGTACTGGAAAAAACTGAAACGGTAAAAAAACGCCTTAAGAACCGCTTTGCCCAGCTACCTGAATCCGTAAGTTTGGCGGACGAATTGATAGCGGAACGACGAACGGAAGCAAACAAAGAATCCGGCCAATGACAGTTGTCCTCGATGCCTCTGCCTTGCTGGCTTATTTGCAGAATGAATCCGGCCAGGAAAAAGTGGAAGCCGTATTGTCGACAGCGGTTATTTCCAGCGTCAACTGGGCGGAAGTCGTGCAAAAGTCGGTTGCCGCCGGTGTCGATACGGCCGGGATGCAACACGACGTTATCGCCTTGGGCTTGAGCATCCAGCCGTTTACCGCTGACGACGCCGACTACACCGGCCAGCTGTGGCCGCAAACCAGACCGTTCGGTTTGTCACTTGGAGACCGTGCTTGCTTGGGTTTGGGAATTAAGCTGCAGGCGCAGGTACTTACCGCTGATCGGATTTGGACTGAGCTTAAACTGCCAATTACCATCCAGAGCCTTCGTTAACGCCCCATAGCTAGGGGCCGCAAGCTATGCGAATGAGAGCCCGCTAAGGAAGGCCCCCTATTTTCTCTGAGCACAAAAAAACCGCAAAGAAATCGCCTTTTTCGGCAGCATCCTATAAATGTTTTCCTGATTTGTGAGTCCGTTTAAAGCTAAAACAGTTGTGCAATAGATAGATTTTGCCAATCAGAATGAAGTTTGATTCTAGCCTGAAGCAATACAAATCATTCTGTAACTGGCTCTGTTCTAATCTTCATTTCTAACAATCACCGCCGTTCTTAACCGGTTTTTGCCGAAGCAGGACATTCTGTCGAAATCTTCGCGGGCTATCGGAATATATTGGCAATCGATTTCGCTTTGGCGGCCCTCTTCGGGGTCGGGGTCGTGCATGTACAGGCAGTCTTCATCGAAACCGCTCATTACCACCCAGTGCGGGGCTTTTTTGCGGTCCATTAAATAGGTGCTGATCAGGATTAACGGTATAGCGCCGTTGTTGAAGGCTGCGATCAATTCATCCTGGGTGATGTTGGCGTAATGGACGGGGATACAGTGTTCGGTTGCCTCGCGTTTGAAACATTCGTCAACCAGCTCCACCACTTGCTTTTTCGCTTCGCTACGCACGCCGTCGATAAACAAGGTTGAGGTTTGATTAATCCAGACTGCAACCTCAAAATGCCGGTATTTGGCCGCCAACGCCAAGCCCACCGGATGGCAGCCACCGTGGCCGGAAGTCATAAAAATAGTGGTTGCCTGCCGCCAAATATCGATTTCTTCCAGGCGTGACGGCTGATAATTAGCATTCAGCCCGTGCATGGCCATCATTAGTGCCGCCGGGCCGCAGGTAAACGGCGTGGTTTGTCTTAGCCAGGGCACCGGTCGGTGTTGCACCGTGCCATGAAAATAGCGGATACGCTTCTGGTAACGCAAAGCATCTTTATGGTCTTCATAGTAATCGCGGTACAAGCCGAATCGCTTAAACCCCAGGCTTTCGTAAAGTTTAATTGCCGCCGTGTTATCCACACTCACCTCAAGCCTAAGATCAATCCTGCCGTCTTCGCGGGCCTCCCGCTCTCCGGCTTGGATAAGCGCCTTGGCAATGCCCGCGCCGCGGAAAGCGGGTAAAACCGCCAACGAATAAATACGCGCCAAGCGGGTGCCGGGGTGATAAATAATCAGGATATAGCCGACAATGTCGGGCGAAAGTTCGGACACCAATAACGCCTTATGTTCCGTGCCTAGCCAGTGCCGGAAGCTGCGGCGGCTTAAGCGATCGGTCGCAAAACTGGCATTCTCCACATGCACCAACCCGTCGATGTCGGTTAATTTGGCGGGACGTATCAACGCATTTAACATGAGGCTTCCTTTAGCGCTTGCCTGGCTGCCTGTACGGCACCAGTGCGTTCCAGAGTTTTAGTGAGTAAACCCATAAACCATCACACCTTCCGCTTTACCTGGCCGAAGTGTTACCGGCCGAAAAAATTGAGATTGCAAACTAAAGCTAACATCAGCCATAGCGATATATTTCCGAGGCATTGCGTTATTGTTTACACTAAAGTTCTCGCTCTTGGGAAACTTATTGTTGCAAACCCACTCCGATTCGGAAATAAAACTAATGCCGCTGAACTCTATTTCTTATGTCCCGCACCCTTTTAGTCATTGACAACCTATCCGATTGGGGCCCTTATTACCCTAGCGACCAGGTCGTCAGCTTTGAACAATATCTAACCGAGCAAAGCCAAGTCGCGGAACGCTTGCGCATTATTAACTTGTGCAATTGTTACGACTATCTGGCTGACGGTTATTATTGCTCGTTATTGGCCGAAGCCCGCAGCCATCATGTTATCCCTTCCGTCACGACGCTTAACGATTTGGGTAATAATGCTTTATACCAGTTACAACTTAATGATTTTACTCAACCTTTGGCGCGCGCTTTCAAAGGCAAACAGGAAAAAGACGACATCACCTTGTACTGTTATTTCGGCACTACGGCAAACGCGGCCTACCAGGAACTGGCCCGACGTTTGTTCGAGCGCTTCCCCTGCCCCATTCTGGCAGTGACCCTCCATTTTAAAGAACAATGGGGAGTCGCGGAGTTAAAAGCCGTCCCCCACCGGCAACTGGATGATGCCGAGCAAACGCGGTTTGCCGAGGCGTTGGACAAGTTCAGCAAAAAAATCTGGCATAAAAGCCGTGCACGCAAGGCCGCCCGTTTCGATCTGGCAATTTTGGCCGACCCGGACGAAAAACTACCGCCCAGCAACCGCGCCGCATTGAAAAAATTCATCAAAGCCGGCACCGAGCTTGGTATTGACGTCGAACTCATAGTCAAGCACGATTACGGCCGCCTGCCGGAGTTTGACGGCTTGTTTATCCGGGAAACCACCGCGGTAAACCACCACACTTACCGGTTCGCCAAAAAAGCTGAAGCCGAAGGCTTGGTGGTCATTGATGATCCGTCTTCCATCATGCGTTGCGCCAACAAAATTTATCTCGCCGATTTATTCCGCATCCACCGCGTGCCGTCACCGAAAACCATTATCCTGCATAAAGGCAATGGCGGACATTTGGATCACTTGGAGCGGGAAATCGGCTTTCCTGCCGTTATCAAAATACCGGACGGCTCGTTTTCGCGCGGCATTGTCAAAGTCGGCAACCGGCAAGAGCTTGAGCAAAAGCTTGCCGAACTGTTTCAGGAGTCGGCTTTATTACTGGCCCAGGAATTCCTTTACACAGATTTTGACTGGCGCATAGGCATCTTCAACAATAAGGCCTTATACGCTTGCCGCTATTACATGGTAAAAAACCATTGGCAAATTTACCGCTATACCGGCCGCCGTACCGACAGCGGCGATTCGGAAACCCTGCCCACGTTTGAAGTACCCAAGGCGGTGCTTAATGCGGCAGCAAAAGCCACCCAACTTATCGGCAACGGGTTTTACGGCGTTGATGTCAAGGAGATAAACGGCAAAGGCTATGTCATGGAAGTCAACGACAACCCCAGCATCGATAGCGGCGTGGAAGACAAATACTTGGGCGATGAATTGTACCGTCAGATCATGACCGGACTGCTTACCTATATGGAAAATCGAAGCAAACAAAATTAGGTTAACCTATTGTACTGAAACGGGAAGACAGCATAAAAGATTAACAAAACGGTATATTTCTTGCGGGGTTCAACTATGTTAAAAAGTTACGAAGCCATTTACGATCATGGGCAGATTAAAGTAACCCGTAACCTTCAGGATTTTCACTGGATTGAAGCGCTAACCTAATTGATCCCTTTCAAGACGCTTAACAATAACGATAAAACCCTGGCGTGAAATCGACGTTGTACATATCAAATCCCTGTGCTAGATTTCTTATAACCACCTATTGAGTAAAACCTTTCGTGAATTCAATTGCAGAACGCCGCCCAAACCGTGTTTATGACTACACTATTATCCTGATAGTGTTAATGGGCTGGTTTGGCCTGATGCTCCCATCGGCCTGCTTTGTCAACACCGCGTTAGCTTCGCAAGCAGCTGGCGGGGTGTGTCATGAACATAATTCGCAGCCA
>PERF01000160.1 GCA_002928495.1 Methylobacter sp. | reverse complement strand
TGAATATTTGCTGGATTTTCAGCAAAAATTTCTAAAAGATGGCGGTTGACAGACATGCGCAAACCGCTGCGCTCATCTTTCAGTTAGGTTTTATTGTAGGCATTTTGCCGGGATGTTCCTGGATAATCCCGGAAAAGCCTGAACTGCCATACACCGGTGTTACCAGCAAAAGTTTAAGTGATTTAAAACGCTGGGCTTTTGACGGCCGAGTCGCGGTTTCCGATGCCAACGACTCCTGGTCGGCATCCATTAGTTGGCGGCACGACGTCGATGCAGAGCTTATCAAGCTGTCAGGCCCCTTAGGACAAGGCGGCGCTATCATTTCGCTCAATGCCGATGCCGTTTCAATCGATAGAGGCAATGGCCGTATCGAATCATCCAACGATCCCGAAATTTTTGTCAGCCAGCAACTAGGCGTTTTTGTGCCCGTGCGTTCGTTACGGTATTGGGTTTTGGGTCAGCCGGAGCCGGTTGCGGATACTGAAACGGTGGCAAACGGGTTCAGGCAATCCGGCTGGACTATCGAATACACACAAATGCAAACGGTAGGGCAGGATTCGATGCCTAGAAAGATGGCGGTGATGAATCCACACATAAAACTAAAACTAGTGATTGACGAATGGGATTTGGATGGCGCTAACACAAAATAACTTGAGTCCGTTATGGTCAAAGCGCTGGCCTGCGCCAGCAAAACTCAATTTAATGCTGCGTATTGTCGGCCGGCGGGAGGATGGTTACCACTTGTTGCAAACGGTCTTCCAGTTTGTTGAATGGTGCGATTGGATTAGATTTTATCCGGCTGAAGAAGGTCAAGTTCATTTACGTAAACCCACGCCGGGTGTTTTGGAAGCTGATGACATTACCATCAAAGCCGCTAATTTGTTAAAACGGCAGACCGGCTGTAAACAGGGCGTGGTTATCGACTTAGAAAAAAATCTGCCAATGGGTGGCGGATTGGGTGGTGGTAGTTCGGATGCGGCAACAACGTTACTGGTGCTGAACAAGTTGTGGGATTTGCAGCTGACAAGGTCCGAACTTTTACAATTGGGTTTGTCCCTGGGAGCCGATGTGCCGGTTTTTGTCAACGGCCAGGCGGCGTGGGCGGAAGGTGTTGGTGAAAAACTCGAGAACCTAATTTTGCCGGAACCTTGGTTTGTTATCATAAAACCGGATTGCCACATCAACACCGGAGAAATTTTTTCGGCGCCGGATTTGACACGCAACAGTAAATCAATCAAAATAGCCGACTTCATGGCTGGGCAGCGGCAGAATGATTGCCTGGAAGCGGTTAAGTGCCGCTATAGTCTGGTTAGAGATGCTTTGGAGGCTTTATCCGGCTTTTCTGAGGCGAGGTTGACGGGAACTGGGGCTTGCGTTTTTGCCCAGTTTGATACCAAAGATGCTGCGCTCAATGCATATCAAGCGCTGAAAGAAAACTGGCAAGTATTCCTATCCAAAGGAATCAATGAATCGTCTCTGCATACAACATTGTACGCCGATTCATAGATCATAAAATATTTGGGCCGTCGCCAAGCGGTAAGGCACGGGGTTTTGATCCCCGCATACCAAGGTTCGAATCCTTGCGGCCCAGCCATTTATTTTCAGTCATAAAATTCAGCGGAGTGTTTTGAGTGAATGATGCCTCGGTGATGGTGTTTTCTGGAAATGCCAACGTTGGTTTGGCGGAAGGAATTGTCAGAAAACTCAACATGCGGCTTGGCATGGCAACTGTGGGCCGTTTTAGCGATGGCGAAATAGCAGTTGAGATCGAAGAAAATGTCAGAGGTAAGGATGTTTTTGTAATCCAGCCGACCTGTTCGCCAACCAATGAAAATCTCATGGAGTTGTTGGTGATTATGGACGCTTTGGATCGTGCATCGGCCGAGCGCATTACTGCGGTCATGCCATACTACGGTTACGCAAGACAAGACCGGCGTGCGCGTTCCGCCCGTGTGCCGATTAGTGCAAAGTTGGTGGCAAAAATGATCGAGCAGGCAGGCGCGGACCGGGTGTTGACGGTGGACTTGCATGCGGATCAGATTCAGGGTTTTTTTGATATACCGGTTGATAATGTGTATTCATCGCCTATTTTGTTGGGTGATGTGGCGGCAAAAGTATAAAAACTTAATCGTTGTTTCGCCCGATGTGGGTGGTGTGGTGAGGGCTAGGGCGCTTGCCAAGCGTCTTGATGATGCCGATCTTGCTATTATTGATAAGCGTAGGCCCAAGGCCAATGTTTCAGAGATTATGCACATTATCGGTGATGTCGAAGGGCGTACCTGTGTTTTAATTGATGATTTGGTTGATACGGCAGGCACTTTATGTCATGCGGCAAACGCGCTAAAAAAAAGCGGTGCTGTAAAAGTGGTGGCGTATTGTACTCACGCGGTATTGTCAGGTCGTGCGATTGAAAATTTAAAAGCATCGGAATTGGATGAATTGGTTGTGACCGATACCATTCCTTTAAAAGATGAAGCTATTGACTTAGGTAAAATAAGACAATTAAGCGTTGCGGAAATGTTAGCTGAGACTATCAGGCGGATTGCAGTGGGTGAATCTGTTAGTTCGCTTTACATAGATTGAATAGTTGGGTTGTTGGTACGGAGTAAAAAATGTCTAGTGTATTCGAATTTGTTGCCGAAAGCCGTAAGTCAGGAGGCAAAAGTGCAGCAAGAGGCCTTCGCCGCCAAGGCAAGGTGCCGGCGGTTATTTATGGTGGTCATGTCGATCCGAAAATGCTCGAATTAAGCCATAACGAAGTAGTAAAGCATTTGGGGCATGAAGCTGTTTACTCACATGTCTTGGATATTTCTATAGATGGTAAGGTCGAAAAAGCTGTGCTTAAAGCAGTTCAGCGGCATCCTGCAAAATTCCAAATTATGCATTTGGATTTTCAGCGCGTCAGCATGAGTGAACAGTTAAAAGTTCACGTGCCTTTGCATTTTATTAATGAGCACTCTTCTGTAGGTGGTAAAAAAGGCGGAGTAGCTGCTCACAGCTTGGTTGATGTCGAGGTGACTTGCTTGCCTGCCAACCTGCCGGAGTTTATTGAAGTTGATTTGGCAAAATTAGATATAGGCGAGTCGATTCATTTGTCTGATCTGGTTTTGCCCAAAGGTGTTGAGCTTGTCGAGTTGTCGCATGGGCCTGAGCATGATTTGCCGGTTGTCTCAATGATGGCATCAAGAGTTAGCGTAGAAGAGCCGACAGAAAACAAAGAGTGATAAGGCTGATTGTAGGCCTGGGCAATCCGGGCGCACAATATCAAACAACCCGGCATAATGCCGGGTTTTTGTTTTTGGATGAACTCATTGCCAAATTTGGAGGCTTTTGGAGTCAACAGTCAAAGTTTGAGGCGGAATTGACTGAATGTTTGATTGGTGCTGAAAAAATCATGCTTTTAAAGCCCCAAACCTACATGAATAAAAGCGGTGGCTCCGTAGGTAAGGTAATGAGGTATTACAAAATGATGCCGGATCAGCTCTTGGTTGTTCATGACGAGCTGGATTTTGCTCCCGGCATAATCAAGCTTAAAAAAGGCGGCGGTCATGCCGGGCATAATGGCCTAAGGGATATTGTTGCGCATCTTGGTTCGGCGGATTTTTACCGTCTTCGAATCGGCATTGGCCGGTCTTCGGACAATATTGCCGCTTTTGTTTTGTCAAAGCCCTGTGATACGGAGTGGTGCCAGATATCCAAAGCCATGCAACAAGGAATGTCGTGTATAGGCGATATTGTTGCCGGTAACATTAACACGGCTACAAATTGCCTAAATAGCGGCTTAGTTAAATAATCTATTGACAAGAACTGCTCAAATAAATCATAATTCAAAATTACACGGTTTGAGGAGGGGTTCCCGAGCGGTCAAAGGGGTCAGACTGTAAATCTGCTGGCTCTGCCTTCGGAGGTTCGAATCCTCCCCCCTCCACCACTTGAACAAAAGGAATCTGCGGGTGTAGTTCAATGGTAGAACTCCAGCCTTCCAAGCTGGTCACGTGGGTTCGATTCCCATCACCCGCTCCAAATATTATTATATTTCTGTAGTCATGCCCATATAGCTCAGTAGGTAGAGCACTTCCTTGGTAAGGAAGAGGTCACCGGTTCAAATCCGGTTATGGGCTCCAAAGTTGAGTAATATTATTTTTAGGTACAAAAAG
>PERF01000159.1 GCA_002928495.1 Methylobacter sp. | reverse complement strand
GCTCGGATTCCATTAAGTCTTTGGGGATGGCGGCCATATTCAGCGCAATAAACGGCATTTGCGAACGCGGGCTATGTCGGTGCAGCGCTTTAGCGACTAATTCTTTGCCAGTGCCGGATTCGCCGTTGATCAAAACCGTGATGTGCGAGCGTGCCAAACGGCCGATGGCTCGGAAAACTTCCTGCATGGCCGGTGCTTCGCCAATAATTTCCGGGCTGTGTTGGGACGAATCCGTTACCTCTTGATTGCTTTTTTGTTGTCGGCTATGGGTACAGGCGCGTAAAGCCAGATCAACGACTTCTTTGATATCGAAAGGTTTGGGCAGGTATTCAAAAGCGCCGCCATGAAATGCGGAAACGGCACTCTCAAGATCCGAATGCGCAGTCATGATAATGACCGGCACCTGCGGGAATTGGAATTGAATTTTATTGAGCAATTCCAGGCCGTCGATCCCGGGCATGCGAATATCGGTCAAAATAGCATCCGGTTGAGCGCTCTGAATGGCGTTTAAAAAGTCTTGCGCATTGGAAAAGCTGCGGGTAACGATGGCCGCTTTTTGCAGCGCTTTTTCCAATACCCAGCGTATGGATTTATCATCATCAATTATCCAAACAGTACCTGGGTTATTCATGGGCTATCTCCACGGGAAGAAAAACTGAGAAAACCGTATTTCCGGGCTCGCTTTGGCACTCAATGACGCCATTGTGCTGATTAACCAGAGATTGGGAAATCGATAACCCCAAACCGGTACCTTCAGCCCGGCTGGTTACCATGGGGTAAAAAATTTGGTCTACCATTTCCGCATCAATGCCCGGGCCGTTATCGATGATGTCAATTTTAGCGGTCAGTTTATGGCGTTTGCGGCCTATACAGGTTTGCCGGTGGATACGGCTTTTTAGCGTGATTGTACCGGTACCGCGTAGCGCCTGAACCGCGTTTCTGACTATATTTAGAAAGGCTTGAATCAGTTGATCTTTATCGGCCATGATCTCCGGAATACTGGGGTCATAGTCCAGTTTGATTTTCAAATTGCCGGCAGTCGCTTCGGCTTGAACCAGATGCCGAACTCGTTCCAGCACTTCATGAATATTGAGCCGTTTTTTGTTGGGCAATTTGTTGGGGCCAAGCATTTTATCCATCAGTCCTTGCAGACGATCGGATTCGGCTATGATAATTTTGGTATATTCTTTCAGCTCAAGGTCTTGAAGTTCCAGGTCCAGCAACTGGGCGGCGCCGCGCAAGCCACCTAGCGGATTCTTGATTTCGTGGGCCAAGCCTCTGACCAACAATCTCGCCGTGGTTTGTTGGCTAAGTAATTGTTCTTCTTTGGATATTTTTAAATGCGAATCGACCTGCTGCAATTCAACTAAAACCTCAAGAGCTTGAGAGTTTTTATGTAACGGCGTGGCGCTAAAGTTTACGGTGACACTCTGGCCGATACGCTCTAGCGTGAGCTCCCGGTCAACCAGCGGCTCTTCCAGCATCAGGCATTGGTTTATATTGCTGACGAAAGCGGGGTCCGAGGTCTTAAACAAGTCTTCCGCCGTTATGCCTTTTAAGTGTCTGGCGCTGTCTTCCAACAATATTTCTCCGGCTGTATTGATGTACGTCAAAATTAATTTGCGGTCAAACAATAAAATGGCTTCGTTTAAGTGGTCTAAGATGCGTTTGTACACGTTAAGTTTTTATAAGTATTTTTGATGAGTACAGGCTTGAGTGAAGCAATTCATGGGCCATCAGATAGGAGGAGTGGAAATTTCGGGCGAAAAACGGACAGCTAAAACCGCAAGTCAGGTTTTTGTGCTCCAAAATGGGGAAATGGGCGCGAATAAATTTTCCGGTTAAAGAAAATGGTGCAAAGTTTAACGGAATGGGGTAAAAACCGGAATAAAAAACGCCCCATTATGGGGCGTTTTGGGGTGGGTTGGTACGTAAGGGTTTACAAGCTATAGTACATGTCGAACTCAACCGGATGCGTGCTCATGCGTAAACGTGTTATATCCTGCATTTTTAATTCGATATAGCCGTCGATTACGTCGTCGGTAAACACGCCGCCACGGGTCAGAAACTCACGGTCGTTGCTCAAGGAGTCCAGCGCTTGGTCAAAGGCATGGCAAACTTGCGGAATATTTTTTTCTTCTTCCGGCGGCAAGTCGTACAAATCCTTATCCATTGCCTCGCCAGGATGGATTTTGTTTTGAATGCCGTCCAGCCCCGCCATCATCATGGCGGCGAATGCCAGATAAGGGTTTGCAGTGGAGTCAGGGAAGCGCACTTCGATCCGGCGACCTTTGGGATTGTTCACAAAAGGAATACGAATAGACGCTGAGCGGTTACGAGCTGAGTAAGCCAGCATAACCGGCGCTTCAAAACCAGGAACCAAACGCTTGTAGCTATTGGTAGAAGCGTTGGTGAACGCATTCAGTGCGCGGGCATGCTTGATGATACCGCCAATGTAAAAAAGTGCGGTTTCGGACAAGCCGCCGTACAAATCGCCGGAGAATAGGTTGACGCCGCCTTTGGACAAAGATTGGTGCACGTGCATGCCGCTACCGTTATCGCCGACTAAGGGTTTAGGCATGAAAGTCACAGTTTTTCCGTAAGCATGGGCTATGTTAGCGATGACGTATTTAAGTGCCAGGACTTCGTCGGCTTTTTTCACCAAGGTATTGAATCTAACGCCGATTTCGCATTGGCCGGCAGTGGCTACCTCGTGGTGGTGTACTTCCGTGATCATGCCCATTTCTTCCAAGGTCAAGCACATAGCCGAACGAATATCTTGGAATGAATCAACCGGAGGAACCGGGAAATAGCCGCCCTTAACACCCGGACGGTGGCCGAGGTTACCGTCTTCATAGACTTTTTCCGCGTTCCAGCCGGCTTCTTTTGAATCAATTTGATGAAAAGCAGTGCCCATTTCAATATTCCAACGGACATCGTCAAAAATGAAAAATTCGTTTTCCGGGCCGAAAAATGCCGCGTCGGCAATGCCGGTGGACTTTAAGTATTCTTCCGCGCGCTTGGCGATGGAACGGGGGTCGCGCTCATAACCTTGCATGTTTTTAGGTTCGATAATGTCGCAACGCAGGATCAATGTAGTGTCGTCGTAGAAAGGATCCAAAACGGCAGTTGCGGGATCCGGCATTAAAATCATGTCCGATTCATTGATACCTTTCCACCCGGCAATGGATGAGCCGTCGAACATATTACCGTTTTCAAAAGTATCTTCATCAATACTATGGGCAGGAAAAGAAACGTGTTGTTCTTTACCACGGGTGTCGCAAAAGCGGAAATCGACGAATTTCACGTCATTTTCCTTAATCATTTTTAAAACGTTTTCTACGGACATTTAGCTGTCTCCTAACTATGGAATTGTTTGAATGTGTTTTTATTTGGCACCTGTTTTACGATAACACTTTTTTTGACGATTTTGCTACAAAAAAATCGTGAGAAATAAGCTTGCTATTTGTTGCTTAATTTTCGGCAAATACCCTTAAAAAACATATCGTTATTTTCATTTAGATAATCAATCTGCCATTACCGGATAGCGAAGTGCGGTAAGCAAAAATAGAATGTTGTTATCTAGCAACATATTTTGCTCAATTTGAGTGCGTTATTTTTGGTTGGGCGCACTATAAAAGTACGGCAAAGTTTACTAATTAAACTAAAAAAAGCTTGTATGTTTGTGTTTTATTGTGTAAATTTTTTTTGGTATGATTGCTGCACTAGCAAAGCAAGTTTTTTTAAACTAGACTTTATTGCGTAATATCTATTAAAACTATGTAGCTGGTTGGCAACAAGCAACTATATATTTACTTTTGAGGAAGTAGAATGAAAAATTCAACGAAAAAAACTTATTTGATTAAAACTGCTACAGCTGCCGGCGCAATGTTTGCGTTGGCAAATGCAGTAACCGCCTGGGCGGAAGGCTCAGGTGCTATTGCGGATTTAACCGGCTATAACGTAAACGAGTCAAGCCTGTTAAAAGACCACGGTTTTGTTGTTGGCGGCTGGGCTAATGCCGGTATTACCTATAACACAGCCGACTCTCAAGACGGGTTTAACGGTCCTGTTACTTTTAATGACCGCGATAGCGAGTTTCAATTAAACCAGCTTAACTTATTCATTCAGCGCGCGGTTGCCACAGAAGGAAGCTCATGGGACTTCGGTGGGCGTTTTGATGTGCTTTTCGGTACTGACGCAATTTTTACCCAAGCTTTTGGTGTGCCTGCGTTCGA
>PERF01000158.1 GCA_002928495.1 Methylobacter sp. | reverse complement strand
CCGCCGGGTAAGGCTTTAATTATACCTACAAAGTTAAACCGGGCGGCTTTATGTGCAAGGCAGCTATAATATAACCGGCTTGAGCCTTACAGAGTACAAGCTGCTTTGAGAGTAACGCGATAAAACCCGATTTGGACAGCGAGCCTGCACAAAAATAATGATGAGGATAGCAAAATCTCCCGTTTCGGATTCGACTAACTCGAAAGCCTGAAGATCAAGCGCTATAATAGCGATCCGACAACAAACTAACACCCTATTCAATGCTTGCCGCTTTCCGCAAACAATAAGTTTCTTTATGGCTACGCCCAACACCGATATTTACGAATTGATTGAATGCATGGTAGCACTGATCCGCTCTGAGGAACGCAAGCGCTGCACGGAATTAGGCTTGCAGCCAGTGCATTTTCAAGTGCTCAATTATTTGTCGCGCTGCAACAAATATAGCGACACACCCGCCGCAGTTGCCAATTTTCTGGGCATGACCCGAGGCACGGTGTCGCAATCGTTAATTATTCTGGAAAAAAAAGGCATTATCAAAAAAGCGCCGGATGCGGCAGACCGGCGTATGGTGCACTTGCAATTGCTACCGGAAGGTCTGGAGCTGTTGAAAAAAGCCCGCCCTACCGATTTGTTTCAAACTGCGGCCGTTATTCTGCAAAGCGCCGACGCCATTAGTGCAGGCGACAATAATGTTTTCCGGCAGGCACTAACCGCATTGCAAAAAGCCAACCAATCGCAATCATTTGGCGTGTGTAAAACCTGCCGGAATTTCGGCCAGCGGGAGGGCGGTCATTATTGCAAGCTGACCCAGGAAAAACTCGATGCCGGCGAAATCGAGCAAATTTGCCAGGAACATACGCCGGTTTAAGCATGGCTCCCGGCGTTGCACCGGGAACCGTTCATGGTTAACCCTTGCCGGGCAGCAGGCCGACAGTGCCGGGTTTGATGCGTTGGCAAACCACTACCACATCTTCCTGGTGACAGGTTTGACTGCCGGATTGTCCGCCGACACAAGGCGTGCAGGCAGTTTTGCCGGTATCCTTGATGGTATTGACGTGCCAACCGTAGCCTTGGGAATGGCAGAATTTTTTACTGTAGCGTGCCAAAGTATATTTTTTGGTAGCGTTGGCGACCGCCTTATCCGCGCTATCGCATTGCGACGCCGGTAAGGTGTTGGCCATTAATTCGCGGTAAACGTACTCGGTAGCCGCAACCGGCGGGCAAACCAATGCCACCGACAGTCCAGCCACCACTGATAAGATTTGAATGTTCATTGCTTCAGCCCTCCTCACGAGACAACACACGGATATTCATGAGCCGGTTTTCCTCATCGATTTGTGCTTTTATGGGGGCAAATTTATCGTTCTCGCTAGATTTCACGACAATGATTACGCCGATTGCCGCAACCGCCAGCAAAGCTACCAAAATTACGAAATAATCAATACCTTGTGAATTTTGCATAGTTCGCATAACTCCTCCTAAGCGTGTTTCAGGTCGTCCAGCGACGCACCGAAATTAATATGAAATACTTGACCATCCAGCACCAAGGCTGGAACCGTTTTAACACCTATCGCATCCGCCTCGGCAAGCCGCGATGGCTCCTGCACCAAGTGTACGACTTCAATCGGACCGGCCGACGCATTCAAGGCTTGTAATAATCCGTGTTCCGCTTGTGCGCATACAGGGCAACCGGCGTGATAAAAAATGGCTTTGGACATGATCTACTCCTGCTTATAGTATCGAATCGATACTATAAGCAGGAGTATCCACCTTGTCAAATAACTATCGATTCGCTACTTAATTAGGGCTAGCCGGGCTTCGCCGATTGCTCGCCGGCAATGCATCGGCTGTGCTTACGCCAAGGGCGAGGTGTTCGGGGAATTCATTTCATCGGGTATTGCCTGCCAGCCATAGAGAACGCAATTTAACGGCGTTGTCCAAACGTTTAGTTACCGTTTCCCAGTGGATGTTTTTAAAAAATGCATCCAGGTAAGCGGTAGCTTTTGCGCCATAATCGATCTGGTAAGAATGCTCATACATATCCAACACCAGAATAGGTAATGTTGCACTGGGTGCATGTAAATGATCCCCTTGCCAGTAATTTTCCAGCAGGCCGCTATGCATATTGTAGCCTAGCGTTACCCAACCGGAACCTCCACCCAAGCCCGCGCCCATGCGTTTGAATTCTTTCTCCCAGGTGTTGGCCGAGCCGAACGCTTCCGATACCCATTTAACAAATGCTGTATCCGGTTTGCCGTTGCCGCCTAAATTACCGAAATACAACTCATGCAAGACGACCGATCCGGTGCGCATTAAGTGTTCCCGTTTAAGATCGTTATAGACGAAGGCTGGGGTGTCGTCATCGTCTAATAAAGCGGCCAATCGTTGTTTGACTGTATTCAACGCCTTGACCGAACCACCATAATTATTCTCCCAATGGGATTTGATTAATGTCTCAGACAGGCCGTCGAGCTTGGCGGGGTCGAAAGGCAGCGGTTTAAATTCGTGGTTGGCGGCCAATGCGCCGGGGGGTTTGGGGTCGCTGTTGTTTCCTTTGCGGTATCGGCCAAAACGGCTTTGGGATTGAGCGCTGCCACGGTAACGCCTACGGCGGTAGTCGTGAGGAATTCGCGGCGGGTATAAGGTGGTTTCACAAGAAAACTCCTACCTGTTCGAGCCAGGGTTTGAGAGATGAAATTAAAAACCCCGCAGTACCGCACATAGCGATGACGGGGATGATACCGGCTTTGTAACGCAATAAAGCCAGTAAGGCGGCAAGAGCAATCACGGCGGTCACCGCGTCAAAACCGCCTTGAAAACCGCGCGGCCAAAATACATGAAAGGCGAAAAATACCGCCAAATTCAGAATAACACCGACCACAGCCGCGGTAATGCCCGTTAAGGGTGCGGTAAATTTCAAATTACCGTGCGTCGATTCGACTAAAGGCCCGCCTGCCAGGATGAATAAAAAGCTGGGTAGGAACGTAAAGTAGGTCACGACACAGGCCGCCGTCGCCCCAGCCGGAAAAAGCTGGTCAGTACCTAATAGGGCTTTGCCCCATCCGGCCACGAAACCGACAAAAGTAACGACCATAATTAAGGGACCCGGCGTGGTTTCGCCTAAAGCCAGGCCATCGATCATTTGATGCGCGGTCAACCAATGGTAATGCTCCACCGCGCCTTGATAGACATAAGGCAATACCGCGTAAGCGCCGCCAAAAGTAAGCAGCGCCGCCTTGGTAAAAAACCAGCCCATCTGGGTTAGCGGCCCGTCCCAGCCGTAACGCGCGCACAAGCAGCCAATAGCGGCGGCCCATAAGACCAAACCGGCCAAGATTAATTTGGCTAAGCGTTTGCCGCTGAATTTGGCATGGTCCGGAATCGGGGTGTCATCATCGATCAGGGCTTTACCGTAACTTTGTTTTGCGCTGCCATGTCCGCCTCCGGTGGAGAACCTCGCGGGCGCATACCTGCCGCCCAAAGCGCCTAGTAATCCGGCTACTAAAACAATTAAAGGAAATGGGATATCAAATACGAAGATAGCGACAAAAGCCAGGCCTGCCATCGCCCAAAGCAGCTGATTTTTCAAGGCCCGCGAACCGATACGGTAGGCTGCGAACAGGACAATCGCAGTCACTGCCGGCTTGATGCCGTAGAGCACTCCGGCAACCGCGGGCAAGTGGCCGAAGTCCAGATAAATCCAGCTTAAGGCAATAAGAATGATCAGCGACGGCAGCACGAACAAGCTACCTGCAATTATGCCGCCCACGGTGCGATGCATCAGCCAACCGATGTAGATGGCCAGCTGTTGGGCTTCCGGGCCGGGCAGTAACATACAGTAGTTGAGCGCATGCAGGTAACGCCGCTCGGAAATCCAGCGCTTTTTTTCGACCAAATCCTGGTGCATGATGGCAATTTGCCCGGCAGGGCCTCCGAAACTTATGAAACCCAGTTTAAGCCAGTACCGGAAGGCTTGCCCTAAAGTAACGGGCGCGGGTGCTTGTGATTGAGCTAACGGTGAAGAGGCGGCGTTATTCATTCGTCATTTCCTAAAAAGCCTGATCTTAAGCATCAAATAGTTTGTTGGTTTCGGCAAGCAAATCGTCATCGGGCGGCTGGCAAGTCAATGCTATCAAGTATACCGGCAAAGCCGCCTGCACGCCGTGCGCCGGCGGGCAACAAAACAGTCGTACCGGTCACCAGGATGCTGTGGTAGCTTGCCAGTGCATCAAATCCGGTACTGTCGGCATGTTACCCGGCAAGGATTGATTAGGTTTGGATTCCGGCCTGCCTACCAGCGTTTTTATGATAGTGCCGCCCGGTTTAACTTTGTAGGTATAATTAAAGCCTTAGCCGGCTG
>PERF01000157.1 GCA_002928495.1 Methylobacter sp. | reverse complement strand
TGCCATTGATTTTACCCAGCCATTGCCGGTTAACCCTGGCTATGAAGCCTTGCAGCCTGCATTTAATACACCGGATCCTGCCCAACGAGCACAAATTTTTGTTGATTGGGAAAACAGGTACGGACGCAAGTCGCTGGAGATTGCCATTAGTGCCGGTCAATATACCGATCCCAACGGCCCTTTCTACGGCGGCAAAGCGCCGGCACATGGTAGTTTGGTTTGCGAACAACTGATTAAGGATTACCAATTAGCCAAACGGAATCTGGCAGTTATCGATATCCATACCGGCCTGGGGCCTTACGGTTACGGCGAAATTATCTGCGATCATGCACCGGATAGCGACGGTGCGGCGATTGCAAAATCCTGGTACGGCGATGCAGTGACTTTACCTGAGCTCGGAACGTCCAGTTCCGTGCCCAAATTTGGTTTATTGGATTTTCTCTGGCACAAAATTATGAATAACAGCAGTTGTTACATTACGTTGGAGTTCGGTACCTATAGAACGGAACAGTTGTTTGAAGTATTGCTTCAGGATCACCAGCTTTGGGCCCAATCAGCCAATACACAAAGCAAATTGGAGCATGGCTTTAAAATGCGGCGGCATTTTTGTCCTGACGATGATATCTGGAAGGAGATGGTCTTGTTTAGAGCGCGGCAAGTTCTCAATCAAGCGCTTTCAGGGTTAACAGAGCTTAAATGAAAATCAAGCTTCTTGTATAATCAATATAGTTAAAGCATAATATGCACCTTTCGGCGATACACCGAATGTTATGGTGGTCGTGTCGGTCCTCTCGCAACGATATGCTGTAAACCCCGCCAGGTCCGGAAGGGAGCAACGGTAGCAGCAGATTCGTGTGCCGGGATGTGGCTGACGCGATCACCGCCCCATCAATTTCTCATCTTCCGAGCCTGCAATGACCTACCAGGTTCTCGCCAGAAAATGGCGTCCGCATAATTTCACTGAAGTCGTCGGTCAAGATCATGTCATTAAATCCTTGGCTAATGCCTTACTGCATAACCGCCTGCATCATGCTTACTTGTTTACCGGTACCCGCGGCGTTGGAAAAACCTCTATTGCCAGGATTTTGGCGCAAGCAATAAACTGCGAAAACCGGCAGGATTTTAATCCTTGCGGCCATTGCCCGATTTGCCAAGCCTTCGGACAAGGTAGGTTTATCGATTTGATTGAGGTGGATGCTGCGTCGCGCACTAAAGTCGAAGATACCCGGGATTTACTGGAAAACGTGCAATACGCGCCTAACCAAGGGCGCTATAAAGTGTATTTAATCGACGAAGTACACATGTTGTCCGGGCATAGTTTCAATGCGTTACTAAAAACCTTGGAAGAACCGCCTGAACACGTCAAATTTTTGCTGGCTACAACGGATCCGCAAAAAATTCCGGTAACGGTCTTGTCAAGATGCTTGCAGCTTAATTTAAAAAGATTGCAGCCTTCCCAGATTTCGTCCCAATTAAGCTTTATCTTGGAAGCCGAGCAAATAGCCTTTGAAAATGCAGCACTGAAACTGATTGCACAAGCAGCCGACGGCAGTATGCGCGATGCGTTAAGTTTGTTGGATCAGGCAATTGTTTACGGAGACGGTGAAGTACTCACGGCTCAGGTCATTTCAATGCTGGGCATCGTTGCCCAGCAACCGGTCGAAAGTTTGTTAATGCTGCTAGCTGAACAAAAGAATTCAGAGCTTTTTAATAAAATTCAAGAATTAGCTGACCTGACGACTGATTTTTCAAGTGTATTAACACAAATTTTACAGTTTTTGCACCGTGCGGCACTCTTACAGCAATTCCCGGAAATAAGTTTACCTGAAGGCGATAGTGAGATTATTGGCTTTCTGGCCAAGGTTTTAAAACCCGAAACTTTGCAGCTTTATTATCAAATCGCCTTATTGGGCCAAAAAGACCTGCCTTTGGCGCCGGATCAGCAGAGCGGATTTGAGATGATAATACTGCGCATGCTTGCATTTAAACCCGAGGGCAGTCCATTCGTTCGGACACCTTCTTATAGCAAAGCACAGCCTCTTGAGACTACCCCGGCTTTAAAAACGACCGGGGTTGAAACAGCGCAAATAATAACGCCGGAAAATAATGAAATCGGGCGCTGGAGCGGGATGATAGCAAAAATGAAAATTGGCGGCATGACCCGGCAATTGGCACAAAATTGTGTGTTAGCAAGTATAGACGATAAGCAATGTAAGTTAAAATTACCCAATGAGCATAAGAATTTGCGTAATCAGAGTACTGAAGAACGCTTACAAAAGGCAATTCAGGAATTAACCGGAATACCGGTAAGACTGGTAATTGAGGTTGGCGAAATTATGGCCGATACGCCGGCAGCGTTGCTCAATCAGGCCCGCCAACAAGAACAGCAACAAGCGGTTGATGCGATTAATGCTGACCAAAATATTCAAGCGCTCAAAGAACAATTCAATGCCAGAATAGTTTCCGGCAGTATTGAGCCGATCAATAAAACGAATGGAGGTTAACGATGAAAAATGCACTAGGTAATCTAATGCAGCAAGCCCAAAAAATGCAGGAAGACCTTAAAAAAGCCCAAGAGGAAATCGCGTCCATGCAAGTCATGGGGGAGTCCGGTGGCGGGTTGGTCACCATTTTGATGACCGGAAAGCGGGAAGTTAGAAAAGTTACTATTGATCCGTCTTTACTTGGGGAAGACAAAGATATGTTGGAAGATTTGGTTGCCGCAGCCATCAATGATGCGGTCAACAAGGTGGCAAAAATGAAAAAGGAAAGAATGTCGGATATTACCGCCGGAATTCCCATGCCGCCAGGATTCCAGCTTCCATTTTAACCATGTTGCAAAAAGGCTTGCTTGGACAACTGATCGGGAGTTTATGTTATTTACCCGGCGTTGGCCCTAAAACAGCGCAACGGATGGCGTTTCAATTATTGCAACGCGATCGTTCCAACTCGAGGAAATTAGCTGAAACATTACTGCAAGCTTTAGATAAAATTGGCTATTGTTCGAGTTGCCGGACATTAACTGAATTTGAACAATGCTCAATCTGTGTTGATGAAAACCGGGAAACTGCCGTATTGTGTGTTGTGGAAAATCCTGCGGATGCCTGGATAATTGAACAGGCCACCGGTTTCAACGGTCGCTATTTTGTTTTGCATGGCCGTTTATCCCCGTTGGATGGTGTCGGACCGGATGAGATTGGCTTAGATACGTTGGAACTAAAGCTTTCAACGCAAGCAATTAGTGAATTGATTTTAGCGACGAGTTCAACTGTAGAAGGCGAAGCTACCGCCTTTTATATCAGTGAATTAGCCAAAAAATATAATGTCAACGCCACCAGGATTGCCCATGGCGTACCTATGGGTGGTGAATTGGAATTTATCGACAGCGGAACTTTGTCGCACGCTTTTAACGGACGCAAAGTAATATAAGATTTTTAATAAATAGATGAGAGGAGGGAGTCCGTTATGACGGAATGTTTATTTTGCAAAATGGTTTTAGGTGTTATTAAACCGAATGTGGTCTATGAAAATGACTATGTATTGGCTTTTAAAGATATAAATCCGCAAGCACCGGTTCATATTCTTATTATTCCTAAAACGCATGTTGCCACGTTAAATGAGTTGGATAATATTGAGCTATCCGGTCAACTCTTGCTTGCTGTTAATCAAGTGGCGCAACAGGAAAATTTATCGGAAGCTGGGTACAGGACAGTAATCAATTGTAATAAGAATGGCGGACAGGAGGTGTACCATTTGCATTTGCACCTTTTGGGCGGCCGGCATGCGTTGGCCACCCGGATAACATAAGAAGTGTAAAAAATGATGTTCAAAAATGTGGTTTAAGTCGTTATAAATCGTCTTGTTCTTCAGCGTTTTTAGTAGAAAAATAGCTAGGCGCCACGCTTATTAAAAGAATAAAAAATGCGGCAGCGTAAGGTACGGCTTCAACCGAGAGCACGGCTATCCAGAGTTTGCCGCTTAAATTGTCGAAGTGATCTAACGACATCATAAAGCCGATTCCCACCAGTAAAGCCAGCAGAATTAACAGTTCTTCACGGATTACGAGTAAGCCGGCTAACAACGGGCTGTTTTTTTCATATTTCGGGGTTCTCATGAACGGTTTACCTTTGGTAAAAAGTCCTTGTATAGTGCCCTTGGCAACGGTATGGGTTAGCGCCAGTCCGGATAAAGCGGCACCTAACGAATGCCAAAATGAACAAGGTACCCTGACCTGGTAGAGCCAAAGGCCGCGTAATACTTTAAAGCTAAATATCCCAATGGTCGGCAATAAGAAGGCATTAACGGGTAATTCAGAACTCAACAATTTGTCGCCATCGGCTTTTACAAAAGAGTCATACCACTCATATCCTATGGTACCTGTCATCAGCAAGCTGGTTATGGTAAACAGCAGGGCGAGTGCATCCGAAAACCAAGGCAACCAGCCGGCAATAAAGTAGTAGCGCTGAGCAGGCGT
>PERF01000156.1 GCA_002928495.1 Methylobacter sp. | reverse complement strand
GCCCCTCGGTTGAGCGTGGCGTGCACTATTTGCTGGACACACAGCAGCTTGATGGCTTTTGGAAAAATGAATACTCAAATGCACCCGGCTTTCCCCGTTTTTTTTATCTCAAATACCACGGATACCACAAATTCTTTCCGCTCTGGGCGTTAGCCCGCTTTCGCAACGAGCATTGCAAGGTAGGTATGCTGGCGGACTGTATAAGCCGCTAAAACGGCGTTTAGTTATGCCGCATGCCTTTCACAGTTAGTTGGTTAGCGTGCTTAACTCACACCTTAGTATCCGGGGTGCGGGTAGCCGCCTTTGGATCGATTAGTATTGAGTTTCACTGTGACCATTCCCCTGTCGCTGTTCTATGGGATGTTTGCTTTATTGTTTAACAATATCGCGCCATTTCTGCGTAAACAGCGGTGACCAACGCCGTTCCCAGTGCGTCGATGATATAGCTTAATAGCGGGCCAGCCGACCATGACCGGACCAATTCCCGGAACCAGGAATAAAGCGCAACCCAAAACAAGCCCCCAAATCCAGCCCGAACTTTCCCCATGCCGCCATGCGGTCGCCGGTTAACATATTGAACGGCAGGATCAAATCTAGGCCGCCATCTTAAAGAATAGTATGGCTCTTACCGGCCGCAGAATTGTTCGCCAGTAAACGGAAGCACTAACGTCGGCGGTTTTCTGAGGGGCCAATCTACTTAATCAACTTCATAGCAGGCTAATGAGAAGGGTTGCCGTTCCAGTAGAAGACGCCTATGAACGCTTGTGGCAAGTCCGTTGCAGGTCTCAAGAGTATTCTGGCCATTTTTAATAGATACTAATGATGACATCCCGGTTGCTGAGCTTATTTAAGCCGCATGTCATTTTTGACCGATTTTACGCCAGGGGTAGTTCGCGCAATTGCGATAGCTCTAGTCATATCTTGTTGTTGTTTGACAAAGCCGCTTAGTTGCACGGTGCCTTTAAAGGTTTCCACGTTGATTTCGTTAGAACTAAGGCCCGGTTCATTTAATAGCTGTGCTCTGACACGGGTAGATACTATAGTGTCGTCGACGTATTCACCGGTTCCTTCTTGTTTGGGGCCGGAGGCGCAACCGGAAACAGTCAGCAATACCAGTGATAAAAAGGCGGTTGTTAATACTTGTTTAGGGTATTTCATTTCTAAATCTCCAATGCGGGGTTAAAAATCGGATTTACATTAACTGGGGCAGTTTGCCATCTAGGCAGGAAGTCTTGTTGGTGCGGGGGTCAGCTTAAATGCACCTTTGAATTCAGTTTAAGCCTGTCGCACCGTATAGTCGGTGCGGCATCGTTCATACTGAAAAGCGCAATAAGCTATTTGTCTGTAAACCTAGAGTAGGGAAGTCCTTAGAATCCCAGGGCGATCAGGATTAAGCTAGGGGTTAATAAAAAAACGGCAGCCCTTGATTGCCGCCGTTTTCACTGCTTAATACAGGTTGAAACTTAAGAGCATTTATTGCGCAGCTTTCAGATGGGTAACGGCTTCTTGAGCCGATTTTTTTGCCGGATCGGCGTGACCTTGCTTAGCGTGCGCTATCACATCATCCAGACTTTTGCTGCCCGCACTTAAATGCTCCATGGCAGTTTTTGCATGGATGTTAGCCGCTTCGGCATGTTCGGCAATAGCTTTGCTATCGGCAGCTTTTACTGCCGCCTCTGCGTGTTTAAGTGCTTGTTCCGTATGGGTTTCAGACGCATAAGCACTCAGGGAGCTTAAGCTTAAAAAAACCAATCCTGCCAGTAAACCGCTATCTATAATTTTTGTCGGTTTCATATTATTCTCTCGTAGTTAAATGTTAGGAGTATTGTCGTTTTGGTGCTGAGCTGCCTAATCGTAGCGGTGTTGATTTTTTTCTTTGAAGTCACCGTATTTCTCCCTGGCAATACCGGTGTGTTTGCGCTGGTTGCCTTCGTTTTCCCTGACTTCCTCAAGTATTATTCTGTTTATTTCCTTTGCCCGGCCTTTAGTTTTTTCACAATAGCCCCTAATTTGGTTTTTGATCATGCTGTTCTCCAGTCGATAGCCACCAGTGCCCGAAGCGGACACCACTTAAATCCGGACCAATTTTCCCGGCACTTGCCAATACAATAAGCTTAAGGCCTAACCTGTTCAGTTCGTAAACGCACATAAAACCGAAGTTAGATAGTGTGATGGATGATTCCCAATACGCCGATGACTATCATATAGACAGCCACAAAATAATTTAAAAATCTGGGAATCAGCAATATCAAGATGCCGATAATTAAAGCCAGCACAGGTTCTAGCGGAACATTCAGCATAGTTATTTAAATTTGGCCTTAACGCTTGCTATGCCCGTTCTAAAATCAGCCCAGATATTCTCGGCTGTGTCTTTGACAGATTCCCAGGCGTCGCCACTGGCATCTTGCAGTTCTTTAATTTTTTCTTGGGCAACCGCCTGTTTGGCGCGCAGTAATTCAATGTCTTTGTGGCATTTGTCTTTCACATCGGCTACAGCCGTTTCAGCCTTGATGGTTAAGGCATCGATATCAGCACTCCAGACTTTGAACTCTGCAGACAGTTGGTCAATATAGTCTTCTTTGGTTTTCATAAAATTCACCTTGATTTGGTTTAGGTAGGCTCTGTTCAAGCTAAATTAGCTTGCGGGAGCTTGCAGAGTCGGCCGATTGGCGTTTAAAACCGCCGTTTGCCCCGAGTTGCCGAAAGGTCAATGCGCTTCGGCAAACGCAGTGCGGACGGTGCAATCGTTAAAAGGACGATTTTTTTATGGTCTAACGTTGCACGATGTTACCGTTGCTATCGGACAGGATGATTTCCACCCGGCGATTCAGTTGGCGGGAAGCGGCGGTGGCGTTACTGGCCACCGGATACTCTTCACCATAACCGCGGGTCTCAAGGCGGTTACTGCCGATATTGATGTGAAGTAAGGCGCTTTGGACTGCGTCGGCACGCCTTTCTGAAAGGCGCTGATTGCGGTCGTGGTTGCCGATGCTGTCGGTATGGCCTTCAATTGAAACGTTATAACCCGGGTATTGCTTGAGAAAATCAGCCAATTTTTCGATATTGCGTATGCCGCCGGATTCCAGCTCCGCCTGGCCGGTACGGAACAACACATCGCCGAGTGTAATCACCAAGCCACGATCGGTTTTTTGGGCATTTAAAGCGTCGAGTTGTTTTTGTTGATCCGCAATGACGGACTGAGCGCGATCAACTTCCGCCGTTCTGCCATCCAGGCGGGTTTGGTTACGGTTTGCTTCGGCATTGCGAATGGTAATTTCTGCCATTTTACGATTACTGGTTTCTCTGGCTATCGCTGTTTCCTGGTATGCCAAATAAGCCAAATGATTGACTACTGAAGGCTCTTCATCCGCGTTAAAAGCCTGTTCGGCCTTAGCTAGAGAATCACCCGCATCTTTCAATTCCAACGGGGCCTGATTGACAATATCGGCATTGGAACGTGCAAGGTTATAGCTGCTATGCGCCTGAACCAGCCCGGCATTCGGCGGTGGATTGGAGCTACAGCCTATGGTCATGGCGGCAGCGATGAAGGTTAAAGACGGAACAAGGGTATTTTTCATGATAGGCTCCATTAAATTATTGGGCGTTACGGTCGATTTCTTGACGTAACACGCGGTTGCCTTCTTGCAGCTCCTGTGCTGATCGTTGCGTCTTCATGGACCGGGATGTAATAAAAGCCAGTTGTGCGTCTACTTCCGCCTCTTCAGACAATTGTTTTGCCAGTACATAATCTTGGGAGTTCATAGCGCGTTCCGCCGCATCCATCTTATCTCTGGCGGACTGTAATTGCAGAGGGGCGAATTCGGTGCCGCCGGCGTTGCTGGCATTGGTGATCGCCGCTTTGGAAACCGCTATTTGTTCAGTAGGCGGCGGCAAACTCGCGCAACCAGCTGGTAAGAAGGCGACAGCGGCAGCTATACCGATACCGTTTATGAGTTGTGTAGCTTTAATTAGAAATGTATTTTTCATGATGTTTTATCCATTGGGTTAAACGACGGATCTAACCGGGTGCCGGCTTGATAGTGGCTGCCGGGGTTTTCACTTTTCTGCAGCCCCGGCGCGGTTGATTTTGAGATTTGCTCGTGAAATGCCGGTACTTTCCGATTTGCATTTCATTTTTGATGAGCCTTGAAAATTTCTGCCGATTACGGATTCGGCACTGTACTGGCAAGGAAAGCAGAATTTTTTAGCTATCCAACACGGCTGAAAAAGCGGAAAGTAAATTATTGCCTTTGTTGCTTTAGGTTTAATTAGACACTATTGACAAATCATTAACAGTTCGCTAGCGAACATAAGGCTCAGTTATTAGCCGAGAACAGGCGGGCGATCCGCCAAACAAGCGCAAGGAGACCACCCCGCCGAACGCAACTAACGGGCCAGCTCCTGTAATCGCCGGACGACCTGTTGTTATCAGGTTGTTATCAGGGTGGCTTGTGCCCTATGGCGAACCGGCGTTTTCGGGTGCGCACGAGGTATTCATCGCATTTAACGCACAATCCCCCATGATTACCCGGACTTGA
>PERF01000155.1 GCA_002928495.1 Methylobacter sp. | reverse complement strand
GGTGCCTCGCTTGGTTCCGGTTCAGCGCCGGGTTGGCCGCCGCGGTTTTTCCAGCGTTGCTTGCGCTCTTGCTTGATTTGGTCCAGTTTGGCGGCCTGCTCGGGAGTCAACAGTTGTTTGAGCTTTTCATGCGTTTCATCATGCAAGGCTTTCATTTTTTCGTGTTGCTCTTTCATCAAGCTTTCGACTTTCGGTTTTTGTGCTTCGGTCAGATTGAGTTCTTTGGCCAATTTTTCCATGTGGCCGCCGGGGCCGGGGTTTTTACCGCCGGGACCTGGGCCGGCGAAAGCGGCTAGGGGCAGCGCCAACACCACTGCTAAAGCTAAAGTTTTTTTAAACATGGGATTCCTCCGTTTTTAAGGATTAACACTTAGAGCGTCTAATGCTCTGAGTGTTATTCTGGTTGAAAAAAACGCAAACACTTTGGGCAACTGTGAAAACAAAGAGGAAATAACCCGGTTTAGGCCGGCATCATGCCGGCAAATTGTTGTTCCACAGCTTTCATGGGCGTGTGCATGCCGGCAAACACTTGTTCGGCGACCGGGTCCGGGTAAACCTCCTCACTATTTTGTTCAATGGCGGCCAGCGTGCGTTCGGCAACGCTCAACGGCGGTACTTTGTCCATGTCGATGCCGGCGGCCATGTCGGTGTCGATGGGGCCGGGGTAAACGCCGACGACCAACGTGCCCTGAACTTTGAGTTCGGTGCGTATGCCCTGGGTCAGCACATGCAGCGCCGCTTTCGAGGCACAATACGAGCTGATAGCCGGAATGCCGACGATTGAAGCAATCGACAACAGGTTTACCAGCACCCCGCCGCCATTGTTTTTCAGAATGGGGGCAAAGGCGCGGCACATGTTGAAAGTGCCGAAAAAATTGATGTCCAGTTCGCGGCGCGCGGTTTCCACGCTGTCTTCGGCAAACGCGCCGCTGCCGCCGCCGAGTACGCCGGCGTTGTTGATGAGCAGGTTGACATCTCCGGCAATACCGGCGGCGGCGTTGATTTCTTCGAGTTTGGTAATATCCAAGGCCAAGGGAATGATGCGGTCGGGGGCGATGGCGATGATTGGTTGTAAGGACTCAATCGACCGGGCGGCGGCATAGATACGCTGCGCTCCGGCTTTGGCCAGCGCTTCCACATAAGCTTTGCCGATGCCGCGGTTGGCGCCGGTGACTAAAGCAATTGAATTTGAGATTTGCATTGAAGGCTCCCGTTAAAAAAATAGTGTGTTCTAGTTATACCGTTAAATGTAAGCATTGTTCCAGGCACCGGCAAAAAAGCGCTCGCCTAGTGCGGCCCGCGTGCGCGGCGCGGTTTCGGCGTCTTTAAATTCGTCGGCTAGTAGTTCGGTTTCAGCCTGGTAGCCGATAGCGATCATGGCCATGGGCTGGCAGTCCTCGGGCAGTTTAAACAAGGTTCGGGCCTTGCTACCGTCGAAACCGCCCATTTGGTGGCTAACCAGACCCAAGGCGGCGGCTTGCAGGCATAAGCTGACACTTGCCGCGCCGGTATCGTATTGCGCGCAACGGTTGGGCTGGCCGTTATGGCCGAAGTTGTGCATGGCCACGGCCAAAATCAATACCGGCGCATTCTTTGCCCATTGCTGGTTTTTGGTCACGAGCGTGCTGACGGCTTGCTCCCAGGCGGTGCTATCGGCGGCTTTGTTGAACACCAGAAAGCGCCAGGGCTGGTCGTTATAGGAAGACGGCGCCCAGCGTGCGGCTTCCAGCAAGGCCAGCAAATCGCTATCGCTAACCGGTTTTTCGGGGTCGAAAGCCCTGGGGCTCCAGCGTTGTTTGATCAGATCGTGAATCGCCGCTTGAGTCTGTGCGGGTTTGTTCAACATTGGGTATCTCCTGGCAATGCGGTTACTGGGCGAGCACGCCGTCGCGGTAATCGCGGTAGGCCTGCTCGATTTCTTCATGGGTATTCATCACAAACGGTCCCGATTGCACCACCGGTTCGTGCAAGGGCGCAGCCGCTATCAGCAAGCAACGCGCCGGTTGGTCTTGAGCCGTCAGCCGGATTGCATCACCTTTCAGCATGTGGCCCAGCTGACCGGCGTTAAGCGGCTGGCGGCCGGTATCCACGGCTAGCGTGCCGTCGTAAACATACACCAGCACGGTATGTTGCGGCGGCACAGGAATAACCAGAGTTTGAGCCTTAGCCAAGGCGATGTCCAGATACAAAGGCGCGGTACTAATGCCTTTGACTGCGCCGGCCAGATGTTGGCCGTTCAGCTCGAAATCGCCGGCAATAACTTTAAGGGTGCCGCCGTCTGCAAGTTCAAACGCCGGAATTTGTTCAGCGCTGAATTCCTGGTAGCGTGGTTGCGTCATTTTTTCCCGTGCCGGCAGATTAATCCAGAGCTGAAAGCCGCGCAACAAACCGTTTTCCTGTTCCGGCATTTCCGAGTGAATAATGCCGCGTCCCGCTGTCATCCATTGCACGCCGCCGGGGCGTAAATGGCCTTCGTTGCCTAAATGGTCACGGTGCAGCATGGCTCCGGCAAGCATGTAGGTGACGGTTTCAAAGCCCCGGTGCGGATGTTCCGGAAAACCGGCGATATAGTCACCGGCATGCTCTGAAGCGAATTCGTCCAGCAGAATAAAAGGGTCGAAAGCCTGTTTTTGCTGCGGGCTGACAATGCGCTTTAGCTTGACGCCGGCGCCGTCGGATGTGGGTTGGCCTTGCAGCACGCTGCCCAATTGACGGAAGGTGTCAGTCATGGCCGCTGTCCTCCAGTTGTTCCAGAATATACTGGTCCAGTGCATATTTGCCCCCACCCATAATGGCTAAAGACACCGTGGCGGACAATAACGCCAGCGCGTATTCAATACCTTTTGAGGTTAAAAAGAAGCCTTGGCTCCAATGCACCCAGAACATGGCCACCGCTAGGGTGAGTGCGGCGGCAACGGCAGCGGGCCGGGTCAACAGCCCCAGCATTAATCCTAAGCCGCCGAAGAATTCTGCGTTGCCTGCCAATAGCGCCATTAACCAGCCGGGATTTAAGCCGATTGAGGCCATCCATTGCCCGGTGCCGTCCAAGCCGTAACCGCCAAACCAGGCGAACAGTTTTTGGCTGCCGTGGGCGGCCAGAATCAAGCCTACCGGCACTCGTAACGCCAGTGCTTCGTAGCCGGCAGTGGAACTGAGTAATTTTTTCCAAATATGAGTCATGGCAACCTCCAAAGGTTAAATAATTTTGAAAACTCAAGGCGATTATAGGCTTCAGTTTCAGCTAAACAAGCGCTAGAATTTGACTAATTAAGTCAAAAAATTTGAACAATTGTACTCATGAAATATCCCGTTACGCTGGACGCTTTGGAAGTGCTGGATGCCATCGCTCGTAAAGGCAGTTTTGCCGCTGCCGCTGCCGATCTGTTCAAAGTGCCGTCGGCGGTATCGTACACCGTGCAAAAGCTGGAACAGGATTTGGAAATCGTCTTGTTCCGCAAGCAAGGCCGCAAGTCGGTGCTTACCGAGGCCGGTAAAGTGATGCTGGAACAAGGCCGGGAATTACTGGAAGCCAGCCAGCGGTTGGCGGTGGCGGCCAAAAAAACCCATCACGGCTGGGAGCCGGTGTTAAATATCGCTATCGATTCCATTCTAAGTTTCGACTTTATTTATCCCGTCTTGGCGCAGTTTTACGAAATCCATCCCGATATAGAAATCAATTTGTTTGAAGAAGTTTTGGGCGGGGCGCACGAGTCCATCCGCGTCGGCCGGGCCGATTTGGTGGTCGGCGCGGGCTTGGATCCGGTTTTGGGCGCCGGTTTGCGTTACCAAGTGTTACGCGAAATTGAATGGATTTTTGCGGTGGCGCCGGAGCATCCGTTAACCCGCGAGCCGTTGCCGTTGACCACGGCGGCCATTGAACAATACCGTTTTATCGCCGGCAAAGATACCTCGCGCAACCAAGCCCCGCAAAGCCGCCGCATGCTCAGCAAGCGCCCGGCGCTGGGCGTACCCTCCATCACCGAAAAAGTCCGCGCCCAAAGCCTGGGGTTGGGCGTGGGATTTTTGCCGGCGCACCGTATTCAGCATGAATTGGAACAAGGCTTGTTGATTGCGCTGCCTGTGGCCGGCGTACAAACCTTGGAAACCATCCACATGGCTTGGAAAACGGGCAACAAAGGCAAAGTACTGCATTGGTTTATCGAGCAATTGGGGAAGTTGCATTTTTAATGTTGGCTTGGAAGCGTCAGGAAACAGAGAATCCACACTGGGAATAAAACAGCGGAGTTAAATTTTAGGCGATAGGGGCGCTTGCAAATAGTCAAAAAATGATTAAATCAGTCATCTAACTAGTAATCTGTGGGGTGTATTATGCAAACTTGGTCGGTACAAGATGCGAAAGCGCGGTTTAGTGAGTTTTTAGACGCGTGTATTAGCGAAGGGCCGCAAATGGTCACTAAGCGTGGAGCAGAGGCGGCGGTGCTGGTGCCTGTGGATGTCTGGCGCAGGCTGCAGGCAGCCGCTAGGCCGTCTTTAAAAACGCTGCTTTTATCGGATAACGCCCCGATTGATTTAACGATTCCCGCCCGCGGCAATGCCCGTCGCCGCAAAACCCAAGTGCTGGAGTAAGGCCGGTGTAT
>PERF01000154.1 GCA_002928495.1 Methylobacter sp. | reverse complement strand
AAGACCTGACACCGTTCTTCTTATTTTTTTTCATCTCTTGAGAGAGAAAATTATGAGCAAATATTGCATAATGCAAAACTGGTCCTGAACACTCCAACAGGCCAACTTTATTTTTGATGATTTTTGCGTCAGTCTCTAGCATGAGGGTCACCTCTTATGATTTTGATGAAATTCAACACCTCTATCAAACCAGTAAGCCTCGCTCTTTTCAAGCAAGGTGTCAGATTAAGTCAAAACTTCTACACGTTAGGATAGGTAAATGATTAATAAAAAACTCGATAGCTTGGAATTACTTAGAGGTATTGCAGTCATTGCTGTTTGTTTTTGCCATTTTGGCCATGCATTATCTTCAGGTAATGCATTTGCTAAGATGTTTGATGCCTTTCACGTTTATGGGGCGTATGGTGTTCAAATCTTTTTTGTAGTGTCAGGGTTTGTTATCCCCCTTAGTTTGCATAAGTCTCGATATAACTTTTCTCATTATGGTCTTTTTTTATTAAAACGCCTTGCGCGACTTCACCCACCTTATCTTTTTGCGCTGGTTCTATCATTTATAATTGGCTATGCATCCTATAGAATGAGAGGTCTAGATTTCCCTGAAACCATTGAATCAATTTTATTGAGTATGTTTTATTTACATATATCTGAGATTAATCCCGTTTTTTGGACATTGGTTGTAGAAGCTCAGTACTACTTATTAATTGGACTCGGTTTTGTATGGTTAACAAAATATCCCCGGTTATTTTTGATCGTTGGCATGCCTATTATTATATTAATTAGCCAATCACCAATTTCAGGATATATCAGACTTTTTGAATTTATAAATTATTTTTTAATAGGTGTAGTAGGATTTTTAATTTATGCCAAACTAGGGTCTTTACGGTTGAATATTGCTGGGCTTATTGGCATTTTATTAATTGATTTCGCTATTTATGACCTAGCTCCTGTTGTGGCTTCATTATTGACTATCTGTGTAATTCTATTTTTCAGATTTCCTATCCCAGCCGGTATCGCTTTTCCTGGAAAAATTTCCTACTCTCTTTATTTAATTCACTATCCAATTGGAGTTAAATTTATCAATTTGTTGGTTCGTTATGTAAGTCCATCATTAAGCTGGGTTCTCTTCCCTATTGCGATAATACTTGTAACAGTTATAGCTTGGCTATTTTGGAAAATAATTGAAAATCCATCGGCAGAGCTGTCTAGTTCAGTAAAATATAAAACCTCTCCCCAAATTGCAATGGTCTAAGTACAAGAGTATACCGATAGCTAATGAAAATTTAGTTTAAGAGTATCCAATAACTTTTTGATTTATTTAAAATCACTATATGTCAAATCTTTACCACCAAAAATTGTGTGAATCCCTGTGAATCAAGGGGTCAGATTAAATTGATTTTCGGCGCTGAAATATTAGTGTAGTAGACGATACGCTCATTTTATTTTTCCTTATTCAATGTTTACACGCACTAAAGCGGTAGAAGTCATACTCATGCCCAGTACATATAATGCTTCCTTAATTAACTGGATTATTACTTCACGAGGCATAGCCAAATCATCAGGGATTTCGAGGGATAACTTATCAAAAACATTGATAAGACCATGTACTCCTTCTTCGTTTACCCCTCTCGTATATTTCACTTTAAAGGTTAATCCTCTTCCTTTTATAAACAGACCGTATTTTCCAGGGCCTTGCATCATGCGGGAAGAGAGTGCAAAACAGATCAACACCACCTCACTTTCGCGGTCTATGACCCATTGAAATACATGGTCATTTTCCCCAACACTTTTAGCCAAAGCATTGGCTTTTTCGGTATCAGTTTCCGATAGCCATTCTTCATATACAAAATTCATAACTATTTCCTTTTTTAGAAAATAATATCTGCCATCACTTAATAAAGGATCAAAGGGAGCAATTGATTTTACGGCCGCATACACACCCTTTTGCTGACCGGTCGCGGCGGCGGCACTGCTAGAACCCGTAGCTCCGATTAGCGATAGCGTAATCGGAGGCCTATTGGCTTTGTTATGTGCGATGCCGCCAGCTAATCGCGCCAATATTTGGAATGAAAGCTAGTTGCTATTTCCTGCCACTGCACCGGTTATGAACTAGGCCGGGTCAATGATGCCAGACACTGCCTGTGTAGAAATACCGCCCTAGCCCCACGGTGAATATCAGGCAGCCGTACAGCGCGTGTTCCAGGCAGACCAGGATAAGCGAACGGCGCGCGGCGTAGTCCGAGGCGAAAATATAGCCGCCTGCCGTGGTCATGGCGATGGCAAGCCAGTTGATCATGATGAGATGGGCATATCCGAATGTTATTGCCGATACCGCGATGTAACCGGCGCCTTGCCCGAACAACGGTTGGTACCGGTGGTAGATGAGCCGGCGGTAGATGATCTCTTGCGGCCAAACGGACAGCGCCGGATACAACACCATAACAGCAAGCCACAACAGCGGCTGTTGGCGCGGTAACGCCAAGAACAAATGCGGCGCCAAATACCAGCTTAAAACTACGATCAAGGGCGCAAAGCAAGCAAAGCGTCGCAGCACAGAAGCGATTCCAGAACGCCAATGGGAGGATTGCAGGTTTTGCCGCCGGCAAAAATAGTAAGCGGCAATGCCGCCTGCCCATAAGGCAATAAACATAAGGATTTGGATTTTTAGCGCCAGGATAAGCAGCGGTATGCCCAAAAACACAAGGGTAAACTCAATTGCCAGGCGCTTACGATGCGGCCAGGGTGAAGCAAAGGCTTGGTTAGATAGCGAATTCGGCTCTTGCGGTGGCATTTAAGACTCCTCTATTCAAACGGATTTGATTTTCCAGCGTCACTTTTGTGCGAACCGCAGCAAGCTTGAGGTGGTTTTCCGGTTGCACCGGGCTAACGGGTAGCAACTTGGCCAAGTAATCTGTCATTGCGGTAAAGGCTTAGCCGGCGGCTTGCGGAATTGTCGCACAGCTTGCCGGCGCGACCAACCCACCCCGCTCTTCTGCCGGCCATGAACAAGACCTAGCGGGGTTTTTCCCCGCGCACTAACAACATGGCACCGACATCGCTATAAAACTCCGCGTCCAGGTTTCCCATAGGCGCAATTTGGTAGTCGCCGGTTTGTAGTAAGCAATCGCCTAAAAATATTTCGCCTGTCAGGATTATGCATTCCTCATTTAATAGCGGGCTGTGGCCCGCCTGTTTGGCATAGGCTGGAAAACGGTATAAAAACGAGTCCACGGTGGGGTCCGACCAGAGTCGTTTTTTGAACACGCCATGGCCTATCTCCTGCCAGGCTTGGGTGTCATCTGCGTAGACTGTTTTCGATAAATCTTTGCCGAAAGGCAGCAGGCCGCCCAAAACTTCGGTTACCAGCTTAGAGGTATTGCCTAACGAGGTGCCGCGTAAAAAGGCGAGAGCGCCGGTGTCGGATTCGATAACGTGGTGGCGGCTTGCGGCGGGGGATGCGTGGTAATCGAATGGCCCCAACTGTAAATCCCCCATTTTCAGGTTGCCCTCCAGAACAATGCCTTCTTCCAGCCAATGATGCCGGTGCGGCGGCAGGCTGGTGCCCGCTGCAAATTCGATTAAAACCGAATTGCCTTGGTTGCCTTGCCATAGCGGCTTAACGCGAATGCCCGGTTTCAGGGTTTGCCATCGGCCTTGTTGGCGGCGGACGGTGGTCACGCCGGTGCGCTTGCGTTTAGCGGTCTCCGCTTGTTGCAAGAGCGATGCGCGTAGAAAATCATGCCGGGTCGCCGGCATTGGCATGGGCGCCAGAGCTTCCATCAGCAGGCGGTTTAGCTGTGCTTGTTCTTCGTCGCTTGGCTGGTTGGGTGGTTGCTCGTCGTTGGTCATAACAGTTCTGTGAAATTCGTTGCCAGTTGCCGTTGCAATGTCTGCAACGCACGCCGGATATGGGATTTGACGGTACCTAGCGGCAGTCCGCTGGCATCGGCAATTTCATCGTGGCTAAGGCCGCGAAAAAAGGCCAACGACAGCAGCTGCCTGGGTACGGGGTCGAGAGCCGCGAGTGCTGCCTGCAATTGTTGGGTTTGTTGAACCGCAGCCAATAAGTCGGGTGGGGAGTCTTGGTTTGAGGCTTCAATTAATCCTAAACTTTCCGGTTCCAAGGTTTGCTCGTTTGGTTCAATGCGCCTAAGCGCATCCAATGCCCGGCTGCGCGCGATAGTTAATATCCAGGATTTTACGCTACCCCGTTCCGGGTTATACCGGGGTGCCTGCCGCCAAATTTGCCAAAAACTGTCTTGCACCACTTCCTCAGCCAGCGGCACCCGCTGAGTAATTCTAAACGCGAGACCATACACGTGCGCGGCCAGCAGGTCGTATAACATGCCCAGCGCGGTTTGGTCGGAATCGATGATGCGCGCAATTAAATCTTGCAGGTATTGCTCGCTGGCTTCCTTGGGGTTGATTCCGTGTTCCATTTCGTGTTCGGTCATCTTAATGACGGTTGGCTTGTTGTCATATACGTTAAAAGAATAAGCCCGGATGCGTAAACCGCATAAATCTATAACAGCGTTATCAATACCCAAAGTTCCGGTTCAGTTCAACACTAACAAACGACCGCTTTTTTTAATTTTAGCGCATCCGGTCCAGGTTTTTTTTCGTATCCCCCA
>PERF01000153.1 GCA_002928495.1 Methylobacter sp. | reverse complement strand
GGTTGAGTTTGTCTAAACAGGCGCGCAGTTGGGTACCACGGTGAATCGGTACGATTCAGTAACCAGCGGTAGTCGGGTGAAAACGGTAGCAATACCCAAACCGGCTTGCCTAGGGCGCCGGCCAGATGCACAACCGAGGTATCGACGGAAATGACTAAATCCAGCGCGTTGATTAAAGCCGCGGTATCGGAAAAATCCTTTAATTCTTCCGGGTAGGTATGGATTTTACCGGCATAAGCCGCCAAGGTCTTGATGTCGTCCGGGCGGATTTCTTTTTGCAGGCAGTGGAATGTAAGCGGCAGTTGCAGCAAGGGCGCGAGTGATTTTAGGGTAAGGCTGCGGTTATGGTCATTGCCATGATGCGCGGAGCCCGACCAGACCAAGCCGATTTTAGGAAGCTTGGCGCTTGCATCCAGCCGGTTTTGCCAAGGTTTTACCTTGACCGGGTCGGCAACCAAATAGGGGATGTTAGTGGGTATGGTTTGCAGCGATGTTTGCAAAGCCAGCGGCAGGCTCATGACCGGGCATTGCAAATCGAATTCGGGTAGCGGCTGGCCTTTGGCAATCACCGTAATAGCTTGGGGCTGCGATTGAATTAAAGTTACCAGCGCCGGTTGCACTTCTAAAATGATTTTGGCGCCTTGTTCAACCAGTAAGGGGACATATCGGTAAAATTGAATGAGGTCGCCGAAGCCTTGTTCGCTATAAATCAATAAAGTTTTTCCGTGTACCGGTTGCTCACCCAGCCACAGCGGCTGGCTAAAGTTGCGCTGGTGCTTTTTTAAGGCGGTTTCCGAACGCCAGCGCCATTCGAACAGCGGCCAGCCGCCGGCAAAATCGCCGGTCAGTAGTTTTAAGGTTGATTTGCAAAAATACGCGTCGGCATAGTCGGGATCGATGGCAATAGCCTGGTCGTAACTGGCGAGGGCTGCGTCCAGTTGCAGCAAGTCCTGCTGCACAACGCCCCGATTAGTGTACGCTACGGCAAATTTAGCATTAAGTTCAATGGCTTGGTTGTAATGCGCGATGGCTTGCTGCAAGTGTCCCTGGTATCGTAGTGTATTGGCGCGGTTGTTGTAGGCTTCGGCATAATTCGGGTTGATGGCCAGCGCCCGGTCATAGCAGGCCAGGGCGTTATCGTATTGCTTGAGGGCGTGGAAAGCGGCGCCTTGGTTTTTATAGGTTTCCTCGGCATCGGGTTGGAGTGCCAGCGATTTTTGATAATTTGCCAAAGCTAATTCAAATTGCTGTAGCTCCTGGTAGACGGTGCCTAAGTTCCGGTAAGCTTCGGCAAAATCAGGATTGCGCGCGATGGCCTGCCGGAAGTGATTGAGCGCCTCTTGAGCTTGCCCCAGGTTTTGCAAAATGATCCCCAGGATATTGTAATCCTCGGCATCGGGTTCCGATTTCAAGGCGGCGGTTTGTTCGTGGCTGGCTAAGGCTTCCTGATAGCGCCTTAATTTGCATAGCACCAAGCTCCGGTTGCGCAAGGCTACAACAAAGCCGGGTTGCAAGCTGACCGCCTGATTGAAATCGGTTAGGGCAGCGTCAAGGTCGTTTATTTTTTCCAAACTGGCGCCACGGCTATTAAAGCCTTCCGCCGAGTGCGGGTTGATAGCCAGGGCTTGGTTGTTGTCACGCAAGGCGGCTTCAATACGGCCAAGTTCGCGGTAGACATTGGCCCGGTTAATGAAGGCATCGGCATGGTCGGGGGCTAATTCAATAGCATGGCCATAGTCGCTGAGTGCTGCTTGGTGTTGCCCCAGCGCTTGAAAACTGATGCCCCGGTTGTAGTAGGCGTCGGTAAATTGCGAATCCAGGGCGATAGCGCGGGTAAAGCTTTCGATGGCGTCCGGGTAGCGTTTTAATGCATGCAGGCTAAGTCCGCGATTATTGAACGCATCACTATAATCGGTTTGCAGGTTGATGGCTTTGTCAAAACCAGTCACCGCCGCATCAAACCGGCCTAGCCAATGCAGCGCCGTGGCCCGGTTGTAGAATGCCAGGGCAAAATCCGGCTTTAATGCAATGGCCCGGTCATAACTGATTACCGCTTCCTTGAGCCGGTTTAGTTTGGTCAGGGCAATGCCTCGGTTGCAAAGCGCGTTCGGTTGATTGGGCGCGGCTTTCAGTGACTTGTCAAACAAAATCAGGCCTTGATTATACTGACCTTGCTGTAAATGCAGCAGGCCCAGGCCTGCTAAAAGCTGGGGGTTGCCCGGTAAGGCCGCGAGCAATTTTTTGTACAGTGCGGTGGCTTCTGCAAGCTGCCCGTTTTTATGCAAAAGCAGGGCTTGTTGAATTTCGGCTTGCTGCTTGGCCGAAGGCGGTTTTTGTTTCATGGTTTTAGGTCTAAGTTCTTGCCTTGGTCCGTGTTGACTGCAAGTTTAAACACTGTTGTCCGCCGCCAAGCAGTTAGCCTTTGATTCTTTTCTCTAGTTCGATTTGGCTTAGATGCCTGACATCTTCACCTTTAACGGCATAAATCAGGTATTCGCCGATGTTAACTGCATAATCGCCGATGCGCTCCATGGCGCGGGCGGTCCACAAAACATCCAGCGTTCGTGTTATGTTTCTGGGGTCTTCCATCATGCGGGTAATCAGCTGGCGGATAATGCTGCTGTATTCGCGGTCGACGTTATCGTCTTTGCTGGCTATGGAGGCAACGTCGTCGATATTCATACGGGCAAAGGCGTCCAATGCGGAATGCAGCATTTCTTTTACCATATCCGCCATGTGTTCAAGCTCGTAGTATTCGACCCGTGTGCCATTGTATGTGTCAGCCAGCTGAATGGCCATCTGTGCAATACGTTCGGCTTTGTCGCCGGCACGTTCGAGTTCGCCGACAATTTTAATGACGGTGATTAATAACCTCAGATCGGATGCGGCCGGCTGCCGGATGGCCAGAATTTGGTTGCATTCATGATCAATGGCGACTTCCAAGGCATCGATTTGGCTGTCCTGCTTAATGACAAGCTCAGCAATTTCGATGTCGCTGGTCATAAAAGCCTTAACGGCCATGTGAAACTGTTGTTCTACCATGCCGCCCATGGCAAGAACCTTATTTCTAATGTCTTCGAGTTCTTTGTTGAACTGGCCGGATATATGATGTCCGATTTTATTAGTCTCCATAATGCGTCTCCCGAATGTCTCGCTGGCTATCCATACCGGCCGGTGATGTAATCTTCTGTCTGTTTTTTCTTGGGATTGGTAAATAGCTCGCTGGTGCTGCCCATTTCAATCAATTCACCCATGTACATGAAAGCGGTGTAGTCGGAAACCCGGGCCGCCTGCTGCATGTTATGAGTCACTATCACTATAGTATAGTGCTCTTTTAATTCATTGATCAGTTCCTCAATTTTCAAAGTCGAGATGGGGTCTAGCGCTGAAGCCGGTTCGTCCAGCAATAATACTTCAGGTTCTATAGCGATGGCTCTGGCGATCACCAGTCTTTGTTGCTGGCCGCCGGATAAGCCTAGCGCATTATCGTTTAACCGGTCTTTTACCTCATCCCAGATGGCAGCGCCGCGCAAAGCGTTTTCCACGGTTTCGTCCAATGTGCGGCGCTCGTTTATGCCTTGGATTCTCAAGCCGTAGGCGACGTTTTCGTATATTGATTTAGGGAACGGGTTGGGTTTTTGAAACACCATGCCTACGCGTCTGCGTAACGCGGCCACATTGACGGATTTAGCGTGAATATTGGCGCCGTCAATCAGGATTTCACCCTCAATCCGGACATCGTCGATCAAGTCGTTCATGCGGTTAATACAGCGCAACAACGTCGATTTACCGCACCCGCTTGGGCCAATATAAGCGGTAACCCGGCGTTTGGGTATCTCCATGTTAATGCCGTGAAGTGCGCGTTTTTCACCATAAAACAACTCAAGATTGTTTATGGTTACGCAGATGCCTTCGTGTCCTTCACTTCTGGGGCTGCGGGTTATCGAGTCGATATTGATGGCGTGGGATTTAACTTCTAGGGATGACATGGTTTAACCTTCCAGGGCGCGGTATTTTTCGCGCAAATGATTTCGGATATGAACTGCAGCGAGATTAAGGCCTACAATCACAATCACTAGCAGCAAAGAGGTTGCATAGACCAGCGGTCTTGCGGCTTCGACATTCGGGCTTTGAAAGCCGACGTCATAGATATGAAAGCCCAAGTGCATAAATTTCCGGTCTAAATGCAAAAAAGGGTAGTTGCCGTCTAAAGGTAAGGACGGGGCCAGCTTAACCACGCCGACCAGCATCAGCGGCGCAACCTCGCCGGCAGCTCTGGCCACCGCCAAAATCAAACCGGTCATCATGGCCGGACTGGCCATGGGCAACACGGTGCGCCATAACGTTTCCAGTTTGGTGGCGCCTAATGCCAGACTGCCTTCGCGAATGGATTTGGGAATTCTGGCTAGTCCCTCTTCGGTGGAAACGATGACTACCGGCAACGTCAAGAGTGCTAGCGTGATCGATGCCCATAACAAGCCGGGCGTTCCGAAAACCGGGGCTGGAGCCGCTTCCGGATAAAACAGTTTATCGACATTGCCGCCCAATATATAAACGAAAAAGCCAAGGCCGAATACACCGTAAACAACCGACGGCACGCCGGCCAGATTGTTAACCGCAATCCGGATAAGCCGGGTGATGATACTTTGCTTGGCATATTCTCTAAGGTATACGGCAGCCACTACTCCAAATGGGGTAACGATGATGGACATGATGATCACCATCATGATCGTGCCGTAAATC
>PERF01000152.1 GCA_002928495.1 Methylobacter sp. | reverse complement strand
GCGCGACGAATGCAAGTTAAAACTGTTCGAATTTTCTATGCCAATGAAAACCGTCCGGCATATGAAGCCTATGCCAAGGAATTGATCGACGCCGGAAAAGATAAAGATAGCGAATTTTGGGCAAAAGTCGCCGAAATGGGCGCTGAAATGTGCCCGGAATCGGCTTTGTTTGCCGCATCTGAGCATGCGCACGTGGCGCCAAGCCAAGTCGATACGCAGGCTTACAGCCAGGTTGCCGCCAGGGATAACGATTTACCGCAAGCCGGACAAGCCAAAGCCATGCCGGTTAAGCCTGAAACTGAAGAAGATGAATTTGCGGCGGAAGATAACAGCCTGGATTTTGATTTATCGGCGCTGGATTTGGACAAAAAAGTTGATGAAAGCATCAACCACGATATCGATTTTGAGCTAAGTTTGGACGATTGGCTGAATAAATCCGAAGTGGCCGAGAGTTTGTCGCAACCGGAGCACAGCAAAACCGAATTCGAGTCGATTGAATTCAAGCTTGACGAAAAACCTGAAGTCAAGCCCGATGAAGAGCCAATATTGGACAGCAAAGCCCAGGAACAGTTGGATTTGTCGGACGTGTCGCTGGAATCATTCGATTTTGAAAGCAATAAAGCGCTGGTACCCGATGAATTTGTTGATGAAAATGAGTTCAAACTCGATGACGGGATGGATGAGCTATCCCTGGATCAAAACGAATTTGATTTTAATTTTGACCTGGATATGCCTGACGACAAGGATGGGGTAGGGGCCGATAATTTGGGCATAGGGGTCGAAGATTTAACCGATATGGACGAGTTGGAAACCAAGCTTGACTTGGCTCGGGCTTATATGGACATGGGTGATCCGGAGGCAGCACGCGACATAGCAGCGGAAGTGTTGGAAAAAGGTAGCGATGAGCAAAAAAAGCAGGCTAAGCTTTTGTTGGAAGATATCCAATAAAAAAACCGAAGTTGTTTACTAAAAAAAGCCCTTGACGGGCTTTTTTTAGTTGTTTAGCACAGCCTGGGATCGTTGATCAAACACTCTTTTTTGGCCAAAAACTCTTCTATGGTTTGTTTTAACGCCACGAAATAATATTTTGCGGAATCGTCTTTGCCTACGTTTAAGCTGACTTCCAAACCTTGTGCCAGGGTTTGTAGATCGGAAAAACCGCAAAAACTGACGGTGCCGTGGAGTTTATGCGTGATATTTTCCGCAGTCTTGAGATCGCCATTAGCCAAAGCCGCATCGATGTCGATAATTTGCTGGCTGAATTCCGGAAACAATTTATGGAAAATCGTCCGGGTAAGTTGACAATTATACTTGGTTTTATCTAATAGAATTGCAATATAATCGGGGTGATTCATTAGTGCCGTAAGTATGAATAGGTTAGAGTTTATTTATTTTAGCGGCAAATGAAGCAGAAGGCGAGTACTAGTCGTTATTATTTAACACTAATTTGTGTTGATTAGCGCAAAAAAAATGCGGCTGAAAAGCCGCATTGGAAAAGAGGGGGATATGATAGCCTCACCTAGGCGAGACTTAATATTAAGTGTAGCCAAGCTTTTTAGATTTCCAATGCGGCGAATTGTCGCAGCCGTTTGAATTTTAATATCCTTCAACAGCATTTGATTTCCATATCCTGAAAACCAGCACTGCTCCGGTATAATCATAACAAAAAGCCGGAACTCAACAAATTATGTACAAATACGATAGTGGCCAAGTGATTTACCAGACTTTTGATGATGAAGGCATGCTTGAAGTCTTGGAAAAAGGCGGTATCAGGTCTTTGCACTTCGGCTCTTACCCACGCCAAAGCAGCATGCTGATCAACGAACCGAACAAGCTATGCCTGAGTTATGCGCGTGCCATGAGCAGTTGGTTGCTGTTTAAAGAACAGTTTGGACACGCGTTGATGATTGGCTTAGGCGGGGGCTCGTTAACCAAACATTTATTGCACCATTTTCCGGATTGCCGAGTCTTAGCGGTTGAATCCCGGGCCGCCGTGGTAAAAATTGCCCGCAGCTACTTTGGTTTGCCCCTGGATCAACGTCTGAAAGTCGTTATTGATGATGGCGCCAATTACGTCAGACGCCGTACCGAAACCCACGAAGGTGAGTTTGGTCTTATTTTTGTTGATGCGTTTGACCACATAGGAATAGCGGAAGCGGTATGCAATATCGCTTTTTTCGATAACTGCAAAGCGTTGTTGAAACCGGATGGTATTTTGGCGGTAAATTTCTGGGGGTCAAATAAACTTTTGTTTGAACAAATTGTGGCTTGGCTGGGTAAAACCTTCGATTGGCAGGTTCTGTTTTTACCCGTGCGCGGCAAAGGCAATGTCATTGGTTTTGCATTTAACTATGACTCCTCCCAGCATGACTTGAAGAAACTCAGGCAAAGAGCGGCCGAGTTGGAACAAATTTATCAAATCGAATTCCCGGACTTTTTGCGTGAAATCAGTAAAAACAATCAATTGACGTTTAAATTTTTTCTAAAATCATGAGTATTTCATTAAGCCATCCCGCCGGCCTCTTCAACTATCGCAAGTATTGGGCGCAACGTTTCGGTATTGCGCCGCAGTTGCCCATGACGCGTGCGGAAATGGATGAGTTAGGCTGGGACAGTTGCGATGTCGTTTTAGTGACCGGCGATGCTTATATTGATCATCCCAGTTTCGGCATGGCATTAATCGGCCGCTTGCTCGAAGCCCAAGGCTTTAGAGTGGGCATTATCGCCCAGCCCGATTGGACTAGCGCGCAGGATTTCAAACGCTTGGGCCGACCCAATTTGTTTTTCGGCGTTACCGGCGGCAACATGGATTCCATGGTTAACCGCTACACCTCGGATAAAAAAATCCGCTCCAATGATGCCTATACCCCGGAAGGCGCCGCCGGCAAGCGGCCCGACCGGGCGGTCAACGTCTATTCGCATCGCTGCCGGGAAGCATATAAAGAGGTGCCGGTGATTATCGGCGGCATTGAAGCCAGTTTGCGCCGGATTGCTCACTACGACTATTGGTCCGAAACCGTCCGCCGCTCGGTGTTGTTGGATGCCAAAGCCGATTTACTGGTGTTCGGCAACGCTGAACGGCAAATCGTTGAAATCGCGCATCGCTTGGCGGCGGGCGAGCCGGTCAGCCAATTGATTGGAATTCGCGGCACCGCGCACTTCGTCAAATCCGTACCTGATGATTATGCGGTTAAAGATTCCACCGAGTTAGAGCGGCCGGGCATGGTTACCCCGCCGGTCAATCCGTATCAGGAAGAGCCGGCGTGCGATTTAGCAACCGAAACCAACGGCGAGCCGTTATTAGCGCCCGGTGAGAAAGCCATTCGTTTCGATAAATTAATGCTGCGCAACCAGCGCGGTAAAACCGTTATCCGGTTGCCGGCTTACGAAGACGTCAAAAACGATCCGGTTTTGTATGCCCATGCCTCGCGCATCATGCATGCGGAAACCAATCCCGGCAATGCCCGCCCTTTAATTCAACAGCACGGCAACCGCCAAGTCTGGCTTAATCCGCCGCCGCTACCTTTGTCCACAAAAGAAATGGATGGCGTCTACGATTTACCGTATTCGCGCCTGCCGCATAAAAGTTACGGTGTTGCCAATATTCCCGCCTTTGAAATGATCCAGCACTCGGTCAATATCATGCGCGGCTGTTTTGGCGGCTGCACATTCTGTTCGATTACCGAACATGAAGGCCGTATTATCCAAAGCCGCTCGGAAGATTCCATCATCCGCGAGATAGAAGCGATCAGGGATACATCGCCCAATTTCACCGGCTACATCTCCGACTTGGGCGGGCCCACTGCCAATATGTACCGTCTGGCGTGTAAAGATCCGGAAATAGAATCCGCCTGCCGGAAATTATCCTGCGTGTATCCCGGAATCTGCCCAAACCTGAATACCGACCACAGCAGCTTGATCAAGCTCTACCGCCGCGCGCGGGCTTTACCTGGCATCAAAAAGATTTTTATCGCTTCAGGGTTACGCTACGATTTGGCGGTTGAATCGCCGGAGTATGTTAAAGAGTTGGTTACCCATCATGTCGGCGGTTATCTTAAAATTGCCCCTGAGCATACCGAGCAAGGGCCACTGTCGAAAATGATGAAACCCGGCATAGGCACTTACGACCGGTTTAAGGCCATGTTCGACAAATACTCCAAGGAAGCCGGCAAGGAGCAATATTTGATCCCGTATTTTATTGCCGCGCATCCCGGTACTAGCGATCAGGATATGTTGGAATTGGCAATCTGGCTAAAACGCAATGGTTTTAGAGCTGATCAAGTGCAAGCGTTTTTACCTTCACCCATGGCCATAGCAACAGCGATGTACCATTCCGGCAAGGACAGCTTACAAAAAGTCAGCCGCAAAGCACCGGATATGGTTATTCCCAAAAGCGTAAAACAGCGTCGCTTGCACAAAGCCTTTTTACGTTACCACGACCCAAAGAACTGGCCGTTGCTGCGGGAGGCTTTAAAAACGATGGGCCGGGCCGACTTAATCGGTAATGGCAAACAACATCTAGTTCCCAATTTTCAACCCAAAGGTTCAGTTGAAGAAGCTTCCGGCGTAGCCAAAACTAACGCTACCCCCACAAAGCGCTTTCAAACCAAATACACCGGCTTTCCGCATAAACTCCCAAAACCCGGTAAAGCCGCCAAGAGACCCAAATAATTGCCGGTTTAGGGCTAGGCAAAAAAAATTGCTTAGGTATAATATTCTATCTTTGCTGGCGTAGCTCAGTTGGTAGAGCAGCTGATTTGTAATCAGCCGGTCGCGGGTTCGAGTCCCATCGCCAGCTCC
>PERF01000151.1 GCA_002928495.1 Methylobacter sp. | reverse complement strand
CCCGCGCAACGCCAAGGCGAAACCGTGGCCGCCTGGGTATTAGTGCCGGTTTTATTTGATTTGGAAGGTTAAAAGGCATGAGTTTTACCGAAAGTATTCAAAATTTTTGGCTGCACAGCGACAGCGTGGGGCAGGCATTGTTCGGCGTGTTATTGGCTATGTCGGCCACGAGCTGGTTTTTTATCGCCGCCAAAAGCGGGCAGGCGTTTTTGCAGCGCCGTCGTAGCGCCGGTTTTTTAAAAATATTCTGGGGAGCGCCTTCGCTGGCTGAGGTGACAACCCACCTGCAACAAACCCTACCGTCCGAGCCCTTTGCCAACCTGGCCGCGCAAGCCATCAATGCCGTCAACCATCATGCCTTACATGGGCCGGAACGCTTGAACGAAGCTGGCGCCGCCGGCGAGTTTTTAACCCGGACCTTACGGCGCGCACTGGATGAGGAGACCGCCCGGCTGGAATGGGGGCTGACCACGTTGGCCTCCATCGCCAGCACCGCGCCGTTTATCGGCTTATTCGGCACCGTGTGGGGGGTTTACCACGCCTTGCAGGCCATAGGCACCGGTGGTCTGGCCAGTTTGGACCAGATTGCCGGCCCGGTCGGCGAAGCTTTGATTATGACCGGCCTGGGCCTTGCGGTCGCTATTCCGGCCGTGCTGGCATACAACGATTGCGCCCGTTCCAACCGCGTTTTGCTCGATAAGCTGGACGGCTTCGCCCACGACTTGTTTGCCTTTTTAACCACCGGCGCCGCCGTGCCCGGCAACAAAGGAGCGCACTAATGGCCTTCGGCGGCTTCGGACATAACCAAAACCGGCAACCGGTGCCGGAAATCAACATGATTCCTTTGATCGACGTCATGCTGGTGCTGCTGATCATTTTCATGATCACCGCACCGCTGATGACGCACGCCGTCAAAATCGATCTGCCGGACGCCAGCAGCCAGCCGGTGCAGCCGAACGACGATGCCGTGACTTTGAGCATAGACGGCAGCGGCCGGTTATTTTGGCAGGAAGCCCCGGTCTCCCGCGAAGACTATCGGCAAAAATTGGCCGAAGCCGCTTTGCAAGCGCAGCCGCCGCCGCTGCACATTCACGCCGACCAGGCCGCGCCTTACCGTTTTATTGCCCAGGCGCTGGCTGATGCCGCCAACGCCGGCATCAGCCGTATCGGCTTTGTCTCCGAACCGGAAAAATAATTTTAACCGTATTAATCAGCCACCCAGCATTCCCCGCCAGGCAGCCTAAAATCCGACTCATTCCCAAAGGGGGAAGCAATGAACACAACCGAAAAACATCTTAAAAAGCCCAAATGGCAGCTGGGGGCGTTTTTACCGCTAGGCGCCGCACTGAGCACGCTGGCGGTTGCCGAGCCGACTCCGGTGGTGAGCGCCGACGAAGATAAAGCGCTGACTTTGCCATCCGTTAAAGTTAAAGCCGCCCGCAACAAACCCAACCGGTTCAAGGCGGACACCTCCAGCACCGGCAATAAATTTGAGGCGCCGCTACGCGATATTCCGCAGTCCATCAACGTGATCAAGCAGGAGTTGATCGAATCGCAAAACGCCTTCAACCTGCGCGACGCCTTGCGTAACGTCAGCGGCTTAACCATTGCCGCCGGCGAAGGCGGACGTACCGGCGATTCCATCACCTTGCGCGGCTTCTCGGCGAACGCCGACACCTTTTTGGACGGCGCGCGCGAAAACGGCCAGTACAACCGCGATACTTTTTTCCTGGAACGTGTGGAAGCGCTTAAAGGCGCCTCCTCCATTTTATTCGGTCGCGGGGCAACCGGTGGCGTCATCAACCAAATCGCCAAAAAACCCACCGGCCAAACCCACGCCTTGGGTAATTTCACTTATGGCTCGTTCGATTTCAAACGCGCCACGCTGGATGCCGAGAGCAGCTATGAAGGCATTGGCGGGCGCATCAATGCACTGTATCAGGACGCCGGTTCCTTCCGGGATTTTAACTTCACGCGCCGCGACGGTCTGGCGCCATCGTTTCAAGCCAAGCTGGGCGACGATACCGATGTCAACCTGAACCTTTTGCATCAGCACGAAGATTCGGTATTCGACTACGGCGTACCGATTTTCCGCGGCCGGCCGGCCGATGTGCCGATCAATACCTTTTACGGTTTTGTTGACAACCGCTTGTTCGACACCGACGTTAACATCGCCACCGCCCAATTCACGCACCGGTTTAACGACGCTTTTTCAGTAAAAAACACCACACGCCACGGTGATTATGAACGCGAATACCTCACCCATTTATTCGGCGCGGTTACCGATACCGGCATTACCTCAACCATCGTACGCAACCAGGCTTTGCGGCTTAGCACCCAGGACACCACCTATAACCAAACCGATTTCACCTTTAAAAAACCCATTTTAGGTTTGCAAAACACTCTGGCCTTCGGCGCTGAGTTCGGCTGGGAAGATTTCACCTTCCTTTCCCGCAACTCCACCGGCGTCAGCGCCATCTCGATTTTCAATCCCGTGCTGACCGCCAGCAGTCGAGGCTTGGCCACCGATTTCAACGGCACCCTGGCCACCAACCGGAATACCCAAAGCCAGACCTATGCCGGCTATGTAATCGACCAACTGGAGCTTGCGCCGGAATGGAAGTTGTTGTTCGGCACACGCTACGATGTCTTCGATGCCCAGCAAACCGATCTACTGGAAGGCGAAAACTTCAGCCGCAGCGACAGCCAATGGAGCCCGCGCGCCGGGCTCACCTGGCAGCCGACTAAAGCCCAATCCTATTACTTCAGCTTCGGCAAATCCTTTAACCCGTCGGCGGAAACCTTAACGCTGACTGCGGCCAACGCCAATCTGCCGCCCGAGCAAAACAACAACTACGAAATCGGCGCCAAGCTGGATTTTTTAGAGGGCCGCTTGTCGGCTACCGCAGCTTTATTCCGGCTGGAAAAAACCAACGCCCGCACCACCGACCCCAACGACCCCACCTTCAATATCCTGGCCGGGTAACAGCGTACCGACGGTTTTGAACTGGGATTATCGGGCGAGTTGCTGCCGCGTTGGGACGTGTCGCTGACATACGCCTACCTGGATGCCGAAGTCACCCGTTCCAACACCACGGCCGTGGGAACGGTCAGCGGCATTCGACAATCCTTAGCCGGCAAAACCCCGATCAACGTGCCGGAACACAGCGGTGTAGCCTGGACCAGCTACCACATCACCGACAACTGGGAAGTCGGCGGCGGCGTGTATTACGCCACCGACCGCTTTACCGACAACGTCAACGAAGTGGTGCTGCCGGGTTATGCGCGGCTGGATGCCGTGCTGGCCTACCACCAGAAGCATTACGATGTGCAAGTGAATATCTTCAACCTTGCGGACACGGTTTACTACGAGTCCGGCCAGACCCGTTCGGCACTGCCGGGCGTACCGCTGTCGGCACAGGCCACGTTCACCTTGAAATACTAAGTTATCCCGTATCCGCCAATCACCATAGTCTTACCATCTTAACCTTGAGTGCTTTTGAATGAATACCGTTTCCACACCTGTCTCGCCAGCCGCCCGCCAGCCTAAAACCGGGGGCGGGTATTTGTTTTTACCGAAAAGCTTAAGCCGAGGCGCATTTTTAAAATGGTTACGCCGCCTGCATGCCTGGTTTGGGTTTTGGCTGGCGGCACTGGCATTATTGTTCGGGCTGTCGGGCCTGTTGCTCAACCACCACGAGCTTATGAAAATTCCGGCCGCCAAAACTACCCAACAGAATGTCCAGCTGACCCTACCCGAACCCAAGCCGGCCGATGCCAAGGCAATGGCCGCCTGGCTGGGCGAAACCCTGCATATCGATGCCCGCCACGCCCGCATCAAACAGGAAAACAGCAAACCGGTACCCTGGAATGGCGGACAAATCATGCAACCGACGCTCTGGCAAATCAACGTGCGCGGCCCCAAACGCAGCATCCAGGCCGAATACTGGCAAGGCAATTCGTTTGTCAGCGTCAAACAAAGCGAAGCCAATTTTTTTGCTCTGCTCACCAATCTGCACCGAGGTGCAGGCATGGGGGCGGGCTGGATTCTGTTCACCGACACCTTGGCGGTAGGTTTAATGATGCTGAGCCTGACCGGGACTTTACTGTGGACCGGCCTGCACGGGCGCCGACTGCTGGCGGCCGGCTTGGGCCTGGGCTCGTTAAGCCTGTTGCTGTGGCTGGTTTTGCGGGTGGTGATGTAAGCCATGTTGATAGAAATACCGGCGCTACTGGATGTGCAAACCCTGGGCCAATGCCGAAATATCCTGGATCAAGTCGCCTGGGTGGACGGCAAAGTCACCGCCGGCAGCCAATCGGCCCAGGTCAAAAACAACTGGCAACTGCCGGAACAAAGCCCGCAGAGTGAAACCTTGCGCGCACTGGTTTTAGCAGCCCTCAACCAAAACCCCTTGTTTTTATCGGCGGCCTTGCCCAAACGCATCTACCCGCCGCTGTTCAACTGCTACCAGGGCGAGCGTAACGCCTTCGGCGACCATATCGACAACGCCATCCGCCAATGCCCGGCCTCCGGCCAGCGCGTGCGTACCGACTTGTCGGCCACCGTCTTTTTAAGCGACCCGGACAGCTACGATGGCGGCGAACTGGTGATAGAAGACACCTACGGCCGCCACGCCGTTAAACTCGCCGCCGGCGACATGGTGTTATACCCCGGCTCCAGCCTGCACCGCGTGGAGCCGGTTACCCGTGGCGCGCGGATTGCCAGCTTCTTCTGGCTGGAAAGCCTGGTGCGCGAAACCGAACGCCGCCGCCTGCTGTTTGAAATGGACATGGCCATTCTGGAACTACGCACCACCCACGGCGACACCCGCCCGGCCGTTAATCTAACCGGGTGTTA
>PERF01000150.1 GCA_002928495.1 Methylobacter sp. | reverse complement strand
CCCGATTTGCGGATTGTTCTAAAAGTTAAAAAGCCGCGCATATTGTGGATGATTTGACCGGCTTTTAAGGTTTGGTCATGCACTTTACCCATGGTCTCCCTGACTAAACTAAGGTTGAGAGTATCGGCATTCAAAAAATTCAGACAGGCTTGGGTGTAGCCGGCAATGGCGGTTAACGGCTGATTGACCTGGTGGGCGATACCCGAGGCCATTTCCCCCATAATCCCCAGCCTGGAATAGTGCGCCAATTCATTGAGATGTTTTTTTTCCGCAATTTCGCTTTGTTTGCGTAGACTGATGTCACGCACGATGCAAGACGAATAAAACTTGCCGTCCAGCATAAAATCGGCGGAGGATACTTCCAGCGGTACTAAACGGCCGTCTTTTTTTATACCTTCGACAACTTTAATCGGTTTATGCCGGGGAGGCCTGCCAAAACTGTTGGCCGGCGGCTGCTGTTGTTTTTCCGGGATCAAGCGGGCAATGGCATAACCTGTCAGTTCCGTGGCGGTGTAGCCGAAAATGCTTTCCACTGCGGGGTTAACGGAGATAATAGTGCCATCTGGATCGACAGTCAGGATGCCTTCAATCACATTGTTAAAAATGGCATTTAATTGGGTGTTTTGGGCATGAACTTTATTTTCGGAATTCCGCAACGCAGCCTGATTCTTTTTCAGGTCGGCGCCGCTAATCAGTAAAGCCCGGTTTTGCGACGCAAGTTTTTGTTCAAGTCGGTTTTGAAAACAACGCAGACTGGCAAGTGATAATTGCGATTCAGTAACATCGATGAGATTTAAATAGCGGAACTGCTCATTTTTACGCTTGTAATCCACCGCAACACTGCATAAGGCGTAATTTTCGGTAATGTTCAGATCACAACCGGCTATCGCACATTCATAAGTGGCAAGACCTTGGCAGGCACAAGCGGGTTTGATGGCTTGGCTGGCTGGAAAGCGCAGTAATATATTTCGGCCTGGCGCCGGTTGTTTCAGCAAAGAGTGGTAAGCTTCTTTATCGTGGTGGTGGACATAGTGATCAAACCTTTCACCGATTAGCAGGTTTTCGCTAAAGCCAAGCAATCGGGCTGCGGCGCGATTGGCTTTTTCAATGAGTTGTTGTCCGTTTATCAGTACACAACCGGTTATTTGGGAATGGTAAAGCTGGTCATAAATCCCGTAAGCGGCTTTTAGCTCTTGATAATTCGGCAGCAATGGCTTGCTTGCGGCTTGCTTGGACAGGTCTGAGTCGTGGCTGCTGGCATCAGCGGGTTTGGGTTCGGGGTTATACATAGACATGACACCCTTTAATAACGACTGGTGCGTTATTTAACTGCTAAATGCCGTAATAATCAAATTTTTAGTCTTTAAATCAGATAATTAAACGCAGGTACCAAGGAAACGGCCGGGCTGAGGTTAGTTGCCGCGGCCCAGGTTTTCAATATCCACCAAAATGCCGTTCTCGAATATTAAAAATTGTTTGAACCTTCGCGGGCCGAAGTTGTAAGTCCATTCATCGATAACAATTTGTTCAGCTTGGTTTAATTGCAATGCACCACCCGGATGCCTTAAGGTTAAACCGGTCGCCGCCAAGCGTTGATCGGCGAAATCGGGCTGCCCGCATTTTTGCACGACATCGGACTTATGGTCGCCAATTTCCACCAGCAAGTGGCCGCATCTGAGCGCGAAGGCGTTAGTGCAAGTCAGTGCCAGCCCCAAAAGGCCGGATATAGCCAAAAGTTTTTTTCGCATAGAGAGTAGTCCAGGTTTAAGTGGAATGGGATTGACTAAACTTTAGCTTAAATTCGTGAATCGTATCTGAATACTGGCAAACTTAACCAATAGACAGCTAACAACATCTTGAAATTCCCTGCCATTTTCGGGTCAACCGGCGCTGGAAAAATTCTTTGCGGTTTAGCACCGGTTGGCCGGGATGACAGCTTGCCTGATGTGCCAAATAGCGGTCGTAGGCATCGTCACCGGACACTTGCCGTAATAGCGCCCAGCTTGACAACCATTTTCTATGTATCCAAGCCAAAATTTCAGGCATTGTTCAATCCCTCACGTAGTCTTCAACCAGCCGGCTGGGGATATGCGGCGATTCCGCGCTGGGCAAAACGGGGCGGCCGGTAGTGTATAAATAACAAACCCTTAACATATCGAGCACGATAACCCACAGCAAAACCACAAAAAATAAAGTCAAACCGGCATCTAAACGCTGGTTGAAGATCAAGGTGGGAGCAATCGCGGCTTTTTCCGGCGGCAACAAACCGGCGGCAAGCTTTTGCGATAAGTCGTTGGCGGCGGCAAAAAAACCGATACGCACATCGTCGCTGGTGAGCTTTTCAAAGGCCGCGGAGCTGGTGATCAGTAACAGCCATGACAGTGGCAACGCAGTGATCCAAGCCTGCCTGAGCTTGCCGGATTTAACCAGGATGCCGGTGGCCACGGATAACGCGATTGCTGCCAGCATTTGGTTGGCGATACCGAACAAAGGCCACAGGATATTGACGCCGCCATTCGGGTCGATAACGCCGATATACAAAAAATAGCCCCAGGCGCTGACGATCAGCACTGGTTAGCACTACCGATGGCGTCCACGAGGTTTCACCCAATTTCGGCCAGATATTGCCAAGCATATCCTGCAGCATGAAACGTCCGACGCGGGTGCCGGCATCCAGTGTGGTCAGAATGAACACAGCTTCAAACATGATGGCAAAGTGGTACCAAAGCGCCAATAAGCCGTCGCCGAACACGCGCCCGAAAATGCTGGCCATGCCTACCGCCAGGGATGGCGCACCGCCGGTTCTGGCAAACAAGGTCGATTCTCCCATTTGCCGGGCCAGTTCCTGCATGTGTTCGGCGCTGATACTGAAGCCCCAGCTGGAAATCTTGGCTGCCGCCTCGGCGGCTTCTTTGCCGACAATGCCGGCCGGGCTGTTGATGGCAAAATAAACGCCGGGCTCCAGCACGCAGGCGGCGACCATGGCCATGACCGCGACAAAAGATTCCAGCGCCATGCCGCCGTAGCCGATCATGCGGATATCGCGTTCGTTGGCCAGTAGTTTGGGCGTGGTGCCGGAGGATATCAAAGCATGAAAGCCGGAAATAGCGCCACAAGCGATGGTGATAAAAACGAACGGGAATAAACTGCCGCCGAATATCGGCCCGGTGCCATCAATAAACGTGGTCAATGCCGGCATTTTGATGGCCGGCCTTAGCCAGACAATGGCGATAGCCAGCAGCACTATGGTGCCCAGTTTTAAAAATGTCGACAAATAATCGCGTGGCGCCAGCAGCAGCCAAACCGGCAGGATGGCGGCGGCAAAGCCGTAAGCAATGACCAACCAAGCTAAAGTCAAGCCGTCCCGGTCGAAGAAATTGCTCAAGGTCTCGCTGCCGTCTATCCAGCCACCACCGGCAACTGCCAGTAATAGCAGCACCACGCCCAGTAAAGAACCTTCCAAAACCCGGCCGGGGCGGATGGAGCGCATGTACAAGCCGATAAACATGGCGATAGGCAAGGTGGCGCCGACGGTTGCGGTCGCCCAGGGGCTGTGTTTCATGGCATTGACTACGACCAAACCGAGTACCGCGATCAAAATAATCATGATGGTGATGGTGCCGGTTAAGGCGGCCGCGCCGCCGATTGGGCCTAATTCGTCACGCGCCATTTGCCCCAAGCTTTTGGCGTCGCGGCGCGTTGAACAGAACAGGATCACCATATCCTGCACGCAACCGCCTAAAACCCCGCCGATGATGATCCACAAAGTGCCGGGCAGGTAACCGAATTGAGCCGCCAGGGTAGGGCCGACCAAGGGGCCGGGCCCGGCGATGGCGGCGAAATGATGGCCGAAAACCACCCATTTGTTGGTCGGCATGAAGTCGTGGCCGTTATTTAAACGCTCGGCCGGGGTTGCCCGGCTGGCATCAATGGTGAGCACTTTCGCGGCTATCCAGGCGGCATAAAACCGGTAAGCCAGGCTATAGCAACATACGGCAGCGGTAACAAACCAGAGGGCATTGATGGATTCACCACGCGCCAAGGCGATAGTACTTAACGCCAACGCACCCAAGACGGCAACACCGGGCCAAAGTAATTTTTTCAACATAGTTCTCAGATCAATCAACTAAACACCTGAAATAATGGATTCTTGTCAAAATGACGGGTTATTACAACCCACGGTCATCCAATGGGCAAGTGATTTTACCGAGCAGGCGCGGCCTCGAATTGATTACAATAACAAGGTTGTAACTGTTGAAACCGAGTCTTTGACGGTTATTTTTATTGTACAGATTAAGATTTATGACTGAGCCTAAACTTTTTGCTTTGGATTTTGACGGTGTGCTCTGCGACAGCGTTTTGGAAACTGCCGCCTCGGGCTGGAAAGCCGCGCTCTCGATTTGGCCGGACATGCCGAAAACGGAGGCCCCAAACGCTTTGCTGGAACAATTTCGGCAGGTGCGACCCATGATTGAAACCGGCTACGAATCCATTTTCGGCATGCGCTTATTGTTTACCGGCGAGTCCATAGAATCCATCCGCTTCGGTTATACCGAGAAAACCGAAGCCTTGATCCGGCAAACCGGGTCAACCGTGGACGGACTGAAAAAATTGTTCGAGGACACCCGAGACCACTGGATTGCTGCCGATTTAGCCGGCTGGGTGGCTATGAATCCTTTATATTCGGGCGTTGCAGATAAATTAAAAGTGTTGGACGATAACCATCATTGGATCGTAACCACGACTAAACAAGAACGCTTCGTCAACTATATCCTGCAAGCCAACGGCATTGAGCTGCCGGGCGACCGCCTGTTCGGTCTTGACCGTAAGCTGAATAAATCTCAAATATTAAAAATGTTGCTGAAAACCCATCCCGAACACAGTCTGAACTTTGTCGAAGACCGCTTTTTAACCTTAGTCAACATCGCTAAAGATCCGGAGCTGGTCAGCGTCAAGCTGATACTGGCGAATTGGGGTTATAACACCGAAGAAGACCGGCTACAGGCTGCTCAACAAGGCTTTTCCGGGATATCACTGGCTGAGTTTTTAG
>PERF01000149.1 GCA_002928495.1 Methylobacter sp. | reverse complement strand
GCTTGGGGTTTTGAAATAAATTTCGCTTTGTAAAGGAATATGGGTGTGCCCCTCGCAATATAATCTGAACCCGCTGCTGCGGTATTGCTCCAGAAATGCCGGAAAACCCAGCAATTCTTTTGTGGAAGGGCCGTCGCCGAAGTTAAAAATTCCGGTTTGCAGCCACGTCATAATTTTCATTAGTCCGTAGATGAATCCCAGCTCAATTCTGGCGTCGAGAAACTTCAGAACACTGATCACGGCTTTGGATAGCCGCAAAAAAATGCGCGCTGCCGGACTGGCGCTTTGGTAGACAAAGTCCCAGCTTAGCCATAAATGCAAGGAGTGTAGCAGCTCGTTTTCCACCAGCGTTCGAATTGAATCGACCGGTGGTTGCAGTTGCCTTAGCCTTCGGATTTCGGTAATGACTCTGGCTACCGCGGCATAGGTGGGCCGGTACAAGTCCAGTTCGTCTAATATCCGGTTCAAGCGCTTGATTTCGGGATTGAGGTGCGGAAACTCAACAGACACTGTATGCAACTGGTTTTTACAGCGGTAGATAAAGCCGGATAAAACGCCGGCCGCCACCGAATCGCCAAAACAAGGCTCAGTGAAGGCGGCAAAGCCGTTTTTTTGCCACAGGCCCGGATTCCAGCCGTCGCCAGCCTGCCAATCCGGCTGGGCCCGGCTATTGTCCTTGTCGCGCCATTGGCCGTGGGTGACGAACAGTCTGAAGCCCTGATCGCCCCAATAGAAAGGCAACCAGGGCGGCGTTTGGCTGGCGTCCTGGAAATAATCCGCGCGGCCGAAATACATCCGGCCTATCCATTGCCGGTAATCGTCCGACAAACCGGTTACAGGTTGATTCAAACAATCTTGGTAAAACCGGGTCAGCGTTGGTACGTCAATTAAAATATCCTTGTCGTGATTGCCCAGCAACACCAAGGTTTGCACTTTTACCGGATGCGCCGCCAGATTTGCCCGCAACGCCTTTAGTAAATAAAAAAAGCCTTCCGGCATGCCGCTTCGTGGTGGTTCGGCATGCCGGATTATGATGTCGTTCATGATGGCGCGCAGGACACCGGTATATTCCGGATGATCCCGCTCCCAAGGGTAAACTTCCTTGCTTGCCCATTTTGCGCTACGGACTATATCGATGGAATCGCCTGCCAAGATAATGGTTAGTTCTTCTATACGGTAAGTCGTGCAAAGGTTTTTGATGCGTTGGAAAACCTCGTGCCACACGCTGATTTCAGAACTTTGGTCGCCCACCGAACCATCGGTAAAATGCACATCGCTGAAGCTGATGCATAAGCGGTTAGGCCGTTTTTCGTCCAGCGGATCGGAGAAACCCGCTTCGTGTAACAAATAACAGTGGTCCGGTAATTGCTGATTTTCAGTTGCGCGCATCGGAGTATCCCGTAAGCTAGGTTATGAGTGGAAAGCGTATCATTCGCCGGCCCGCCGGGCAGGGCGGTTACAAACCGGCATCCGGTTCTATGCCGGTAATGCCGGCCGCCACCCGTTCCGACAACGCCGAGATGGTTGCTACCGGGTTGGCGCCGACACTGGTCGGCAGCAAGGCGCCATCGGCAACGTATAAGCCTTGGTAGCCGAACACCTGCCCGAAGCTGTCGCCGGCGGCACTGGTCACCCCCATGCATGGATCGTCGGCCAGGCGGCAGCCACCCAGGGCATGCACGGTCACATTCTTTCTTAACGGCCAAATCCAGTTCGGCATGGGCATAAAGGCGGTGCCGCCCGCCCATTTGCGAAACCGCTCGCCCATGTTGAGTATGGCTTGGTATAGCGGCATGTTGTCCAGATACGGCCATTTGATGTCGAGATAATGGTTTTTGTCTAGCACCAGCTGGCCGCTGCTTTTATCGACCCCCATGCACAAAAGCACGCCGCTGGTATAGGAGAGATCGCCTTTTAAAAGCTCATTGAAGGCGTAACCGATCTGGCCGGTGGTGATGCCCTTCAAGAAGCGCCGGAACAGCATGACGGCAGTGCGGAAAAAAGCGTTAAAATGCGAAAATCCCGGTCTTAAGCCTTCAATATACCAGGCTAGAAAGCTTGGAAAGCTGGCGTCTTCCAGAAAAAAAGCATGCTCGCGGTTGAAGTTTTTAAACAGGTTGTAATCAATACCTTGAGTGATCACCGGGCCGTAATTGGGGTCGGCGGGCTTATCGCCGTCGACGACAAAAGACAGAAAATCGCCGTTGCCGGAAAAATTCCTGCCCAGAGTCCGGCTGATGGCGGGCAGGGTTTTGTGAAAATCCCGGCAACGCAGCAGCAATTCGTTGGTCCCTAGTGTGCCCGCTGAGACGATGACGCGTTTGGCGGTGGCAGTGCATTCAGTTTTGTTATTGTTCAAGTCCAGCCAATACACGCGGTAGCCGAATTCCCCCGTGGCATTGGCGTCATCGTTTCCATCCCGACCTAGCGGCGCGATTTTCTCGGCCAGCATCTCGGTGCGGATATCGGCTTGGTAGCGGTTTTTGGCAACATGCAGGTAATTCAAGTCCAACGTGTTCTTGGAATGGGTATTGCAGCCGACGTCGCACTCGCCGCAATAAACGCAAGAGGTTTGCAGCGCGCCGTAACGGTTTTTATCCTGTACCCCGATGTCCAGTGGGTTGTTAAAATCGTTGCCGAAAAATACATTGATATCGACTAATTGGGAGGTGCGCTGTTCGCTTTCGGCAAAATCCTTAAAATAACCGGTGCGGATGATCTGCCGGCGCGGATCGTCATTTTGCGGCACCGGCCGGGCACCCAACACTGCCTTGGCGACTTGGTAATACTTTTGCAAAGCCGGTTTCTTGCAGGTTTCCGGCCAATTGTGGTCAAAGACTGCATCCGGCGGCTCCAGGAAAACATTGGCGTAAATCAAGGAGCCGCCGCCCAATCCGGCGCACACCATGGCGTCCATGTGTTGGTAGGTGCGCACATCAAACAGGCCGTGACTTTCCCTAGACGCCAAGTTTTTGGGTTTTTTACGTTTTTCCAGCGAGGTGTTCCAAAACGCCTGTGTCATATCATGCGGCTTGCGTGGGAAAGAGCCCATGGGGTAGGCCTTGCCACGCTCCAGCAACAAAACCTTGCCGGGCCATTTTTTAGCAAGACGGCAGGTATTGATTGAGCCGCCGAAACCGCTACCGATGACAACGGCTTCAAAATCATGCTCGTTATTCATTGAAGACCCCCTTTTCCCGTTTTTATTATTATCTTTACAAAACCAGCGGGCCTGGCCTAGCTAGCGCTTGGCAAAGGCTTTTGCAAAATGTAGGTACGCACCAGTTCCTTGGCGAAGAATCCCAGAAAACACGCTACCGCAGCGATACCGCCGACCATCGACCCGGCGTTAGTTGCGCGCAGGGTTAAAGCCATTTTCAGTAACGCAAGGATGCCCAGGCGCAGAATGCCTTGGCCAATCGCCGGGCCGGAGGCGTCGCTGCCGGAATGCAACGTCACGTATAAGGTAGTGGTTTCCGACCACAGATTCCACAGGGTCCCGCAGCGCACATGCTTTTTACCGGCCAGATAAAAAGCTTGGCCCTGGTGTCTAAAACCGAGTTCGTAAACCATATACACCATCTTTGGATCGCCGCTGGGCGTAAACAACCCGAATACCCCCGACTCCGACGGTAGCGCGCTGCCCAGCGGCGGATAATCGATAGATCCGCTCAACTCTCCCTGGTGCCTAGGGTCGGCAACGAAAGCCCGGATATCGTTAATCCTGATGCCGGCATGCATGGACAACGTAGCGGTTTGCGGCGGCTGCGAAGTATTCAGGCTTACACTGCCGGACATGGTTTCCCGGAAACTGACTCCGGCTTTAGCGGTTTGCATCATGGTTGCACTCTCTTATGTAGTCGTAAAATCCGGCGGACATCTGCAGGCCAATGCATGCGGCGTTGTCTAAAATGAGTACCAGATGACTCATAGCGCACCGGTTTCCCAATCGGCCGGACGGCCAGGCGGCGCGAGCCATGCTTGCGATTGCGACAAACTATAGGTCATCTCAAGGCCCGGCATGGCGTGGGCCGGGGCGTCAGTCTCGGTGATAAACCAGGATTCGAAATAATCATCCAACACCCCGGACGTAGACGGGAAAAATGCGGTAAACAGTGGATCAGGCGAAATATCCAGGGTTTTTAGCGGCGCCATGCGCGGATCGTCGCCGATAAACAAACGCGCGGAGCCCGGTTTCAACACAAAAAAGCCCAGCTTACCCTTAAAATAAATATAGGATTTCATCAACAAGCCGCGAAAAGCGCAGTAATTGGCCGCGCCGATATTGACCGGCAGCCATGCCGAAGCGGGTTTTTTAACATCCACCCGCATCATCAAGTGGCCGTCCAAGTCGTACTGGCTGCTGACCCATTGTTCCCCGATCACAAAATCCAGATTGGCCTGATGCTTGGGCATGCCCCAAATACCGCGGCCGCCTTTGACCGAAATCTCGCTGGACACCGGTAAATCCCAAACATATTGGCCGGTGCCGAACCACGGCATAAACACAGCGGGTAGCAACGGTGGCGCCGGTTTCAGCCCGTGGGTACAGGCAATGCCTATGGAATATTCAATATAGCGGCCGATGCTGGTTTCGCGGTAATCAATCACGGTGATCAACAACAACCCGCGTTTCCACAGGATAAAAGGCTGCACCTCGTTACCCGGAATCAACCCCCGCGCGGCTTCAGCATCGATCGAAAAGCCGCCATCAGCGCCGGCGATACTTCGGAATGCACCGGCATGGTAAAAGCTATGCCGTCTACCAGTGCATGGCGCCCACTCAGTTGAGATTGCCGCTTCGGTACAGCCATAAATCACATCCCGGTTCAGGTTGGTTTATCGAGCGCTTCCAATATGATTGGATACGTATCGTTTACAGCGTTTTTTCCTATGAAAACATCCAGATGCCCGTAGTCGGGGATAACTCTTAAACTGTGATAATCCGGGCGAAACGAGTTAAACCAGTTGAAGGTATGTTGCTGGCTTTGCCATTTGAAGCAGGCGTTCCGTTCGCCGCAGATAAACGCAAAGCGGGCATTGGTGCGCGGTTTGTCAGCGGTAAAATCCTTAGGCAAACCCGGCAAGGCCTCGGCGGCCACCAGATGGCCCGCATCCACGCAGGCGCGCATTTGCTTAAAGAAGGTTAGCGGCACGTTGCTGAACTCCCGCCTGATCCACTCATGAGTAGCGTCATTAAGATTTTCATGGCGCCACAGAACGGGAAAACCGTAACCGTAGGTGAAACTGGTGAATTTGCAGACCGAATTCCGGCATTCGTGATGCGTTAATTCCACCAAGCCTTTAAGTGCCAATTGCAACCACCCGTCCGGA
>PERF01000148.1 GCA_002928495.1 Methylobacter sp. | reverse complement strand
GTGCTCAATGAGCTGAACGATCTACCCGAGTAACTGCGCCGCCTGGCGTTGACTTGGCTCGTCGGCGGCACAACGCCTTCGTGGACTACTCGGGTGTCAACCGAACATAGACATTGTCGCCGAACAGCCGTCTTCACCTTGCGTTTCGCTACGGATGTCGCCACTGCTGCCGGTTATCACCTCAGATAACAAGTTTTAGCCCATGCCGGGCGTAATGCCCGGTGGTTCGCGTCTTACGGCCTTAAAAATAACCGCCGGCTGGCTACAAACGTTACCAACCGACTAAAACAAGCCGATATAGGCTCATTTCAAACCGTATATCTTAAGTTGACTGCACACTTTTAACTGGTTATCGGGAGCGCTGCAGTTGGTCACATCGCCAACGCGGTAAATCATCACATAAACCTGCCCGTTTGCCACCACCGGCGGAATCATTCTGGACATTTTGCCTAATCCGCCGTTGTTATCATCGCCGGTTCGGAATAACCGCTTCAACTTGTTTCCCGGTTGTACGGTGGTGGCATCGTAGGCAATCAACTGGCCTTCGGCAAAATCTTTGTTGGCGTCGCCATATTTTGAGTACACCGCCCAAACAATGCTCGAACCATAATCAATCGCATAAGGCAAATTTGCGCCGGCGTCCGGCTTGCCGGAAACCATCAGCAACCCGCCCGGCATACCGCCGGGGGAATCAAGGTTTACCGAAGCCAGTTCATTACCTTCGGCCCGGAACGTGGGTAAGACACCGAATTTTGCAGTGAAGTTATAGGCTTTAAGATTGGAATTTTCCCCCCAGACATACACGATTGCCCCGTCTTGATCGCGCTGCACCAAGGCCAATGAATGGATATGATGCATGCGATTGCCTTCAGGATCCCCACAAGGCATAAACCAGTTGAAATCCGGGCTGTTCCTGGGCGGGCAGGGTAAGCTGCGGTTTAAATGCTGGGCGCGATCCCAGTTTTGCGCCAAATCCCCGCCGTAATACGAAGAGACTAACGGCGGCTTGGACATTAACGAATTAAACCGGTCGTTTTGGCCTAGCTTAAATTTATCCAACGAATAAATAATGCCGTCTTTAGTACCTTGCAATAGCAGCCTTGAGCCCGGCACCAGCATCGGCCCGGCCGCGCCGAAATCCCAATCCGCTCCGGCCTTGTTTACCTGGGCCCTGCCACAGGAGACTTCCGAATCATTATCATCCCATAAACAACCCTTGCCCGAGGTGCGTTCATCCAGAAAGGCTTTGTAATAATCCACGCGCTGCAATTCAGGCCGCGAGCCGGCCGTGCTATTGATAAACTTGAGTTTAATCATGCTTTCCGACAAATCGGTAGCGCCATTATTGGAGGTACCGTTAGACGTGGCGACATAAACCATATCGTCTTCCGTTACCGGAGCGCCGCCCGCATGCCAAATACCCGCGCCCCACGAATTAAACGCGGTGGCGCAAAAAATTGCCGGCTCTCTGGAAAAACCGGGCTGTTGTAACAAGCCACGGGTATCGTAGGCAATCACAAAACCGTGCGGATTTTTACGCCCGCCCAACGCCTCCTCGCCATTTGCCGCAAAAGCCATCACCAAGCCGTTGTTGGCAGTGAGCGCCAAGCCGGCCCTAAGCTTGGGATAAACATATTGTTTTACTTGATTATTTTCCCTGAAAGTTGCGCCGGAGTCGTTAAACCAGCAACCGTTACCTTCCTGCGACTGGCCGAAGATACGCACAGGTTGTGATTTTTGCCCCCCGCTCAAAGGATTGAGGGCAAACACCCAATAATCGCGCAAAAAGTTATCGTTGGCAGTTTTTCTCAACCAGGCCGCCACGTACAAGGTATTGGTAGCGGCGTCGATAACCGGCGTGGCTGAAATTCCCCAGGTTGGGGTATGCTTCCAAGCGTCCATATCCTGCGAGCTGATTTCCGGCCCCAGTTTGACACGGTAAACAGTCTGGTTGGTGCGGGCGTTGATGCCGATGACATCGTTTTTCATGGTGGTGATAATCACCAGATCGTCGGCGCCGGCACCTTTTTCAACCACCAGAGGCTGGGTTTCAACTTTACCGTCGAAATCGTAAGTTCGAAGCAAGCCAAACTGTGCTTCATTGACATTGTCTTTATTTAAAACGAATTCTTGGTTATTAGCCGCCGTTCTAAAATGATTACCGGCGCGTTCGTTGATACTGACAGCCAGCGCGTCAACTATCATCACCCTCAAAAACACGGCACCCAAAATACTATACAAAATCAATCTCATGACTTTTTCCCGGTAGTTGAATGGGCTTTGGCCCTAACTTGTAATACTATTTTCAAGCTTGTCAAGCACTATTTTCAGCTTGCAACGCTAAGCCGGCCGGTAATGGCGCGCAACGCCACACAAACACGTTTTTGCCGACAACCGGGTAAAGCAGAACTGGACTAAAAGCCGCTCGCGCCGGTTTATGCGTTGCCAACCTAGCTGAGTTAATGTGACGGCGTTGGGAGTTTTCCCAAACCGATGACCGCAAGTTAAAAATTAACGGCTACACTTTTCATCAGTTGCTACTCGTGCTGACAACACGCCTTGCCAGATGCCGGTATTTTTCTATTAAGAATTCAGTGGTGCTTATGCAAAAAATCGTAAACCCAGTGGCCTTATTATTGTGCCTTACCACCTGCAATGCACTGGCTGACGCCGACGCAGTCGTGGGCGCGCATGCAAAAGTCCTGGGTAAATCCTTGGGAGAATACAGCAACTTATGGTGGCAATGGGCCACGTCTATGCCCGCTAGTGAAAGTCCGGTCAGGGATAAAACCGGACAAAAATGCGATGTTAACCAAACCGGACAAGTCTGGTTTCTGGCCGGCGGCTACGGCTCATCGAAAATATCCCGCAAATGCAGCGTCCCGCAAGGCCAATACTTGTTTTTTCCGGTCATCAACATGGTTAACTTCCCTAGCGAAACCGCACAAACCACTTGCCAGGCGGCAAAAGCCCGATCGGCGCTTAATAACGACAACCTCCGCGCGTTTGTAGTCCGCATAGACGACAACAAAATCGTCAACCCGGCGTTCCACCGTTACAGCTCACCCGATTGTTTCGACATGCTGGCCCGAGCCACCAAAAATCCGCGCGCCGCCAGCCTTTACCCATCCGCTACCGACGGCTATTGGGTGATGCTGAAACCGCTGCCGCTAGGCCGACACAACATTAAATTTAGAGCCGAATACGCTAACCCGGATCAAGCCTATGGCTTGATGGTGCAGGATATTGAATACCAAATAGACATTGTTGAATCCACCAAACAACCGCCACAGTTTAAACGGGTAGAGGAAAAGCACCGGCCTGAGGGTAGTGGGATTTGACTTCGCTCGTTAGAACCAGTAGTTGAGTAGGGTAGGCAGAGCTTTTTGCCCACCATCACATTAGCGATGGCGGTCTTGGCATTATTGCGCGTGGGCGCGAAACGCATGTGCCCACCGCACCCGGCTAAACGTTATTAAGAAAAAGCCGTCAAGGCAGCTATAGAGGATTCAAAAAAATGAATGAAAACACTCGCTATGTGAAAATTATTGAATGCTCAGAATGTCAGGCAAATTCTGGATTAACTGGCCTTTTATAAAAAACGCATAAAAGTGATCGTGCCTATCAAATATTTTCGACCACTGCTGAGTAACAAGTTGCCCTGACTATTTCGGCCGGTATGCTTTGTTACAAGACCTGACCCTATTTTCCCCATATGTAAGGTTGAACTCAGCATAGGCCAAATTGCAATAATGCATTGGTATTGCCATGAATTTAATTGCTTAAACGTGCAATAACCAACGTGCATGGCGCCGTATTTAATTGGCACAAGCGTAACGAAAGCAAAATGAATTACCGACGGGTTTGGCATCAAGACGAGAGCATATATGATGCACCTACGTTAGAAGGCGCATCGATCGCGTAATAAAACAAAATGACCGAATATCGCCGATTTTATATAGCTAAAGCCCTGTGGTTTTTCATCGTTAATCTTACCGAACGCAAAAACAATCCTGTGCGCTCGAAAAAATTGACATCTTACCAGCGGCCTTTCGCTATGAAAAACAACAGCAACCTTTCGGTATGAATGCGGTGGTGATCATGCCGGATCATTTGCATTGCATTTGAAGATTGCCGTCAGATGATGGGAATTATTCAACGCGATGGAATTTGTTGAAAGGTTATTTTTCGAGGCGTTAGGCGCCGGCGAGCGAATTTCAAAAAGTCGTCAAAACGGCGCGAGCGCGGCATTTGGCAAAGGCGGTTTTGGGCGCATTTTATCGAAGACCAAGACGATTTAAATCGTCATATTGACTATATCCATTGGAATCCAGTCAAGCAGGGCGATGTAAAAAAGGTGGTGGAATGGCCGTACTCCAGTTTTCACCGGTATGTAAAACAAGGCATTTTTGCCAATGATTGGGGAGGTAATGAGCAATATGAAATTCAAAGCATCGAGTGACGCGAACGATGCGCCTTCTGACGTCAGCAGCATCCTATCGGCGCATCTTATGGGCTTTAATATCGAACAACTTAATTTAGAGAGTAAATAATTTATGGCATTTGTGAATGAGCTGATACGAGAAAACGACAAAGCAAGAATTTCTTCAATTATTACCTATGAAAAAATTAGAGAGCGTGTTTCCTATGTTCATGATTTTCAACTGGATATAACAAACACTTGGACTTGTGATAACGAACGAGATTGTTATTTAATTTGTTTGGTAGGTAAAGGGAGAGAAGAGCAGTTGGCTTGTTATGCACTTGGGATTGGTGATGAATTTGTTATTTTTAATGTTGAAGAGCATTTGATTGGAGACACCAATGGTATTAAATATGACTTAACAGTTGGTAGGCTTAGCATACCTAAAAACTTGGAACCATTGCGAGAAACAATTAAAAGCTTGATTTATGAGGCATTAAAAGAACGAGCTTATTTTAAACCATTCGCTGATGGAGGGACATATCTCAATCCTAATACAAAAGCTCGTAATAATGTTATTTCATTTAATCTTAAATTTAAGTAATTAGGTAGTTGAAATCATCATGCTAACAGTTCAAGAAGCCATAAGTAAAATAGGTACAGAAGGCTATACTACAGTTGAGGGTTTATTATCGCTAGTTTCTGAGACTTCAGCGGCTGCTAAAGGAGCAACCGAAAATGCTTTAACCCTTTTATATAGCAAAAATATTGGTGAAATTAATGCTTTTGAAGTAGCTGAAAATCTTAGCAATAATTCAAAAGATAGTTATGGTAAAAAACAAATTGTTACTGTTGGAGACTCTGACGTTGCTGCATTACTGAAAAGTGAAATGTTTAGAACGGAGCTTCTTTCTTAATCAATGGGGTCA
>PERF01000147.1 GCA_002928495.1 Methylobacter sp. | reverse complement strand
ACCAGGCCGTGCAAAAGCTCCACCCATTCCCCGGAGCGGAAACGCTTGACGACTAGCGTGACCAACGGTTCCAACGGCAGCCAGCTGGCCGTCATCAGCCAGTAAAGCGCCGCCATCAAGCTGCAGTATGCGGCTATGCCTGTCCGGTAAGCACTTCTGCCGACAAAATATTGCGGCAGTGTCGGCTCGGCATCCAGTTGCATGCGGCGCTTTTGCAGCGAAACATAAGCTAGAAAAACAGCCGCGCCCATGCCAAGCAACTGAATAATAAAGTAAATCACAAGTTCAACCTTCATATTGCGGTTATTCCTAGTTTTTTTATTAGATGTTGATTGAGTTTGTAAGCGGAAGGTTCAGTTTAGGTTGAATCATTTTAAACCATTTTATTTTTATTGGTTTACCGGCTACTTTTAAGCTGAATATCATAACAGGCTTAGCTGCGCAGGTTTCATAATCAAGTTCAATCGATTAATAAACCAAGACAGCTTAAAGCGTGAACATAAATTGGATGAAAGTTCTTTAGTTTGGAGGGTGAATAGGGTCAAGCGGTTTTATATTAAGGTGGCTTAGGGTGTTAGGGTCGATAAACCGCTGACAGTGTTCAGGCGGGTATGGTTTTAAAATGTTGGAACGGCTTCTGATATTTTTGCCGAAAAGCAGGTTTTAACCATTTCATTACGATTATTTAAGATATGGCCTTGCTGTTAAGGCAATTTCATAAGTTTTACGAATAGGGATTATTTTTAATAAATTATTCAAAGTATATAAATTAACAAGTAAAACTAATATTAATTGGATTTACACCAGTTACTTGCTTTAAATTGAATAAAATTATATTTTTAATTCAGCGCCTATACCTTGCTGAAGCATTAATTTTTGTTCCAAAACAAATTGCAAAAAGGCTTCATTCGCTACCGGTTTGGCAAACAAATACCCTTGCGCTTCATCGCACTGGCTAGTGATTAAATAGGTTTTCATGGTTTCGGTTTCAACGCCTTCGGCAATAACACGGTAGCCCATGGCATGGCCCATTTGGATAATGGCCCGGATTATGGCATCGTTAGCCGGGTTACCGATTTGGCGGACGAATGATTGGTCAATTTTTAACTTATCAATGTTCAATCGGTTCAAGTAGGAAAGGCTTGAGTAACCCGTGCCGAAATCGTCGATTGATAACTTAACGCCTAAGGCCTTGAGTTCATTTAGCTGACCCAGGGTTTGCTCAAAGTTTTCTAGCAAAATCGATTCGGTTAGCTCCAATTCCAACAGGTTTGGTTGCAAACCCGATTCTTCAAGTACGCTTTCAACGATTTTAACAATATCACCGCGTCTGAATTGCAAGGCCGATACATTGACAGCAATAACGATAGGCGGCAAGCCGGTTTTTTGCCATGCGACGGACTGGGTACAAGCCTCTTTAAGCACCCAGTTGCCAATATCCGCGATCAAGCCGGTTTGCTCGGCAATATCGATAAATTTGCCCGGATATAATAGCCCTTGCGATGGATGCTTCCACCGAATTAGCGCCTCGGCACCCACTAAGCGCCCTGTCGATAAGTCGATTTGCGGTTGGTAATGCAAGACAAACCGGTTTTCGGCCAGTGCATCACGCAATTCATGCGATATGCGCAAAAATTCCAGGCTGTCCGTATTTAGCTGCTCGCAACTGAAGTGGTAGCAATTACCGCCTGATTTTTTAGCTTGTCTTCTTGCTTCACTTGCCCTATTGACTAAATCGTCATAGTTATTAGCGTCTGTAGGGAATACGGCGATGCCGACAGAACAAGACAAAGATAAAGTTTGTCCGCTAAATTGAATCGGTTGCGCTACTTTTTCAATAATTTTATCAACAATGGTGCTGATGGTTTCGGTATCCTCGCAACCTGAGATGGCGATCAGGAATTCGTCGCTGGCAATCCGGCAAACCGAGTCGGCATCCGAGAGACATTGTTTTAACGCCGAGGCGACACTGGTGAGTAGCAGGTCACCTGCTTGCAGGCCTAAAGAATGATTCACCCATTTGAATTTATCCAGGTCGAGATTAATCACCGCGACATTGCATGAATGATTGGTCGCTAAAGCCAACGCTTGTTCCAGGCGATTTTTAAAGGTGGCTTGGTTGGGTAAGCCGGTTAAGTTGTCGTGAGTTGAAAGATATAAAATCTGTTCTTCGGCACTTTTGAGTTCGCTAATATCGCTGAAAATACCGATGTAGTGGGTCAGCGCGTTCGATTGATCGTAAACGGCCGAAATTGATAGCCATTCCGGAAAAATCTCGCCGTTTTTACGTCGGTTCCAAATTTCTCCGCGCCAATTTCCTCTGGTGTTGATTTGTTTCCATAGGGCTTGGAAAAACTCCGGTCCATGTTGCCCGGAGGCAAGTTTCTTGGGTGTCTGGCCGCGAAGTTCATCCAGGGTATAACCGTAGACTTCGGTAAAGGCATGATTCACCGATAGAATTTTCTGATTGGGGTCGGTTACCATAATGCCTTCTTCAGAACCCTCAAAAACCTTTTCGAACAAAAGCATGGAGTCTTGAGATTTCTTGCGGTCAAGCATGATACTGATAATCGCCGCGCCCACTTCCAGCAAAATGGTATGGAAAGATGTCGGCGAACGGTGTTCAAAACTGGAAAGCGCAAAAGTGCCGATAACCTTCCGGTTTCTTGAATAAATCGGAACCGACCAGCACGAACAAAGATTAAAGTTATAAGCGATATCCCGTATATCCTGCCAGCGCGGATCGGAAAAGGTGTTGCTTACGAACTGCGGAGATTGATGGTAAATCACATTGCCGCAGGAACCGGATCCGGTGCCGGGTTTTATGCCGTTAAGTGTAGCAATGCCTTCCGGCGGGATACTGGGCGCGACCAAAACATTGAGCAATTTGCCGGCATCATCCAGCAGCATAACCGAACCAACCGAATTGGGCAGCAGTTGCTCGCCCAGCCTACAAACCAGGGAAATCTCATCCAGGTAACTATCGCTTTGAATAACCGATTGCAATATGGCTTGTTGAAAGCGAAGAATTTTCCCTTGTTCCTCACTGGACAATGTGCAGAATGCGCTATCAGTCGCAGATAAAAGCTGATCAAACATAGTTATTTCACGGATAGCAGAGGTAATAACAATTAGTATAGTTTTAACTGTTGATCTTATAGTCAAAACATGAGATGGCTTGGTAAATCTTTTAACTAAATTGTCAATTATATTGAAAAAATCGTTTAGTAAGCATCTCCTGACAAACCTCGAAGTGTTAGGTAATTTTCCCCAAACATTTGAAGGTCATGTGTTTAGCGGGTTTAGCGGGTGTAGCTATTTAGCAAGTACCAAGCATAACTTTTCGAAATCAGTAGCGTTAGGCCTGGTTAAAATTGAATGAAGTTGGCGTGCTTAATCAAGCAAGTCTTGCTTATCGATTGCCCCAACGCTTGGCAATTCGGTCACCTCTGTTGTCGAGCCGGTTTTCGATGCGGTCGCCTTTCAAGTCCAGGCGTTGTTCGATCAGGTTACCGCGCTCGTCCAGTCTGGCGGCGGCTGCATCATGGCCTTGCGCGCTTAGGCGGGCGGCTTTTTGGTCGAGCCGGTCGTTAATCAAGTCGCCACGCCGGTCCAGGCGGTTATCGATGCGTTCACCCTTGCGGTCCAGGCGTTGATTGGCATGGATACCGCGGTCGAAGGCAAAACTGTCGTTGGAAAGTATCAAGGTTAATAAACCGGCCAGAAAAATTTTTAGTTGCATGGTTGCTCCTCAAGGTTGAATGCTTTGAGCATAGTTCAAGTTCGCTCCGGCCGTGGCGCAGATCAAACGATGTGTGATGCAATGCAAACTTTATTGCTGAGCTTGGTTATCGGCTGCGAAGCGGGGCAGGAAGTCTTCAAGATAGCGGCGGCTGTGCGGGCTATAAACGCCGGGGGCGGCAAAAACAGTTAATCGCTCGTGTAACGTGGGCTCCGGTTTTAGGCTGAAAGTGAGTGCGTAAACACTGGGTTCAACATGGGCAAAGCCGCGTAAGCCGGTTTGTTTGCCCGCATGGAAACCGGCTTGCCGGGCACCCAAAAGCCAAGTTTGCATCGAAGCTGCGGCAACCAGCACATAAAACCGGCCATCGGGTTTCAACAAGCGGTGGGCAATTGAAGTCAACTCGGCGCAGGATAAACTGTCGGCATGCCAAGCCAGGCTTTTGGCTAGGTCTCGGCTGCTTAGCTGGTTTTGGAAAAACGGCGGATTACTGATAATTAAGTCGTATCGCTGGCCGTGATCCGCCGCGAAAATACGAATATCGGCTTGCACCGCCGTCAGTTTATCGGGCCAGGGACTACGGGAGAAGTTACTGGCGGCATCGAGGTAGGCGCCGGGTTCGATTTCAACAGCGCAAACCGCATTGGCCCCCAACTGCGCTGCGATGAGCGAGAGTAAGCCGTTGCCGCAGCCAATGTCCAGCACCCGAATGCCGGGTTTGACCGGGGCCATGGCGCCGAACACCAAGCTGTCGGTACAGACTTTCATGGCGGAGCGGTCTTGGCTAACCGAAAACTGCTGCAACGTAAACACCGCCATAGCCGGATTTAGTTGTTCCAGTTATCGGTATCTGTGTTTGGATCCTGGGCTTGGGTTTTAGGATTTGGGTTGGCTTTGTTTTCGGGTTTGGGTTTGGGCGGCGCTTTTTTCCACAAACCGTCTTGGGCAAAGCAGCGCCAACCCCATTTCAGCCAATTCAATAACGACGCCGCCAGCCATAGCGACCAGGCCAGCATCAACAGCCGGTACACCATCAGCGGCACGGACACCACCGTGGCTTGCGGTAGCAGACCGGGCGCACGGTCTTGATACCAGTTCAAGTCGGTGGCAGTGGATTGGTTGCCGGTGATCTGCATGGACGGAGAACCGAGCAGGCCTTGTTCGACCGCGCTGAACAGCAAGCTGAGGGCGAATACCGTCAATACGGTGATGGCAACTTGTAAGGCGTTGAAATGCCGGCTGTCGTCTAAGCGGTTGCCGTAGCGCCAGCCCAGCAGCATCAGCCAGGCGATAACTACCAATGCGCCGGGCAAGGGAATCTGGCTGAGGCCGATCAGCAACAAAAACCAATGCCGGGCTGTTAACGGCGTGAGCGGAACTCGGCCTAGCGCCGCAGACAGCAGGCCAATGACGATAAGCACGCCCCAGAACAACACGGCCGGGCCGACAGTGGGCCCGAACGCAAACAATACCCAGCGGTCTTGGCCCAGGCTAAGGTTGATAAAACTGTTGACGCTGGCCGCGCCTAAATCAATCTGTGGAGATGTCAACACCAGCGGCAGGCCGGTTACCTGTTGCCAAGTCAGCACGATGTCTTGCGTGCCGGGGCTGACCGGCACGATGACTTTGCCGGCTTGCTGGCGGGCAGGCTGGCTGACACCGTTGATAGAAACCGATTGCAGCTCGGCTTGTTCGGGCAAGGTCAGTGTGTGCTGGCCACCTTGGGA
>PERF01000146.1 GCA_002928495.1 Methylobacter sp. | reverse complement strand
AATTGCTTGCGGATACGCTCCATATCGGCCAGTAAATCCTGTGTCGTGTTTGCCTCAAGTTCACCGAAAGGCAGTGATTGGCCGCAGCCGCGCTGGTCGAACAAAATAATGCGATAGCGGTCAGGATTAAAAAAACGCCGGTGATCGGGTTTAGTGCCCGAACACGGCCCGCCATGCAGAAAAACAACGGGTATGCCCTCAGGATTGCCGCTTTGTTCGACATAGACTTTGTGTTCGCTTTGAGTCTCTAAAAAAAACGTTTGGAAAGGCTCAATCTCGGGATAAAGGGTTTTCATTGACGCATCCGTGGTTAATACATGCCCAACAATCGGCTTGGGCAAACTAAAACTGCTGTAGTAAGCTCAGTTTATAAACAAACACGCCCGGCAAATCAAATTCCATTAAGACGGGCTGAGAGGCCCGGTTAGGCCTTGGTTTTTAAGCGCGCATAAAAAAGGAGGGCAATGCCCTCCTTTGTTTAGCAGTTAAAGATACTTGAGCTTAGAAGCCAATACCTAAGTAACCACCGGCTGTGAGACCATCGGTATTAACACCGTCTACACTTCTGCCCGTTAAGTTATAACGAAAATCAGCGCCGATTTTGAAAGCTTTCCAAATATTGTATTCAGCACCAGTCGCAAAAACCGCACCCGGATTCAATACCGTAACGCCATTTGACGGCGGGCTGATAACATGAAGGCCTAAGCCGAACGGTATAATCCAAGGTCTGAATTTACTGCCTTTCAAAAATTTAATTTTAGGAGCGGCAGTTAAAGTAAATTGGCTAACGTTAACGTTATCGCAATTAGCAGTTCCGGCTCCTCCTGTTAAACCCGAACCACCAGTTCCGCCTGCAGCGGCTAAGTTAATCAGGGTACAAGCAGGGTTATTGTTGGTAGCCGCGCCGGCCTGGAGTGCTTGCGAAACCGCACCGTTATCAAAGCTTCTGTCGCCAAAGTTTTTATATTCGAACTGCAACTCAGCATCGACTTCAGTATCTTCGACGAGTCCCCAAACATCATCGGTTAAACCGAAGTCAAAACCGGCACCAATGTACCATCCATCACTACCGGATCTGCCTCCGCCTAAAACATTTCCAGCAAATTGATTGCCGGTCAGCAAATCGTTTCGTTTCACATCATTTCCTGCAAAACCGCCGCGAAAGAAAATCACATTATCATGTGTTTTTTTCTCGACTACCGGCTTTGCTTTTGTGGTAGCAACCCAGTCTTCCAATTCCTGAATCTTTTGAGAATCTTGGCTTGTCCGGTTGGTTTGCCCTTTAACGCGGCTTAATTCCGACTGCAAAGCCTGCACCGCGTTGGTTAATTGATTGACTTGCGCTTCCAGCGCTTCCGCTCTGCTGTCAGCCATCATGTGTTCGGTATGGTTGGCTTTGGCAGCTTTTTTGGTTTTTGCAATAGCTTGCGGTGCGGCTACTAAAGTTACTGCGGCTAATGCAGCTGTAGCCATCCCCAATGCAGTTCTCATTTTGTTGTGTGTCATTTATCCTCCCGGGAGGGTTGTTATTATTTGAATCGGGTTGTTCGGTACCGTAAAACAGACCCTTTACAAATAGTAACAGCAAACGTAAATCCACACAAGCGTTGAGGCTATGGCTATAAAAAATTATTCTTCTTAAATTTCAAGCATTAAACATACTAATATCAAGTTTTTTATGGATTAAACCGATTCTGCTTGCCTATATTTGGCACAGGCCGCGCTATAATGGAGCCAATTGAATGTGGCGCTAAACCATGAATCTATCTTCAGATGTTACCCTAATCGGCGGCGGTATTATCGGCATGCTGACCGCACGCGAGTTAAACCAAGCCGGCGCTAGCGTCACCTTAATTGAAAAAAACCTGACCGGGCAGGAATCCTCCTGGGCCGGGGGCGGCATTTTACTGCCCTTATACCCTTGGCGGCAGGCGGAAGCGGTCAACTGCTTGGTCGCAGCCAGTTTAAAACGCTATCCGGCACTGTGTGATGATCTCCTTGAGGCAACCGGAATTAACCCTGAATGGACCCCTTGCGGTCTATTGATGACGCAAATCCACGATTTTGATCTTGCCTATAACTGGTGTTCCGATTTTGGCATTGCCTTGCAAACGCCGCCGAAAACCATTTGTTCGGGTTTGGAAACAGACTGGCTAAACCCGCTTTGGCTGCCGGAAATCGGCCATGTGCGCAATCCTCGCCTGCTTAAAGCGCTAAAACAGGATTTAGTGAATCGCGGCGTGCACCTATTGGAAAATTGTGTCATCTCCGGAATTCATAGCCAAAATAGCCGAATTGAGCGCGTCTCTACCGATCTTGGCGATTTTGGCATCACTGAATTAATCATCAGCGCCGGCGCTTGGACTACTGAACTAATGGCTACGTTGTTACCGGATGCCACTCAACACCGCCCGGCTATTTTTCCTGCCAAGGGCCAGATGCTGGTGTTCGATGCCGAACCCAACACTTTAAATGCCATGGTAATGACCGAGAGCCAATATTTAATTCCGCGCCGCGACGGCAAAATTCTGGCTGGCAGCACGGTGGAGTTGGCCGGATTCGACAAAACCCCGGACCCTGAAATACGCGAACAACTATTTAACTTTGCCACCAAGCTATTGCCCGCACTGCAACACTATCCGGTCAGCCGGCATTGGGCTGGTTTGCGGCCCGGCACCAAACACGGCATTCCTTACATAGGCAGGCACCCTGATTTTACCAATCTAAGCATTAATGCAGGACATTTTCGCTATGGATTAGTGATGGCACCGGCTTCCGCCTGTCTTATGACCGATCTCATCCTGCAGCGCCCGCCGATTGTAGCTCCCGAACCTTACCAGCTAACCGCTCAACATTAATGATGGATTTATACCCGCTATTGCGTCCGCTATTGTTTTCGCTGGATCCTGAAACAGCTCATGCGCTGACGCTTAATGCTTTAAAACTGCTTGAAAAATCGGGGCTTAACCAGCAACCGCTGCGGGTTGAAAACAAGCAGCCTATTCAAGTGATGGGCTTGACATTCGACAACCCGGTCGGCTTGGCCGCCGGTTTGGATAAAAACGGTGATTATATCGACGCCATCGCCGCGCTGGGATTCGGATTTATCGAAATAGGTACGGCAACGCCCAGACCCCAATCGGGCAATCCCAAGCCGCGCCTGTTCCGGTTACCTGAGCATCAGGCCATTATCAACCGCATGGGATTTAACAACAAAGGCATAGACCATTTACTGCAACAAGCCCGACAACGGCATTACCAAGGCGTGCTGGGCATCAACATCGGCAAAAACTTCGATACCCCGATTGCCGACGCGGCGAACGATTATTTGACCGGCTTGCGCAAGGCTTATCCTGTTGCCAGCTATATCACGATCAATATTTCCTCTCCCAACACCCAAAATTTAAGGCAATTGCAACAAGGCGATGAAATCAGAAAACTGCTTTCGGCGCTCAAAGAGGAACAGCACAAGCTCTCGCTTGAGCATAACCGCTATGTTCCGCTGGCAATAAAGATTGCTCCGGACTTGAACGACGAGGAAATCGGGCACATTGCCCATCTGCTTTTGGAGCTGGCGATTGATGGCGTGATTGCCACCAACACCACAATCGCCCGTGATAAAGTCGGCAGCCACCTGTTTGCCAAAGAAGCCGGGGGGTTGAGCGGAGCGCCGCTAAAAGCCGCCTCCACCCATGTTGTCCGGGTCTTGGCCGCTACCTTAAACGGCCAAATACCCATCATCGCTGCCGGCGGCATTCTGTCGGCGGCCGATGCTGAAGAGAAACTGGCAGCAGGCGCCAGCCTGGTACAAATCTACAGCGGCTTGATTTACCGTGGCCCGCAACTAATCACCGAAATCCTCCAAGCCCTGCCGCTGCCGAACCGCAGTTAACTTCACTCGCCGGCAATCGACATGCGCTCGATTAAAATGGAGCCGGTACGAATGTTGCCGCGGTAATCGATATCGTTACCAACGGCCAGAATCTGCCGGAACATTTCTTTTAAATTACCGGCAATCGTGATTTCCTCAACAGGGTATTGGATTTCACCTTGTTCCACCCAAAATCCTGCCGCGCCGCGCGAATAGTCGCCGGTCACCATATTAACGCCCTGTCCCATCAGCTCGGTTACCCAAAGCCCCGTATGCATGTGCCGAAGCAATCCGGGAAAATCCAGATCGCCGGGTGAGATCGTCAAATTGTGTACTCCGCCGGCATTGCCGGTGGTTTTTAAACCTAATTTACGGGCCGAATAGCTGCTCAACACATACCCTTTCAACACGCCGTCCGTCACTATATCGCGAGAACGGGTGGCAACACCTTCCGCATCATAGATGGCGCTACCTAAGCCTTTAGGCAAATGCGGCTGTTCGTAGATACGGATAAATTCCGGCAACACCTGGGTATCCAACGCATTCAACAAAAACGATGACTTTCGATAGAGATTACCGCCGCTGATGGCGCCTGCCAAAGAACCCAGCAAACTTCCCGACACCTCGGCGCTAAATAATACCGGGCATTGCCGCGTCGTCAGGCGCCGCGCCGACAGCCGCCGCAAAGTCCGTTGCGCTGCTTTTTCACCTACCGTCCGCGCAGTTTCAAGATTATCGGGGCTTCTGGCGACGCTGTACCAATAATCGCGCTGCATGCTGTCACCACGTTGCGCCAAAACCGAACAGCTTAATGAGTGCCGGGTGGTTTGGTAACCGCTCAAAAATCCCAGACTATTACCTAAAACCCGGGTACCCTGATGAGTATTAAGCGTTGCACCTTCCGAATTACAAATTTCTTGATCGTAAAAGCGGGCGGCATTCTCACAATCGGTGGCTATGTCTATCGCTTGGTCAACTTCGATAGTCCAGGGATGGTGTAAATCCAAATCGGGGAATTCGGTTGCCAGCATTTCCGGGTCAGGAAGCCCCGCAAATGTATCCTCGCTGGTCGAGCGGGCAATACTGCAGGCGGCAGTCACCGTTTCTTTCAGCGACGCCGGCGATAAATCCGTAGAACTGGCTGAACCTTTACGCTGGCCGAAATAAACGGTTATCCCCAAGCCTTGGTCGCAATGGTGCTCAATGGTTTCCACTTCCCCCAAGCGCACTGAAACGGAAAGCCCTGTCTCTTGGCTTAAACCCGCCTCTGCAGCGGATGCGCCTTGAGTTTTGGCTTCATTTAACAATGCTTGGACTATAGTTTTTAAATGCTCAGTTTGTGCCTGATTTTGCACGATAAATATCTCATGTCATAAAATTTCAAGACAGTCTATGATACCCTCGGTAAACAACAATGCGTAGCTCAAAATGCACTAAATCAATTAAAAATACAGAAAAAAGCTTGTCCACAGAAATGAGTAGCATTGAAACCATAAAGACTAACTTTTGACAAGCCCCTATGTTTACATGACGCAAAACGAAACGTAGGGGTTATTCCCGCCTCAATTCGAAAGCCAATAATTTTTAAGGCTTTTTTAAACTGGTTGTAACATTGGTTTAATACAAATTTAACCAACTTGTAATATGATTAGTCTCACAAAATTGTTAATATTTTGCACAGTAAATTAAGGTAGAAGGATTCTATCGATTTGCTTTTGTAACTACTTTAAACGACTAAACACACTGTCCCTGGGGGC
>PERF01000145.1 GCA_002928495.1 Methylobacter sp. | reverse complement strand
TCAAAGCATCCGTCAATGCCCGGTATTCAGACGCTACTTCGCTTTGTTTAACCGCCATTGTTAAGCCTGTTGAATGATATTACTGCCATAACTATAGCCAAGAACCGGGCGCTTGTCTAAAGGCATGACCTTTAGGAATCGAGTATTTCCAAGGCCAGCCGGATAACGTCCGGCGCGGCTATCTCCCGGATGGAAAAATCCAGCTTATTCAGTTTAAAAGGGTTTACCGTTGAATCGGATTTAATCACTTTATTGATAGGGGTTTGATACACCCGGCTTACCGGCGTTGGCCCGAACAAGGTAATCGAAGGCCGGTTTAGTGCCCAGGCCATATGCGTGGGGCCGGTATCATTGCCGATCACTAAATCCATTCTAGCAATTAAAGCTTTTAACGCGTTTAAGTCCAGTTTGGGCAAAACCTTGAGATAAGCCGAGCGCTGCGCCAAGGCTTGAACTTGTTGGCGTTCTTTGTCGTTTCCCCAGATCAGCAAGCCGTTTTGCTGTAAGGCTTCGGCCGTCTCGGCATACTTCTCCAGCGGATAATTGCGGCTTTCCCAGGTCGAACTGGTCACGAATAGAATATTTTTATGGCTGCGGCTAAGAAAAGGTTCAAAGTCGCAAATCCGGTCGTTAAAAAATAAAAACGGTTTTTTTGCAAGAATCTGTGCCGGGGTTATTTCAAAGCCCAATGGCCGCGACAGTACGCAAGCGTTTCTGTCTATGGTGTTGGTATCGTAAGAACAGTTGATTTTGATATCATAAAACCAGGATGCAAAACGCTCGCGGATGGAGTGCACATCAAATCCTGCCGTCGGCGCGCCCAATAATTTAGCCGTCAAGGCAGACTTGATCAAGCCTTGAGCGTCGATCACCAAGTCATAACGGTTTCGGGCATAGCGGCGGACTTGGCCGAGTTGCCGAAAGATAGCGGTTTTATCGGTTTTCAGCGCTTTAAGATTAACCGCCAACACTTTGTCGATATCGGGGTTATATTGCAGCAACTGAGCAAACCGCTCCTCCACAATCCAGTCAATTTCGACATCGCTGATTTGCGCTTTGATAAATTGTAGTGCCACCATGGCATGCACAATGTCTCCCAAAGCCGATAATTTGACGATGCCGATTCTCATGCTAGCACTAACCGGCTAACTCTTTGACCACTTGGCCGGGCGTTATATCGCGTAGACAATGTAAATATTGCGGCTGATCCGGTTTATAGAGTTTGCAATCGCGCTGAAAGCACGGCGAACAGGCGGCATTCGCCGTCAACAGCGCGGCATTTGGATTTAACGGCGGGGTGAATTTAGGATCAGATGAACCATAAATGGCGATCAATTTTTTATTGAGCGCGGCGGCGATATGCATCAAGCCGGAATCGTTGCTGACTACAGCATCCGCCAGCGACATCAGATCCACCGCTTCGGTCAAATCGGTTTGCCCGCAAAAATCCAGGCATAGACCGTCAGCCAAACGGTTGATTTCGGAACTGACCGCTCTATCCTTGGCCGAACCCAGCAGCCAGACCTGAAAACCTCGATTGATTTGCTGCCTTGCAACTTCGGCAAAATGCACTTCCGGCCAGCGTTTGGCCGGGCCGTACTCGGCGCCTGGGCACAAAACCAACACCGGTTTACGGTTATCCAAGGCAAATTTTTTGATGACCGCTGCACGCGCCAGCTCAGACACCCGTAGTGCAGGCGGCGGGCAGGCAGGCGGCCACGGTGCATTTTTAGCCACCCCCAATGCCACAAAGCGTTGAACAGTCATCGGCAGCGCTGTTTTATCCAAACGGCGGACATCGTTGAGCAAGCCCCAGCGGCCTTCGCCCAAAAAACCGGTACGCAAAGCAATGTTGGCAAAAAACGGAATTAACGCGGATTTCCAGGAGTTAGGTAAGACTATGGCTTGATCGTATTCCAGTTCGGCAAATTCCCTACCTAGCCTGATCCGGTCCAGCAAGCCGAATTGACCGTGGCTTAACGGCATCACCAAACCTTGGCTGACCTCGGGCATTTTCGCCAGCAGCCCCAAACTCCATAGCGGCGCCAGAACATCAATGTGGCAGCGCGGCTGTGTTTGTTTGAGCGTTATGAATAAGCTTTGCGCCATCATCATATCGCCCACCCAAGATGGGCCGACTACCAGAATTTTGCGGTCTAAAGACAAGTCCTAAGCGACGAAAGTCAGCCAATCGGCGTGATCGTCCCGGCGACCTTTGACATAATCGTAATACAATGCCTGTAGTTTCTCCGTTACCGGGCCGCGCGTGCCGGTACCGATTTGGCGTCCATCCAGCTCGCGGATTGGCGTCACCTCCGCCGCTGAACCGGTAAAGAAAGCTTCATCCGCCACGTAGATTTCATCGCGGGTAATCCGTTTTTCAACCACACTGTAACCTTGTTCCTTGGCGATGACCATAATGGTGTCGCGGGTAATGCCTTCCAAGGCGGATGTGGTTTCCGGCGTGTAAATCACACCATTACGGACGATAAACAGATTTTCCGCGCTGCCTTCGGCGGCGTAACCTTGGTTGTCCAGCAACAGCGCTTCGTCATAACCGGTAGCCAACGCCTCCTGCAAAGCCAGGATTGAATTGATGTAATTACCGTTGGCTTTAGCTTTACACAAGGTGCTGTTGACGTAACTTTTAGTATACGAAGAGGTGCGGATGCGGATGCCTTTTTCAATACTTTCCGCCCCCAGGTAAGCCCCCCAAGTCCAGGCTGCTACCATGACATGAACTTTTAAGTTATCGGCTCTAAGCCCCATGCCTTCGGAACCGTAAAAACACATGGTACGGATATAAGCGCTATCAAGCTTATTTTTAGTCAGCACTTCACATTGCACTTGATCGATTTGGCTTTTGTTGAATGGCATCGCCATGTTCATGATATGAGCCGACCGGAACAAGCGGTCGGTATGCGCCTGCATTCTGAATATAGCGGCACCTTTGTCGGTTTGGTAAGCCCTTATGCCTTCAAACACACCCAAACCATAGTGTAAGGTATGGGTTAATACATGAACTTTAGCCTCCCGCCAATCCAGCCATTGCCCGTCCAGCCAGATAAATCCGTCCTTATCATCCATAGTCGTCATTGATTACCTTACCTTTTGATTACTTATCACTATTCATATAACGCCGCCAGATTGCCATTACCCGGCTGCTTTCGTCTGCAAACAAAAACTTGTCCACAACCGGGCGCTCACCTTGTAAAGCCAATTTGTGGCCATGATCACGGTAGGCGCAATAAGCCGCTTTTAAAGCATCGGCTTCAATCTCGCTAATAAAGCCTTGTCGTTTAAGGCCATCCAGCAATCTGACATTGTCGGTGAACTCCGTCAAAGCGGGATTTTTTGCTGCCTGATCCAATATGCCGAATTGTACTATAAACTCTATGTCGGCAATACCGCCCGGGCTTTGTTTTAGATCAAACCGGTCGGCATCTTTTAGCATTAATGCCGAACGCATTTTCTCGCGCATTTCGCATACGTCGGCTTTGAGCTTGTCGGTTGCGCGCGGTAAGCTCAAAATCCTATGCCGAATGGCATTGAACTGCTGTTTTAGTTTTTCATCACCGGCGATAAACCGGGCTCTGACCAAGGCTTGATGCTCCCACGTCCAGGCCTGGTGTTGCAGATAATCTTCGTACCAATCGATGTGGCTGACCAGCAACCCGGACTCTCCATTGGGACGTAACCGCATATCCACTTCATACAACACGCCGGAAAGCATATTAGTCTCCATGATGTGGCGGAACTTTAGCCCCAAGCGTCCGTAAAACTGCATATTGGCAATCGGCTTTTCACCGTTGGTAACCCCCTGACCATTGTCACAGTCGTACAGGAAAACCAGATCCAAATCCGAGCCGTAACCTAATTCCATGCCGCCTAGCTTGCCGAAACCTATTACTGCAAAGCCTTTATTGACATCATCCGCCCCTAGCGGATAACCGTGCTTATCCACCAGCATTGCCCAAGTCCGGGCCAAGGTATGCGCTACCAAGCTTTCAGCAATGTACGTTAAATAATCACTCACCACCATGATGGGAATTACTCCCATAATATCGGAAGCCGCCACTTTTAATACGCTACGCTGTTTGAATTGCCGTAGCGTTGTCATTAAATGTTCAAGATCGTTAACATCAATCTGCGCAAGATTCGCGGTTAACTGGTTATCCAAATCCGCACGTTGGAGCGGCTCGAATAAAGTACGCGTATCCAAAAGCTCGTCGAACAATACCGGGGAGTGTGACAAAAGATCGCAAAGCCAACGGCTGGCGGCCACTAACCGTATCGATTGAACCAAGGCTGCCGGATTTTCTTCCAGCAACGAAAAATAGACACTACGGCCCGATATGGCCTCGAACAAACCCAGCATGCGTTTTAGGGCTTCATCCGGATTTGAAGTTTTTGCCAACTCAAGTAATAACTGCGGCATCAGTCTATCCAGCACGCGGGCGCCCTTGGTGGCTAAGCGTTTAACCGCCAACGAACTTTTAAATGCTCTAAGGTTTTCCAAAACCACTTCAGGCTGCAAAAAGCCATAGTTTTTCAGGGATTCGGCCAACTTCGGCCCATCGTCTGTTCCATACCAAAGTTTTTGGGCCTCAACATCTTGGCTTTCTTGTTTGCTAATCGCAAAAACCTGATCAAAAACCCTATGCACACCCGCTCTGATTTCATCCAGCTTAGTCTTAAAGCTATGCCAGTCTTCAAACCCCATGGAAACAGCAAGTATTGACTGTTCCTGTGGCGTTTTAGGCAAACTATGGGTTTGTTTATCTTGAAATTGTTGGAGATGGTTTTCCACTTTGCGCAGAAAACAATAAGATTCAGCGAGTTGACTGACATCGTCTGCCGGTAACAATCGTAAATCGGCCAGGACCTTGAGCACTTGTAATATCGGACGTATACGCAAGGCTTTGTCCTGACCGCCGCGGATGAGCTGGTGAACTTGGCCGATAAATTCAATTTCGCGGATACCGCCCAGACCTAGTTTAACGTCATCAATCCGATCCTTGCGTTTTAATTCATGAACAATTTGCAGTTTTAACAAGCGTATTTCTTCAATGGCGCCATAATCCAGGTAGCGACGGTAGACAAATTTTTCCAACATCGCCATTAAATGCGCGCCGCTGTCGAAATCTCCCGCCACTTGCCGGGCTTTAATCATGGCATAGCGTTCCCATTCCCTGGCCTGGGTTTGATAATAGCGCTCCATACCTTCAAAAGTCATGGCAATCGGCCCGCTATCCCCAAACGGCCTTAACCGGATATCGGTGCGGAACACAAAACCGTCTTCGGTTATTTCGCTGAGAACTTTAAGCAGGCTTCGGCACACACGGAAAAAAAACTCGCTGTATGAGGTTTGCTTGCGATCAGGTAAGACACCTTCTTCAGCATACGCAAAAATTAAATCGATATCCGAAGAAAAATTCAGTTCAAAACCGCCGAGTTTACCCATGCCCAACACAACCAAACCGATACTCTGGCCTTTACTGCCGACCGGGGTGCCTTTTTCGGCGCAAGTTTGGTGGTAAAGACTATTCAGTGCGTAATTGAGGCAGGCTTCAGCCAAACGGCTGAGATCGTTCAAAGTCTCAGAAAGATCGGCCCAGCCCGCTAAATCCCGCCAGGCAATTCGCAGCATTTCTTTGTTACGAAACCTTCGAAGCTCACGCGTCAGATCCACTTCGCCGGTAATGGGGATTTGTTCCAGTTGGATTCGGTAATAATCAGGCGCATAAACGTTAGTCAGCGCTTGGCACTGCACTAAGTCCGCCAACACTTCAGGGTGACGCACGCAATATTCAGCGGCGAATAGACTGGCGTTAAAAACGGGTTGAGCGGCGTTGGTCA
>PERF01000144.1 GCA_002928495.1 Methylobacter sp. | reverse complement strand
TTTTACTGGTTAACTGAGCAGTAACGCGCCGGTCTTGGCGCGCTAAGTTTCCTTGTTTGCGTAGTGATTTAGATGCTGAAATTTTTGCGTTCGCAGTCTTATCCCGGGTTCAAAATTGTTATTGTTGTGCTCTTGGCCGTCAATGTCGGCCTTTACGCGGTATACGACACCTTGACCAGCACGGTTGACGCCATGACCTGGCTGGCTCTGTTGATCATGTTCGAGCTGGAAACCCTGGGTAAACCGCTATTTTCAGCCAAGACGCTGCATGTAATCCGTAACATCTTGATCGTAGTCATTATCGGCGTGTTTGCCAGCTATGTGCATAGCAGCGAATGGCTGGACGTCGCCAATTCCCTGCTCTGGTTTGCATTGATTGCACTCTTGGAGCTGGAGATCCGCAAACCCGACGCCGTGGCGAGCCACCCTAAAATCTACTGGCTGACCACGCTGCTGGTATTCTCCGGCCTGTTGGCCATGGTCGGCGCCTGGGCCTGGCAAGCCGCTTGGCTGGATGTTTACGACGCCGTGCTTTGGATCGCCGCGTTTGCCGCCATTGAAGTGGATATTTTTAAATTTTTGCAGCCGAAAGCTAAAGGCTATTGCTAAACCTTGTCTGCCCTGCTGATTTTGCCCAGCGTGTCCGCCACCAGCACCTGCGCACGTTCAACGCTGCCGGCTTCGGCATAACAACGTAGCTCGGGCGCATTGCCGGACGGGCGTAGGTGGATGATTTCAGCGTTGGCGAAGGTCAGCCGTAAACCGTCGGTAGTATCGGTGCGAATCACGCCGCCCAACGCCGGCTGCCAAAAATTCTGCAGCTCAGGCGAATTCGCCTGCAACGCCGCCAACAACGCCTTGCTCTGATCGGAAGGAAAATTTTGCAGCCGGTCGCTGGCGGTAAAGCGTTGCGGCAAGCTCGCGGTCAACGCCGATATGTTAATGCCTTGCTGGCTGGCCATGGCCAAAATCGACAACGCCGGCAGCACGGCATCGCGGGTTGGCAGTTCGGTGACGACCTGGCCGTTTAAAGTCAAGCCTTCACCGGCCAGAAACCCGCCATTGGCTTCAAACCCCGCCACGCCGGATTTGGCTAACTGGGCTTTGGCCATGCCTTCGATGACATAAGGCGAACCGATGCGGGTGCGGATAACCTGTTGGAACCAACCGGAGGCTTCTATCGCGGTATTGCAGCTAACCGGCGCGACCACGGTATGCGCGCCCAGATATTTGGCAGTTAATAAGCCGACGATGTCGCCGCGCAGCCAGGTTCCGGTTTCATCGGCGATTAGCGGGCGGTCGCCGTCGCCGTCGGTGGAAATAATGGCATTAAACCGATGCTCGCTAGCCCAGTCCAGACCGCGCTGGCGGTCTTCCTCGCTGACCGCTTCGGTATCAATGGGCACGAAGGTATCGGTGCGTTCCAAACTGATCACCTCGGCACCCAGCTGGGATAAAATGGTCCGCAAGCAGTCACGGGCCACGCTGGAATGCTCGTACAGCCCGATGCGCCAACCCGCCAGCAAATCTTCGGGGAATAACCGACTATAGCGCTGCTGGTAGCATTCGATTGCTGCTGAAAGCGGTTTGGGCAGTGGTTGCTCGAATTTAATCGCCTTGACATCGACTACCGCTTGCGCCATCGCCGCCTCGTCGGCTTTGCTGATTTCACCCTCGGCGCGGTAAAACTTGATGCCGTTGCGGTCGAACGGGATATGGCTGCCGGTGACCATGATCGCCGGCATTTTTCTGGTCAGCGCGTAATACGCCAATGCCGGCGTAGGCAGCTGGCCGCAAAACACCAGGTCGCAACCGGTATGGCGGATGGCGGCGGCGCAGGCTTGGGCTATAGCCGGGCTGGAAGGCCGCAAATCCATGCCCAAAGCAACTTTTTGACCGGGCTTGATTAATTCCAAACCTTGCAAAAACGCCAGTGTGTAAGCCGCGCAAACCGTGGCGTTCATTTGGCTGACCAACCCGCGTGCGCCGCTGGTGCCAAAGCCAACGCCGCTGTCGGCCATCATTTGTTGAATTTTAATCGCTGTCATGAGTGTTCGCCGGTTAAAAAACTAAAAAAAATCAGCGTTCTGGCGGCTGCAGCGCCAGCATTACCGCATTACTTTTAAAAATTGCATAAACCGTTGTCCCCAGCGTTAGCCCCAACGCTTCGGCGCTTAACCGGGTAATGGTGGCGACCAGGCTGTCGCCGCCGGGCAGCCGGATTACAACTTCCGAATCCACCTCTTCCTGTTGTAACCGGATGATAACGCCTTTTAAACAATTGCGCGCCGACAACCGTCCGCACTCGGCTGCTTTCGCCACACCAATCTCGGGGGCATTGATAATCAGCAAAATCGTGCCGCCTTGCGCCAAGGCGAAAGCGGCCACGGTTTGGTTAGTGATTGTCGCCACTATCCGCTCGCCGCCTTTCAGCCTAACCGCCACCTCGGTATTCACGACGCCTGCGCTAATCGTTTCAATGGTACCGAACAGCTGGTTGGTCGCGCTGGTTTTTACCGCCAAGGGCTTAAGCAACAGCATCGCCTCAGGATCGGCTAGTAGCTGGCAGTTTAGTTGGTCAATAAATTGCCGGTGCCGGGCTTCCAACTCGTCGAACAAGTTCAACAACGACTGCCCGGCTGCGGTCAAGCTGGTGCCGCCGCCCTTACTGCCGCCGGTACTGGTGGCCACCAGAACTTTCGGCGACAAGTTATTGGCTCGTTCTATCATTTGCCAAGCCCCTTTATAACTGAGCCCCGCCTGTTTGGCGGCCTGGTTGATGGAACCGGTGTGCGCTATCGCTCTCAGCAATCCCATCATACGGCTGTCCAACGCGCCCGCCAGCCGCAACTCGCCTTCCACCCTGGGAGACTCTACCGGTTGCCTGCTGTGCGTTTTATCCATGCGCCAATCCAACTGCTAAAAGCTAAGTTGCGGGCATTATAAACCATTAAACCGTTTCACAAGCCTTGCCGGCTTTTTTGCCACACGGATTGACAGGCTAACGGCTACTAAACATTGAATAGTTTCACCAAAAGCAATAATTTATTTTGCTATCGTTATTTACTTTGATACATAACGAAAATACACTATTGGCGAATCCCTGGTTTTTGTAAGGGAAGCCTTAATGTTTTTTGCGCGTTAGCGCGCCGTTAATTGTGATGGTTGAAAAGATGACATGTTTTTGCAAACTACCCGCCGTGCGCATGCATCAGGCCTTAGGGCTGGTTGTGGCTGGAAGTATAAGCGTCGCTCCCGCAGACGATGCCAAAGCGGCGGAAACGCGCAGTTACAGCAGCCCCCCGTTTACTGCCTACCAAAGTCAGTATTCCGATGCCTTGCTGGGCTCCGATCAATACCAGAAACCATTTTGGAACTTGCACGATAGCTTGGGCTTGCCTAAATGGCTGTCGCTGACGCTGGAACAGCGCACCCGCTACGAATCGCTAGCCGGTACTTTCCGCGCCAACAGCCGGGGCGGCGACCAGCAAATTGCCTTGCAGACCGACGTCTGGCTGGAAGCCCGAGTGAATGCTTTTAGAATCGGCACTGAATTCTTGGATGCCAGGGCCTTAAGCGCCGACTCCGGTTCCGGGGTGAATAACACCCACGCCAATACCGCCGATTTTTTACAAGCCTACCTGGCTTGGTCCGAGCAAAATTGGTTTTATAGCGGCTTGGGCACGGAAGTCATCGCGGGACGCCAAACTCTTAACTTCGGCAGCCGCCGCTTGGTCGCCCGCAATGCCTTTAGAAACACCATCAACAGCTTCACCGGTGTGCGCATTAGAGTGCTGGATTACGACACCTGGCAATTCAATGCCTTTTTTACCCAGCCGGTGCTCCGCTTACCCACGGCATCAGCCGATATTATCGATGACCGCCAGCAGTTCGACCAGGAAGACCCTAGAACTTTCTTTTCCGGCGGCTTTCTGGAATTCTTCAATATCGGCTACGGCATCAACAGCGAAATTTATCTGTATCACCTGGACGAAGGCGACAGTCCACGCAACCAAAGCCGCAACCGGCGTTACTTCACGCCGGGCACGCGGTTTTACCGTAAACCCGCCAAAGCAGCCTTCGACTTTCAGTTTGAAGTCATCGGCCAGTTCGGCACCGTGCGTTCCAGCGCGGCGGCGGGTAACGGCAGGGATCTTGAACATGCAGCCTGGTCGGAACACTTTGATACCGGCTATACTTTCGACCTGCCCTGGGCGCCGCGCCTGGCATTCCAGTACGACTACGCCAGCGGCGATCAAAACCCTAACGACACCCAAGACCAGCGTTTCGACCCCTTATTCGGCGCACGCCGGTTTGAATTCGGCCCGACCGGAATCTACGGCGTGTTTTCCCGCAGCAATATCAGCTCGCCCGGCCTACTGCTCAATTTTTCGCCGTTGCCGGCGGTTAAGGCTTTTGTCAACCACCGGGCTTTCTGGCTGGCCGAGGCCGCCGATCAATTCACCACCGCCGGCCTGCAAGACCGCAGCGGCCGCCTGGGCAGTTATTTGGGTCAGCAATTGGAAGTCAACGCGCGCTGGGATTTTAATAGCAGCTTGAACTTCGAAGCCGGTTACGCACACTTGTTTAAGGGTAAATTCCTCGAACAAGCGGCCGGCGCCCCCAACCCGCGGGACAGCGATTATTTTTATGTACAAAGCCAGTTCCGATTTTAATTTTTTAGGTGAGTAGTTATGTCTATCCATTCAGTTAAACACAGTGTTTTATCTTTAGCCCTGCTGATCTGGTCAACCTGGGCCGGCGCGGAAACCACTCTGGTGGCGGTGGCCGCCAATTTCACCAAACCCATGACCGAAATCGCCGAAGCCTTTCATAAAGCCACCGGCCATACCGCCAAGCTGGCGTTCGGCTCGTCCGGAAAGTTTGTCTCGCAACTCGAAAATGGCGCGCCGTTTGAGATTTTTTTGTCGGCCGACGAGAAAAACCCTGCAAAACTGGAACAGGACGGCTTGACCGTGCCCGGCAGCCGTTTTACCTATGCCGTCGGCAAGCTGGTGCTATGGTCGAGTACGCCGGGCAAGGTGGACGATAAAGGCCAGGTGTTATCCGGCGGCGCATTCAAACATTTGGCGCTGGCCGATCCCAAGCTAGCCCCTTACGGCGGCGCCGCAGTGGAAACCTTGAACCATCTGGGCTTGCTGGAAAAGTTACAACCTTTGTTTGTCCAAGGCGAAAACATTGCCCAAACCCACCAATTCGTCAGCACCGGCAATGCCGAACTGGGATTTATCGCGTTGTCGCAAGTCATCGATAACGGCAAAATCGGCTCGGGATCGGGCTGGATCGTGCCGGAACAATTCCATCAGCCTATCCGCCAAGACGCCGTGCTAATGCAAACCGGCGCGGAAAACCCGGCGGCGGCGGCCTTGCTGGCTTTTCTTAAATCGGCGCCGGCGTTGGCGATTATTGAAAACTATGGTTACGGCTTGCCGGTTGCCGCAAAATAGCCGGACACACATGCCTGGCACCGCCACATTCACTATTTATCCCCCACGAGGTCACCCATGCAAACCAGCGCACGCAATCAATTTAACGGAACCATCAGCGACATCCAACTAGGAGCAGTCAACGCCGAAATTCAAATCGCCTTGCCGGGCGGTGAAAACATTATCGCCACCGTCACTAAAGACTCCGTCAGCACTCTGGGCTTAAAAACCGGCCTTGCCGTGATTGCCTTGGTTAAAGCCCCGCAAGTGATTATCGCCACCGACCTGGCAGGCTACCGAATTTCCGCCCGCAACCAGTTGCAAGGCACAATTACCCAAGTGCTGACAGGCGCGGTGAATTCCGAAGTCGACATCGAGCTTAAAGGCGGCGAAAAACTGGCCGCCACCGTAACCAACGACAGCGTGGAAACTTTAGGCCTGCGCAAAGGCCAAGTGGTTACCGCCATTTTTAAAGCGGGCGCGGTGATATTGGCGGTTCC
>PERF01000143.1 GCA_002928495.1 Methylobacter sp. | reverse complement strand
GCCGAAAGAAGGTAGTTTTAATGCTGGCCCGTCGTCATCGTTGCCTGGCTCATTGGGACTAAACTCAGCGAGTTTGCCAATATCAGCGCTTATTTTCTGTAGGAGCTGTTTGCTTTGTTCGTTGTTCATAATTATGGACTTCTGAGTAGAAGTTATAAATTTCTGCCATTAATGCTCTATCTTCACTTAGATATACTGCACTCTCGGTTGCATTATTCAACACGATAATGGGCAGTTCCGGCAGTCTTTTGTTGAGTGCTTGCCTTACCTCAGAGTCTGCTAAGGGTGAAGCACAATTTGGATTTATCAAAATCACTAAGTAATAATTTTTCTTCTTTAAATCATCGGCACTTAATTCCGCATAAACCTGGTCGCGCAAGCGTTGCTCATCATAAGCATCAACCGAATAGTTAGGGAAAACGATGCGCCAAAATTGCTTACAGACATAATCAACAATACTTTCCTGTTTAATTCCGGGTTCTAAGTCAAAATTGGAAAACGCATACTTCCCTTTCACTTCCGGTCTATTTTTGCTCACCACATACTTTGGAAGGCTTTGCATGCGTATTGCGGTTACGGTTTCCGCACTGCCCAGGGTCTGTTGCGACAGAGATAAATTTAACGTAGACGAGCTATATAAAACGCTTGACGTCAAGGCTTCTGCTTCTGCCTTATGGATAGCCAACAAAGATATTCTTTGAATGGCTTTTTCTGCATCATTAATCAAACTATTGGCGGTTTTATAGTCCTCTTTGTTCTCTAGTTTTTCTAACTCATCCCGCAAAACGATTGTTAAGTTACGGACAATTTTATTTAAGCCATTCTGAGCCTCCCGCTTTAATTCCCCAACTAGTAAATATGGATCAAGCTCATCAGCAAGGCGGTGTTTTTTCAAAAACCCTTTAAATAATAAATCGGAGTTGGTAAAAACTGTTTCCAGTTCCACCAAAATATCGTCCTGGAAAGAATCATTTCGGTGAATTTGAAAATTCGATAACTCCTTTTTTTTCTCCAAATAAGTATTCTTCAGGTCTTCACAGGAATCCATAATTTTGTACATAGGTATCATGTACACCCGTCGGTTTTTGTATGTCTCCGCGCCTTCGCCCCGTTGACTGGCTAACATACCAAAAATGGCTTGGGCTTCATCACACCATACTGGCGATCCACTAGCACCTTTAATGGATTCAGCATCGCCGAACGGGAGCGAAATTCGCCCATCGGTGGTTATAGTTTGGGTTTTTCCTTTCAATTCATCGCATTTATCAATATGAAAACCCTTGGTTAAAAATGATTTCTCAACATACTCATCTAAAGATTGCTCGTACTTTATTGGTGCCATCCACGATAAATAACAGTCAATCGAGTCTGATTTATTAAATGGTTCAAGTTTCAACAGTGCAATATCTTCAATATCGTTTAGTGTTGCAAGTTCCAATTTGGGTTTACTGGTATGCAATTGCCCGCGAAATAATTGCTGGCTAAAGCCTGAATGTACGGGAAAGTCTATGACGATACCCTCTAACTCGCCTGCTTCTAGGCAATCCGTTGCTTTTTTATTTTTGAATGCTTTTACCAGCACATGGTTACACGTTGCCAACCAAGGGTAAACCACAAGAAAACCGGTTCCCAATATACTTCCAGGAATTATGCCGTCAGCTTTTGGTTTCCTGATTCGAGCCACAAAGTTGTCTAAAACAGCACTCATATCACTTTGGTTTTTGCCATTTAATAGTGACTTTTAGTGTTGCTTCGCTATCGGTGGAGGCAAAAATTATCCCTGCCTTGGCGCCTAATTTAATGCCCATTTCCAAGGCTATTTCTGCAGGCTCACTTATATTTTTCAACACCCCTAATACGCTATTGGCTACCGGTTTTAATCCTGCGATGACTTCTTCAAATTTTCCGCCCTCAATAATTCCATTGCTATCACGGCTTATATCGTCATCATCGCCAATCTGTTGGCGCTCAGCTTCGACATAAAAAACCTCACCATCAGCCTCGTATTTTATAAGTTGCTTTGCCATATCTTTACCTACGTTACGTTTAAAAAAATAACTGTGCTAAAAGTATTTATTAATTTGTTGATTTGCTGTTATAAAGTTTTCATCCCCATTTGCCTTTAACCTGTCGAAACGCGGCTTGTGTCGCCACAAACTCGAACGTTTCAAACATTTTTATGTATGAAACGCTAATAAACTCTCCGCAGCCCATCCCCCGCCTGTGCCCCACGCGCTGCCGACGCGTGTGTCCCAGCAGGCTGCTGGCCTGCTCCCTGGCCGGACTGGCTTAATGACCTAGGGCAAGGCGGAAGCCGAAGGCGCCGCTAGCAACCTCAGGGTCGCTGAAGTAATGGATGGCAGAACGGCAGACCCCGCCTAAATCGCCCCATGAACCACCACGCAAAACACGCATAGTGCCTGTTGCAGGACCTGTAGGATCGATGCAATCATCCTTAGGATAATCACCATACCAGTCCTTGCACCACTCCCAAACATTACCGTGCATTTCATACAAGCCCCAGGTATTTGGAAGCAAACTTTTCACGGTTACGGTTTCAGCTCTGTTTTTACTAGTTTTGCCATACGGGTAGCCGTAGCCATTGAAATTAATCAGGTTGGAGTCGATTTGCATACCAAAACTAAAAGGCGTTCGGGTTCCGGCGCGGCAAGCATATTCCCATTGCGCTTCGGTCGGCAGGCACAGCTTCAGTTCCGGCTTCAAGCCGTTCAGTGTATCGATAAAGGCTTGCGCATCATACCAACTCACGTTTTCTACCGGGCGGTCATCGCCTAGGAAACGGCTGGGGTTCGTCCCCATGGCGGCCTGCCATAAGGCTTGGGTGACGGTACACTCTGCCAGCCAAAAACCTTTCGAAAGAGTCACGGTGTGCTGAGTTTCAACATCCTCATGTTCTAGTTCGTCTTCTGGCGAGCCCATCAAAAATGTGCCGGGCTCAATCCAGCGAAACAGCTGCTTGACGCCTTTGTAAGTAAAGCCCATCCATAAACCGTATTCATCTTCACCCCAGTCAGACGCCCAAGGCTCGGGGAATTCAGTCGGATAAATGGCGTATGTTCGCATGGTTTAAATGTCCGCAGAATATTGGCTAAACGTTAGCATGACTCAGCTGATTTTTAAAACCCGTGCGCACTGATTTGAGTTGCACATGGCTGTCTGCCATGCCGGCATCTCCGCTTTTGCTATAAATTCGCTTTACTAAACAAAAACGGTATCCATCCACCATGATTGCTGTGGGTCTGGGCCTACAGCGATGTTTCGAGTCCAGACCGGAAACTTTAAGGTCAGATAAAACCGTATTTTACTATCCTGAATAAAACATTCCGGCTAAACCCGCGCTTTGATATAAAATAACGGGCTTTAACCGTTTGCCTGAAAAACTATGAATCAAGACAGTATTTCCCTGATAGAACAATACTATGCCGCTTTCAACCAAGGCGACATGGATACTTTTTTAAGCCTGTTGACCGATGATGTGATCCACGACATTAACCAAGGCCGGCGCGAAATCGGCAAGGATGCGTTCAAGCAATTCATGGCGTGCATGAACAACAATTACAAAGAGCAACTGGTTGACATGGTGATTATGGCGACCGCCGACGGCCAGCGCGCCGCAGCGGAATTCGTGGTTTTGGGCGAATACCTGAAAACCGACGAGGGCTTGCCGGAAGCCAACGGTCAGACTTACCGGCTACCGGCCGGGGCGTTTTTCGAAATCCGTGACGGCAAAGTGGCGCGCATCACCAATTATTACAATCTGCAAGACTGGATTGCGCAAGTCAACGCTTAACACCTGGTTTTAAGCTTAATCGGCATATTCGCGTACACCTGAGGCGGCCGGCTCGGCTTCCTCAGGCAGAAAGCCGCCGGCCTGCATGGCCCACATGCGGCTGTACACGCCATTTCTCAGCAGTAATTCCTCGTGCGTGCCGTCCTCCACTATGCGGCCCTGGTCGAATACCAAAATCCTGTCCAAATGGGCGATGGTGGATAAGCGGTGGGCTATGGCAATCACGGTTTTTTTGCCCATGGCACGGTCCAGATTTTCCTGTATGGTTTTTTCGGTGACCGAATCCAAACTCGATGTTGCCTCATCCAAAATCAGAATCGGCGCATCCTTGAGTAATACCCTGGCGATGGCGATACGCTGGCGCTGGCCGCCGGACAGTTTGACGCCACGCTCGCCCACCAAAGAATCGTAGCCCTCGGGCATGGCCCGGATAAACTCATCGGCATGCGCCAGGCTGGCGGCGGCAACCACGCCTTCTTCGCCGGCGTCCGGACGGCCGTATCCGATATTGGCTTTTAAACTGCGATGAAACAAACTGGGATCCTGGGGAATCAGGCTGATTTGCTCGTGCAAGGAGTCCAGGGTAACGTGTTGAATATCCATGCCGTCAATCAGGATTTGGCCTTGCTGGGGCTGGAAGTTTCGTAAAATCAAACCGGCAAAGGTGGATTTTCCGGAGCCTGAAAAGCCGACCAAACCCACGCGCTGTCCGGGCTCAATGACAACGTTCAAGCCTTTAAAAACCGGCTTGTCGCCGTCATAGCTGAAGGTGACATGGTTGAATTCAACGCGGCCGTGAGTGACTTTCAGCGGCAATGCGTGTGGGCTGTCGATAATTTCATGGCTTTGCACTATGGTTTCCAGGCCATTGGCGACGTTACCTACATACTCGAAAAATTCCAGAAAGCGCCGAGTCAAGTTGCGGGCATCGTTGATAATCAGCAATGCCAGTCCCACGCTCATGGTAAACTCGCCGACGCTGATGGTGCCGCTATCCCACAGCGTTAAAGCGTGATACACCGTACCCAGCTTTAACAAAGCTGCCGCAATGAATTGAAACCAGCGCACCCGCTCCATGTACCAGAAGGTGCGTTGGCCGGATTTCACCTCTTGTTGCAAATAGCCGTCGAGATATTCGCGCTCAAATCCCAGCCGGGCAAACAGCTTGGCGTTGAGGATATTGGTTACCGCATCGACCATCTTGCCGTTAACATGGCTGCGCACGGCGGCGTATTCTTGGGCATAACGCTGGCAGCGGGTCGCCAGAACGTAAGAAATACTGATGTACACCAGCACCCAGCCACCTACCAGCAACCCCAAATCACTATGCACGCCGAACAATAAAAAGATCGATACCGCAAAAGTGACTAAAATCGGCCAGAAGTCGCATAAAATCGACCACAAGGTATGATTTACGCTGATCGCGGTTTCGCTGATGCGGTGCGCCAACGCACCGGCAAAATGGTTGCCGAAGTAACGAGGTGAATGGTATTGCAAGTAAGCAAACAAGGCATTGGCGGTGCTGCGGCGCAGCCTGGGTCCGGTAGCAACCAGCACCGCGCCGCTGGCACGGCTGAACAGGATTTCGGCAAGATTTAACCCCGCCAACAGCAGCAGCGGCGTTGCTAAACTTTCCAGAATCGGCATCCCGGTAGCGGAAGTGTTGGCCACGCCGTCCATGATGGCTTTAACGGCGTAAGGCACCAAAATGCTGCCGGCCGCCTGGCCGGTTTCGAATACCAGCATTAACACCAGCCAGCCCCAAAAACCGGCTGTACAAAATAAAATAAATTGGAATATTCCAGTGGGTAAAGCCGGCGCTTCAGCCGCCTGTTGTAAATTGGATGAATTCGCCATATTGATCAAAATCGCTGAAAATAATCAAACACTAAAACGGTAAGCCATCATACTAATAAAAATAAAGCTATGCTAATCGAGTCTACGTTTAAACCGGCCTGGTGGTTAAATAACAGGCATTTGCAAACCATCTACCCGGCTTTATTCAGAAAACCGCCACTACCGCCCGAATACCGCCGCCAGCGCATTACCACCCCGGATAACGATTTTTTGGACATCGATTTTTGCGGCAGCGGCTCAAAACCCTTGGTGCTGATTCTGCATGGTTTAACCGGGAGCTCAAAATCCACTTATGTTATGGGTTTGCAAAGCGCTTTATATGGTCAAGGGATACGCAGCGCCGC
>PERF01000142.1 GCA_002928495.1 Methylobacter sp. | reverse complement strand
GTTTTTTAGTTATTATTTTTTCATAATAGCAAAAAAACGCTTAAAGCAAGCCAAGGCTGTTTCTAAAATGGCAGCAAATTTTAAAAGTCTGCTTATTTGATTATGCGCAGGTTCGGCTTTGCAGGCGGTTTCTGTTCCGGCGGCTCATCATCAGGGAAGCTATCCTGGTCGAAAACCATGCCTTTGCCGTTTTCTTTGGCGTAGATGGCAAGAATAGAGGTGATAGGCGCGACGATGTGCATAGGCTTGCCGCTAAAGCGCGCGTTAAATTCGACTTTTTCGTTACCTAAGGCAAGGCCTTGTATGGCTTGAGGCCTGATATTGAGCACAATTTTACCGTCTTCAATGTATTCGCTAGGCAAACTGGATCCGCCAACCTCCGCATCGACAAGCAGATGAGGGGTCAGGTTATTATCAACTATCCATTCATAAATAGAGCGGATTAGATAAGGCTTTAATGGAGTCATTATTTATAATGCGCATCGGCCATGGTTTTTTCAACATCGCTTAAACTGAGTTTGAACGCATTTCTTTTAAACAAACGTTGAGCATAGCCGGTAATCGCGCCGCTAGGGGTGCTAAGATCGATGCCTAAACTCGGTAATCGCCAAAGCAAAGGCGCGAGCACGCAATCGGTTAATGAAAATTCGTCACTCATAAAATAAGTTCTCGATGCGAATACCGGTTCTGCGGAAAGAATACTTTCTTTAAGCATTTTTTTAGCGCGGGCAGCTTTTTTCTCGCCTGAAAATTGTATTTCATCCATAAGCTGATACCAATCCTGATCGATGCGTTTTATCAGCATTCTTGTGTTAGCTCTCGATACCGGATCCATTTGGTGCAAAGGTGGATGGGGAAAGCGCTCATCAAGATATTCCATAATAATCCGCGAGTCGTACAGCACTAAATCGCGTTCTATCAATGTCGGCGATATGCCGCTGGGATTTAGCTCAAGCAGGTCTTCAGGCGGATCGTTCGGATCATAAAATTCGATATCCGCGCCGATGCCTTTCTCATAAATCACCAAACGTGCGCCGTGACTTAAGGCGCATGCAGGCGAAGAAAAGAGTGTCATAACGGATCTTCTGGCGCTGATGTTTGCCACGAACTAACCCCTGCTAAAACAAAGTTTGCAACGGAATCTCAGCAATGAATGTCATGATGGGCACTTAAACCAGATTAATGAATATCTTTCCAATATTCTTTTTTCAAAAGATAAGCGATAGTCAAGAACATCAGGATAAAAAAGATCACAAATTTACCCATTTTTTGCCTTTCCAACTGCATAGGTTCACCAACATAGACTAAGAAATTAACTAAGTCATTGACTGTTTGGTCAAATTCTTTTTCGCTAAGGGTGCCTTTTTCGGCTAAAACTAATTTTTCAAGCGCGGGTTTTCCCTCTACCGTTTTATAAACCGGTTTTTGTTCGCCTTGTAACTGCCACAATACATTAGGCATGCCAACATCGGGGAAGATAATATTATTTACTCCCAAGGGTTTGGAGCTGTCGGTGTAAAAGCCTTTAAGATAACTATATAACCAATCGGCGCCCCTGGAGCGGGCAATCAAAGACAAGTCGGGCGGTTGTATGCCGAACCATTTTCTGGCATCGTGAGCGTTCATCGCGGTTTGCAGTTTGTCATAAATACCCGCACCCTCCGGTGCAATGTCTTTCAACATCTTCTTCTCGTCGATGTCCAAATCCAGCGCTATGCGTAAATAGCGGATGTGTTGGATTGAATGGCAGCCCAGACAATAAGTGACATAGTGCTTGGCGCCACGCTCCAGCGACTTGTTATCGCTTAAATCAATATCGGCGGAGTCGAGCTCTAGTTTTTCAGAGGCAAGGCTTATGGTAGACGCAGTCAACAACAAAATTAAGATTAAGTTTTTCATATTAATCGAACTTCTTTTTAAGGTTGATGGCTAGTCTGCCGAGAACTCTAGCGAGGCCCTCAGGGTTGAGTTTTCTTCTGGTTGCCGTACCGCTTTCGGTTTGAACGGGAACGACATGGGTTATTTCGTCAAAGGTTTCAAGCAATGCCGGAATTCGATCTTCCAGGCTAGGATGGTCGGTTAAGCGTTCAGGTAACGGCTTGGTTTTTTCCCAGCGAGTGTATAACGGCATCAGCAAGAAGAAGCCGAAATAAATGGCGGTAAATATCCTGGCGAAGGTGGTGGCCAACGGTGTTGCCGGCTGGGTTCCCAAATAGCCTAATGCCAAAAAGCTGATGACGAATAGCAACAGTGCTTTTTTGTAAATCCCGCCGCGATAGCGGATGGATTTAACCGGGCTGCGGTCCAGCCAGGGCAGTAGGAACAGCACGACAATGGCGCCGCCCATGCCGACAACTCCGGCGAATTTATCCGGAATGGCCCGCAAAATGGCATAGAATGGCGTGAAATACCAGACCGGTGCGATATGCTCAGGCGTTTTCATCGGGTCGGCGGGTATGAAATTGGCATGTTCAAGAAAATAGCCGCCCATTTCCGGCATATAGAAAATGACCGTGGCAAAGAACAATAAAAACACACCCACGCCGACAATGTCTTTTACGGTGTAATACGGATGCAACGGGATGCCGTCTACAGGAAAGCCGTTTTCGTCTTCGTGTTCTTTAATTTCGATACCGTCCGGGTTATTGGAGCCGGACTCATGTAAAGCGATTAAATGCAGTAATACCAATAAGACTAAAACCAAGGGCACGGAGATAACGTGAAAAGCGAAAAACCGGTTCAAGGTTGCATCGGAAACGACATAATCGCCGCGTATCCATAACGCGAGTTCATCGCCGATAACCGGAATGGCGCTGAACAGCGAAATAATCACCTGCGCTCCCCAATAAGACATTTGCCCCCAGGGTAACAGGTAACCCATAAAGGCTTCGGCCATGAGTGCCACGAAAATAAACATGCCGAAAATCCAGATCAGTTCGCGCGGCTGTTTGAACGAGCCGTACAGCATGCCCCTGAACATGTGCAAGTAAACCACTATGAAGAAAGCTGAAGCCCCGGTGGAGTGCATATAGCGCACCAGCCAGCCCCAGTTGACGTCGCGCATGATGTATTCGACGGAATCGAAAGCCAGTGTCGCGTCGGGTTTGTAGTTCATGGTCAGCAGAATGCCGGTCAAGAACTGGTTGACCAGCACCAGCAATGCCAATGAACCGAAAAAATACCAGAAATTCAGGTTTTTGGGCGCATAGTAATGCGCCATGTGGTCATTCCAGAGATTGGTTAATGGAAAACGGTCTAAAATCCAATTGCCGACGGCTGTGAAGCGTGATGGTTTCATGCGCTCGCCTCCGAAGCGGATTCGCCAATAATCAGATGGGTATCGGTTACATAGCGGTGCGGCGGAACTTCCAGATTTGCCGGCGCCGGAACACCGGTGAATACTCGCCCTGCCAGATCAAACCAGGAGCCGTGGCAAGGGCAGAAGAAGCCACCTTTCCATTTTTCCCCTAAATCATGCGGAGCAATTTCCGGTCGATAAGTAGGTGAACAGCCCAGGTGTGTGCAAAGCCCTACGGCAATAAAAATTTCCGGTTTGATGGCGCGGACAGTATTTTTAGCGTAGTTGGGCTGGTCGGAGTTATTGGAGAGCGGATCCCGTAATTGATCATCCAGGGTTCTAAGGGTTTCCAATACCTCTTCACTTCGGTTCAATATCCATACCGGTTTGCCGCGCCATTCCACCCGGATTAGTTGTCCCGGTTCAATTTTGCTGATATCCACATCAACCGGAGCGCCTGCTGCCATGGCTTTTACGCTGGGCTGCATTTGAGCGAGGAACGGAACGGCCAGATAACCGGCACCGACTGTGCCGACGACGGTTAAGGCTGAACTTAAGAATTGGCGCTTCGACTTGTCGACGCCTTCAATTTGCATGATCAAACTCCCCTGAAAATTTAAAGCTTGCGCGAATTACTTTTTATTTTTCTTTGAACAATATACCATCAGAACTCTAATATTTAGAAAAAAAATCGTAATATGTTTTTTTAATCAATAGGTTAATGTTTTTTCTAAACCGTTTAAAAATTGTGAATTTTCGTCGGGTGTGCCAATAGTCACTCTGAGGCAATCGGCCAGTAAACCGTTTTGTGAAGCTAAATTTTTGATTAAAACCCCTTGTTCTTTGATGGCTTGAAAAATTTCGGGCGCTTTACCGCGAGGGGTTTTGAATAAAATAAAATTCGCTGAGCTGGGATAGGGGGTGATGCCCGTCAGGCTGGCTAAATGCCGGCTGACGCGGGTACGTTCGGCGCAGATGGCGGAAGCCTGTTGTTCGAATATCACGCTGTGTTTAAGAGCGAATTCAACGCTGATTTGGGTAAGGCTGTTGATGTTATACGGCAGCCGTATCTTGTTAAGTTGTTCCACTATAGACCGCGGCCCGGCCAGATAACCCAGCCGTAGCCCGGCCAAGCCAAGCTTGGAGACCGTGCGCATGATAAGCAGGTTGTTATAATCCGGTAACGCGTTTATGAAGCTCGCTCCGGCAAACGGTGAATACGCTTCGTCAAGCACTACCAAGCCCGGTGCCGCTTTAATGATGGCGTGAATTGAGTCATCGGCAAATAAGTTGCCGGATGGGTTATTGGGATAAGCAAGAAAAATGATTCCCGGTTGAAAGCGGCTTATCGCTTCCAGCGTCTTGGTTAAATCCAGAGCGAAATTATCCGCCTGTAAGGGGACTGCATGGTAGTTAAGCCCCAGGCTTTGACTGATCTGTCGATACATGACAAAAGTCGGCTCCGGAGCCAGCACAGTGCTACCCGGTTTTAGCGCCATCAGTAAAATCTGAATGATTTCATCCGAACCGTTCCCAAGCAATACCGGCGTGTCATCAGGCAGCTTATTCAGTTGTCTGATGATTGCCGTGACGGCTTTGGCTTCAGGATCGGGATAACGGTTGATTGGGCAATGGCGAAGGGATTCCAGCCATTCCGTGGTTAGCCCTTCAGGCCAAGGGTAGGGGTTTTCCATAGCATCGAGTTTGATCAATCCGGAAGCGTCGGTGACATGATAAGCGGTTAGCGCTAAAATTTCCGGCCGCAATAGTTTGCCGGTTAAATCGTTTGCAGAACAAGTGTCCATGGTGTCGGCCGGGAAATAACTCGTGGCAGTAGGGGAGATTAATCGGGAATGATCCGGTATTCCGCGGAGCGTGCATGCGCAGTCAGGCTTTCGCCGCGTGCCAGGATCGAGGCGGTTTGGCCTAAAACGCTGGCGCCGCGCGCCGAACAGTTGATCAGGCTGGAGCGTTTTTGAAAATCGTACACTCCCAGCGGTGAGGAAAAACGCGCGGTGCTGGAGGTGGGCAGTACATGGTTGGGCCCGGCGCAATAATCGCCTAAGGCTTCCGCAGTGTAGCGGCCCATGAAAATCGCGCCGGCATGCTTAATGTGCTGGCTAAGCGCTTCCGGGTCTTCCACTGAAAGCTCCAAATGTTCGGGCGCGATCATGTTAGCTACTTCGGCAGCTTGCATGAGGTCGTCCACTTTGATCAGCGCGCCGCGATTAGTGAGGGAAGTGCGGATAATATCGGCGCGTTCCATGGTGGGCAGTAGTTTGTTGATACTTTGGCTAACGGCTTCCAGATAATTTTGATCCGGGCTGATCAAGATGGATTGGGCGTCTTCGTCGTGTTCGGCCTGGGAGAATAAATCCATGGCGATCCAGTCAGGATCGGTTTTGCCGTCGCAAATCACCAGGATTTCCGAAGGCCCGGCAATCATATCGATGCCGACTTGCCCGAATACCAGCTTTTTGGCGGTAGCCACATAAATGTTGCCCGGCCCGACGATTTTTGCGACGGCGGGAATGGTTTCGGTGCCGTAGGCCAGCGCCGCAACCGCTTGTGCACCGCCGATGGCAAAGGCGCGGTCAACGCCGGCCAGATAGGCGGCGGCCAACACCAGCGGGTTGGTTTCGCCATGCGGGGTGGGTACCACCATGATCAATTCCGGCACGCCGGCGACTTTGGCGGGAATCGCATTCATCAAAACCGAGGAAGGGTAAGCCGCCTT
>PERF01000141.1 GCA_002928495.1 Methylobacter sp. | reverse complement strand
GCGTCTTCCCACCACCAGCGGCCGGCGCGTTCGTGCTGGTTGGGTAGTACCGGGCGCGTGCAGGGCTCGCAGCCGATACTGATGAAGCCTTTGCCGTGCAGTTCGTTAAACGGTACTTGCCAAGCTTCGATGTAATCCCAAACTTGTGCCGAACTCCAATTCAATAGCGGATTAAACTTAACCAAGGGCTTGTCGGCGCTGCCGAAGGTGGTATCCAGCTGGACTTCGGGAATGTCCTGCCGGGTGTCCAGACTTTGGTCTTTACGCTGGCCGGTGATCCAGGCGTCCAATCCGGCCAGTTTGCGTTTTAGGGGCTCGACTTTGCGGATGCCGCAACATTCGCCGTGGCCGTCTTCATAAAAACTGTATAAGCCTTTGCTTTTGACCAAGGCATCGAGCTGCCGGTAATCCGGTGTCAGCAGCTCAATTTCAATGCCGTAGTGTTGGCGGACTTTTTCGATAAACCGGTAAGTCTCGGGATGCAAGCGGCCGGTATCCAGAGAAAACACCGGGATGTCTTTGCGGATTTTTACCGCCATGTCGATCAACACCACGTCTTCCGCGCCGCTGAACGAGATAGCGAGCGTGTCGAACCGCTCCAATGCCGCTTTGAGGATTTTATTGGGATTTTTACCGGCCAATTCGGCTTGTAGTGCATTGATGTCCAGCATAAGGAGCCCGTTTATTTTTGCGAAAAATAATGTTGTAAAAATTCATCAAACGGCAGTTGCTGAGCCTCTTCCAGCTGTTGCTGTTTATCCAGCGATTCTTTAGCCATAGATTGGAATTGCCGGGCTACGGAAGGTTCCAGGTTACGCTGGCGGAAGAACTGCTTATGTTCGGACGATTTATTCAGCGAAAAACAACCGAACTCCTGATCGTTCTGGCTCATCTGAGCCAGAATTCTGGCTGACGGGGTTAAATCCGGATCCAAAATACGCGCCCGTTGTAATTGCAAAGCGTCGGTAAACGAGTCGCTGCCACAGTGCCGGTCAAGTATTGCGCATACCGGTTCCATATAAGACAGAATTTCCTGCGCCCAGGCGTCCAACGTAATGCTGCCACCGTTGCGCTCCAGGGTTAATCCGGGTTTTCTGCCTTCATTAGCGACCGCCAACTGGTTGCGATTGTTGACGTGATGTTCTTCAAGGGAAATTTCCGGGCTTTCCTGCAGCAAACAAGTCAGCAACATGGCTTCTATAAATCGCGCGGTAGTTTCTTCCAGGCCGATAGGATTGAAGATATCCAAATCCAGCGAGCGCATTTCCACATAGCGCACGCCTCGGCGTTTTAACGCCAAGGTCGGTTTTTCCCCGGTATTGATGATTTGTTTGGGGCGGATAATGCTGTAAAACTCGTTTTCGATCTGCAGGATATTGGCATTGAGTTGGCGGTATTCGCCGTCCACTTTAACGCCGATTTTCTGATAATCCGGATACGGCGTGGTAATCGCCGCGCACAAGCTTTCTACGTAACCATCCAAGGTGTTGTAGTCGATATTGAGATTGGCCTGATTTTTACTTTTGTAGCCGATGTCGCTCATGCGCAACGAGGTGGCGTAGGGCAAAAACAAGGTGGCATTGTCGAATTCGTCAAAATCCTCCATCAAATGCGGCCGGCTTTTGAAAAAGCTTTTGCAGATGGCGGGCGAGGCGCCGAACAGATATAAAATCAGCCAACCCTGGCGTTGAAAGTTGCGGATCAAGCCGAAATAAGCCGCGTTTTTATACTGCTCCAGACTGATTTCCGGTTTCTCATGGGCGTGCAAAGCATCCCACAGCACTTCCGGCACCGAATAATTAAAGTGAATCCCGGCTATCGCCTGCATGGTTCTGCCGTAACGGTGCCAGAGGCCATGGCGGTAGATATGCTTCATGCGGCCGATATTAGAACTGCCGTATTCGGCAATCGGCACGCTGTCGTCGCCGTCTATGCCACAAGGCATGCTGGTATTGAGCAGAATTTTGTCTTCCAGGTGATCGAAAACAAACTTGTGGATATTACACAAAAACGCCAGCGAGTCTTTTACGTCGGCAAACGGCGGCGTTATAAATTCCAGTAACGCTTCCGAGTAATCCGTGGTTATATAAGGGTGCGTTAAGGCCGAGCCCAGCGCTTTGGGATGCCGGGTTTGCGAGATTAAGCCTTGTTGGGAAATGCGTAAGCTTTCTTTTTCAATTCCTTTTAAGCCATTACAAAGCAGATGTTGCTGCTGGCTGGACTGAAGATATTCCAGACGCGGTAAAGACATTTTTTTTGTTTGATTCATAGAAAGGGCATGGCTGCCGGGCTGGTCTTGATATAATCCGGCCATTATAGCAAGCTAACCCCGGTCAAAAGAAACCCTATCCCAACAAACATTCAGTGCCCGCAACTCCGCTAGACATATTGCAAACCGTTTTCGGTTATAACCGCTTTCGCGGCCAGCAACAAGCCGTCATCGACACCTTGCTGAACGGCAGCGATGCCATGGTGTTGATGCCCACGGGCGGTGGCAAATCGCTTTGCTACCAAATACCGGCATTGCTGCGGCCGGGCACGGGCATTGTGATCTCACCATTGATCGCGCTTATGCAGGATCAAGTGAGCGCGCTTTTGCAGCTGGGGGTTAAAGCGGCGTTTTTAAATTCGTCGCAAACCCCTGAACAAGCGCGGGAAGTTGAACTGCAACTGGTTAACGGCGGCCTGGATTTGCTTTACATCGCCCCGGAACGGCTGATTTCTCCGCGCATGCTCACGCTTTTGGAGCGCAGCCGGATCGCTTTGTTTGCTATCGACGAAGCCCATTGCGTGTCGCAATGGGGCCATGATTTCCGCAGCGATTACTTGCAGTTGTCGCTACTACACGAGCAGTTTCCGTCGATTCCGCGCATAGCTCTTACGGCCACCGCCGACGGCAAAACCCGGCAGGAAATCACTAAGCGCCTGGGTTTGGAGGCAGCCGAGTTGTTCATCAGTAGCTTCGACCGGCCCAACATCCGCTACCGCATTGTGCAAAAGCAAAATGCCAAGCAACAGCTGTTGGATTTCATCCGTAGCGAACATGCCGGCGATGCCGGTATTGTGTATTGCTTATCGCGCAAAAAAGTCGACGCCACCGCCGATTGGCTTAACACGCAAGGCATAACCGCCTTGCCTTACCACGCCGGCATGGATTCGGCGGCCCGCCAACGCCACCAGCAACAATTTTTACATCGGGAAGGCCTGGTCATGGTTGCCACCATTGCCTTCGGCATGGGCATAGATAAACCCAACGTGCGCTTTGTCGCGCATTTGGATTTACCCAAGAGCATTGAAGCGTATTACCAGGAAACCGGCCGCGCCGGGCGCGACGGCCTGCCCGCCAATGCCTGGATGGCTTACGGCTTGCAGGATGTGCTCACGCTCAGGCAAATGCTGGCCGGCTCCGGCGCCGGCGACAGCCAAAAACGCCTGGAATACCACCGGCTGGATGCCATGCTGGCTTTATGCGAACAAGTAGGCTGCCGGCGGCAAGCCTTGCTGGCTTATTTCGGCGATGACCTCAAAGCGCCCTGCGGCAATTGCGACACCTGCCTGGAACCGGTGCAGACCTGGGATGCCTCGGTGCCCGCGCAGCAAGCGCTATCGTGTATTTACCGCACCGGCCAACGCTTCGGCGCCAACTATCTAATCGATGTGTTACTGGGCAAAACCAACGAGCGCATCACCGGTTTCGGCCACCACCGGCAATCCACCTTCGGCATCGGCAAAAACTTGGATGAAAAGCAATGGCGCTCGATATTCCGACAACTGGTGGCGCGCAATTTAGTCGCCGTGGACTTCGATAACTTCGGCGCTTTCCGGCTGACCGAGGCGTGCCGCCCGATTCTGCGCAGCGAGCAAGCACTCATGTTACGCAAGGATTTACTGCCGGCAAAACTAGCGTCCGCCAAAAAGCCACAAAGCTTAGGCCACCGGGATTCGCCGTTGTGGGAAGCCTTGCGCGCAAAACGCCGCACCCTGGCTGAAGCGCAGAACGTGCCGCCTTATGTCATCTTTACCGATGCCACCTTAATGGCCATGCTGGAACAACTGCCGCAAAACCACCGGGAGCTTAAACAAATCCCCGGCATAGGCGAGCGCAAATTGGAGCTTTACGGCGACGAATTTCTATCGGTTCTATCAGAATTTTCCTCGCCGCAAGGCACTGACAACACCGCCTCCGATACCGCCGGCGAATCCTTGGCTTTATTCCGTCTGGGCTACAACGTCATGCAAATAGCCCGGCAGCGCGAACTCAAGGCCGAAACCGTTTACTCGCATTTAGCCCAGCATATACGCCTGGGCCAGCTGGCATTAACCGAAGTGATCGATCTACCGGAACCGGAAATCCGGCACATAGAAGACGTGATTCTTAACCTGCCGGAAGGGCAGAAACACACGCTAAAACCCGTGTTCGAACACTTTCAAGGCCAGTATAGCTACAGCTTGCTGCGTTGTGTGCAGGCGGCGTTGGCATTTCAGACGGCGTGAGCAGCGCCCACCCCTGGTTTTCTGCGCTGCGTTTTGAGTTCCGGTAGCGATTGCTGCTGAAATCAGGTAATAAACCTGAAATACTATCGACTACTTTATTGATGCCATATACCGGCAAAAAGTTATAAATAAAGGTCAATTTTTGCTACACAATTTCACGAATTTAGCATACGCCCTCTCAGTATTCTCAACATCCAGGCCGCCTGGATCTATCGTCTCTAAAAAACGTGGTTTTATCGCTGGAAGATGCACTTGCGGTAGTTCAAGATACGGTCTGGTTTTCTCTACAATCCGACAAAGTCCAAAACACCTTGCTGGCCGGCGTGGTTCAGAACTTCGAATTTGTCTATGAGCTCAGCATCAAGATGCTCAAGCGTCAAATTGAGCTGGAATCGGCCAGCCCCAATGAAGTAGACCAAGCCAGCTTTCGCGATTTGCTGCGCCTTGCCGGGGAAAAAGCATTGCTGGCTGATGTGGAAGCCTGATTTAAATACCGGCAACTGCGTAACATTACCGCCCATACCTACGACCACCAAAAGGCGAGGCTGATTTATGAGAACACGTTGGTGTTCATCAATGACGCCAAAGAGGTACTGCAACGCTTGGAAGCCCGTAATGCCTGACCAGCCGAAAATACTGATCAGCCCGGAACATTGGCGCATTGTAAGCGAAATACTGCAACGCCACGTACCTAACCTTGAAGTTTGGGCTTTCGGTTCCCGTGCTAGCGGTAAAGCAACACTTTATTCCGACCTGGACTTGGCAATTATCACCAGCCGGCCGCTGGATTTGGCGGTTTTAGCAAAAATAAGCATAGACTTTGCCGAATCCGATTTGCCTTGGCGGGTGGATATAGCGGATTGGGCAACGTTAAGCGAAGGCTTTAGGAAAATTATCGAGAAAGATAAGGTTGTAGTGCAAAACGGCCCAAGGCAGCAAGGCAGTCAAAGCCAAAATTAAGATAAAAGTGGGGAAATGCGAAATCCCAGCCGGTAAACAACCTGGCCGGCTGGGATGGATTGACAAGCCTGATAATTACAGCGTATCAGCCAAGTTTGCGTTTACGGGCGGCAAAACCGGCAACTGCAGAGCCGAACAACCAGAATGCAGCCGGAACAGGCACCGACGCCACGGCATTTACCGTACCGGTGAATCTAAGATTATTGTCAATGGAACTAACAACGTAATCTTGAACGCGGAAAGTCCCGGTTGATGATGTGGTGGCGCCACCATTGGCGGAATTAGTACCAATTTGCAGGATACGGAACTCTACGGAACCCGTTAAACCGGTTAATGCACTTAGGTCAACAATACTAAATAAGTTGCTAGTACCGGATTGGCTAAAAGTGAACAGCGATGAAGCGAAATTATCGCCATTGTAGAATAAGCCTAAAGTGCCTGGGCCGGTGTTAGAGGAACGAGTGCCGATAAAGAGTTGCTCCAAGTTAACGCTAAAACCGTCGGCAACGGAAAAACCAAAGCTTAAAAAGTCAGTGGCTTGCCCGGTGAATCCCGTGCTGTTTAGTGAACCTGACCCGCTATTGGCGGTTAAGCCCGCACCGCGAACCAAGTTGCTGCCGGTGATGTTGGC
>PERF01000140.1 GCA_002928495.1 Methylobacter sp. | reverse complement strand
GGTCATGGCGATTTCCAAAGGCACGGTAATAAAGCGTTCGACTTCTTCGGGTGAGCGGCCTTGGGCATCGGTGGCGACTTGCACCTGGATATTGGTAACATCGGGAAAGGCATCAACCGACAAGGATTGCATCGCGTTAACGCCGAATAATACCAGCGCTAATGCTATCACCACCATAAGCACACGGTTATTGAGTCCGCTGCGTATCAAGCCGTCAATCATGGTTTACTCCAGCTCTTTGCGCAAGCGTTCGCTATTGAGATGAAAACCGCCTTCAACCACGACTTTCTCGCCGGGTTGCAGTCCGCTGACAACGGGCCGCACCTTACCCGCCCACGCGCCGAGTTTTACTTCCCTTAATTCAAACTCATCCTGACTTTTCTGAACGAAAGTATAATCGCCTTCCCCGATGTGCAAGACTGCGGAATCCTGCAACACCAAACGCTCCCGCCCGGTATTACGGACGGTCAAGGTCGCCAGCATTTGCGGCTTGAAAATATATTCCGGATTAGGCAGATGCATTTTCAAGGTAACAGTCCGGGTGCCGGCATCGACAATATCGGCCACATAGCTCAACCGGCCTCGCAGTTCTTTGCCCGGCAATGCTGCTACCGTAGCCACCGCTTCATCACCTTTATGTACCCAGCTGGATTCCTGTTCCGGCAACTCGGCCACCACCAGTACCTGCGACAAATCCGCCACGGTAAACAACGCATCCGCCGGTTGTACCACTTGGCCAAGGGTTACCTTGCGTTCAACAATAGTACCCGAGATACTGGCCGTGATCGGCAAAAACGAGTGTATGGTTTTTTCTTTGGCGAGGCGCACTAAATCCCGGTCGGTCATACCCAGCACGCGAAGCTGATCGGTTGCCGTGCGCAAATCCACGTCGGCCTCGTTCAACTGACCTTCGCGTTCTTGCAATTCAGCGGCAGCAATCACATCGTTGACCAATAAGCGTTTTGCTCGGTTGACCGCCAGTTTATGTAAACTCACTTGCGAGCTGGTCTTTAAAAAGGCTGATTGGGCAAGGCCCAACTCGGTACTGTTCAAAGTCGCCAAATGCTGGCCTTTTTGTACCGGCTCCCCCAGTATTCCGGAAATCTCGGTAATCCTGCCGGTTACAGTCGCGCCGATTCTGGCCACCCGTTGCTGGTCCAATTCGATTCTGGCGGGAAGCCTAAGCGAATCGTGCACGCTGGCCTCCCCGGCGGCCACAATTTTCAGCTTGGCCAATAAACTTGAACCGGCTTTTACAGTGAATGGTGCTGAGTCGGCCTGAATCTCGGTGGTTATCAGCAACAAAACCACCGGATAAATACGTTTCATAGTCAAAGTCTCTCCAAATCGGTTGCCCGCAAACGTTGAATATCAATCAGTGCGGCTTGGCGGTCAAAGCGTGCGCCCAGATAATCGTTACGCACACTCCGGTAGGTGCGCTGTGCATCCAAATAATCGATAATGCCACGTTGCCCGAGACGGTAAGCCGCCTCGGCAACTTTCAATGCCGATTCGGCTTGCGCGAGCAAGCCGGCATCAAAGGTCTCCACCTGTTGATGGGCGATACGGTAGCGGTTGTAGGCATTTTCCAGTTCACGAATGATGGCGAATTCTTGCTGGCTGAGCTGGGCCTCGGCTTGTTTAAGTTCGGCCGTGGCCTCGGCAATCGGGCCTTGGCGCTGATTCCATATTGGCAGCGGCAAGACCAGATTCAGTTGCCATTGTTCCAAGCCGGGGTCGCGTTGTGCGCCGGCTTTTAGCGTGGGTTGGGGATAACGCAGATCTTTTTCAAACCGAATTTTAGCCTGGGCTTTTTCGACATTAGCCCGAAATTGCCGAAGCCCGGGCTGCTTATCCAAGACTTCCCCGCGTAGCGTTTCCAGTGCCGGCAAAACTTCAGGCGGCGGCAAGTCACCTTCGGCCTCGTAATCGTAAGGCAAGGCAGAACCTAGAATCTGGCGTAATGCCGATTTGGCATCCTGAACGCGGGTTTCGGCACTTTGGCGCAATTTAAGTGCATTCAAGGCTTCAGCCTCGGACTTGACCTGCTCGTAACGGGGGGCTTCGCCGACTTCCACTTTAAGACGGATTTTGTCGCGGATCTGGCTGAGTAATAATTCGTTTTCTATGTTGACTTGAAGCTCGGCCTGGCGCCGCAGGATATCAAAGAAGGCTAGCCGAACCTGACTTAAAACCGTCAGCCAAACATAGTGACGGGCTTCGTCCGCGGAACTGATACCGGCTTCGGCAACCTTGCGGCGGGCTTCGCGGATGTAAGGCAAATCCAACGGTTGTGCCAGTGCAATTTGTTCATTAGAACCACTTAGCGCACCGGGACCAATGCCGGTTGAGGAACCACCGCCCACTTCCAATTCCGGATTAGGGTAAGCTCCGGCAGTAATCAAGGCAGCCTGCGCGGATTCCTGCTGTGCCCTGGCAGTTGCCAAAGCCGGACTATGAGATTCCAGTAAGCCGATGATTTGCTGCAGAGTCAATGTCTCTGCATGCGCTTGAAAGCCGGCAGCTAAACCAAAAACCAAAACTTGGCCGGTAAACCACATAACCGCCTTGCAATAAGACGAATTTGCCTTTTTTTGTTTCATATCACTTTATTGCTAACGCAATGCGTTTATTGAAAACAAGACAACTTTCCACCCAGGCTATGGAAAGTTAATTTAGCAGCGGTTAACAACGTGCAGCAGTTCTAAGCCAGCTGAATGCGCAATTAAAAACTTTGGGACAACCCGGCTAAAAGCAAGTTGAATAAGATTCCAATGAACACATAGTATGTAGCTGACCAGACCGGTAAACTTTCAGGCTTTAAGCCTTACCGCAAGCGCTTGACTCAGTAACACGCTACTGTGATAATCCATTCTACCCCAAGCAAACGCAGCTTGACAAACCAATAACCCTGCTTGGCAAGGTAAATCATGGCAAATTACGACCGTTTTGAAGAAATCACTCGCATTAACCAAGACTGGGCGGAAAATCTTCGTTGGCAAGGTATAAAACGCGGTTATACCGCTGAAGATGTAGTGCGTTTACGCGGTTCAACCAAATTTGCCAACACGCTGGCCAAACAAGGCGCTGAAAAACTTTGGCAACTGATTAACGGTAGCGCGCAAAAAGGCTACGTCAACGCCATGGGCACGCTGACCGGCGGTCAAGCCGTGCAGCAAGCCAAAGCCGGCATGGAGGCAATCTATTTATCCGGCTGGCAGGTCGCCGCCGACAATAACAGCCAATACGCCATGTACCCGGATCAATCGCTATACCCGGTTGACTCCGTACCCACTGTTATCAACCGCATTAACCAGTCGTTCCGGCGAGCCGATGAAATCCAATGGAGCAAAGGCATCAATCCCGGCGACCCCGGTTTTATCGATTATTTCCTGCCCATTGTAGCCGATGCCGAGGCCGGTTTCGGCGGCGTGCTGAACGCGTTTGAACTGATGAAAGCCATGATTCACGCAGGCGCTGCCGGCGTGCATTGGGAAGACCAGCTGGCTTCGGTCAAAAAATGCGGCCACATGGGCGGTAAGGTCCTGGTGCCCACTTCGGAAGCCGTGCAAAAACTGATTGCCGCCCGGCTGGCGGCCGATATTGCCGATGTGCCGACTGTCGTACTGGCGCGCACCGATGCCAATGCCGCCGATTTAATAACCAGCGATGTCGATGAAAACGACAAATCCTTCGTAACCGGTGAACGCACGTCCGAAGGGTTTTACCGGGTCAAGGCCGGCATAAACCAAGCCATTTCCCGTGGTCTTGCCTACGCGCCCTACGCCGACATGCTGTGGTGCGAAACCGCTACGCCGTCCCTGGAAGAAGCGAAAATCTTCGCCGACGCCATCCACCAACAATTCCCCGGCAAGCTTTTAGCCTACAACTGTTCGCCATCATTCAACTGGCGTAAAAACCTGGACGATGCCACTATCGCCAAATTCCAGCAAGAGCTGGGCGCCATGGGTTATAAATTTCAATTTATCACCCTGGCTGGCATCCATAATATGTGGTACAACATGTTCCAACTGGCTTATCACTACACTCGGGGTGAAGGCATGAGACACTATGTTGAGATGGTGCAAGAACCCGAATTTGCTGCCGCCGCTCAAGGCTATACCTTTGTTGCGCATCAACAAGAAGTCGGCACGGGTTATTTTGACGATGTCACCACGGTTATCCAAGGCGGGACTTCCTCAGTAACCGCATTAACCGGCTCAACCGAGGAAGACCAATTTCATTAACCTGATCTAAACACTACAAGCCTGAACGTCCATTACTGACTTACGATTAACCTTTAATAGGCTAAGCTATGAAAACCAAACAAGTCATCACACTGGACGATGCCAAACGGGTGGCCGCTGCCGCAAGGGCGGAAGCCGCCGGCAACCACTGGGATGTGGTTATCGCCATTGTCGACGAAGGCGGCCATCTGAAGTATTTTGAGCGCGAAGACGCCATGATCGGCAGTATTGAAGTCGCTATCGCCAAAGCCAAATCCGCGCTGTTATTCCGACGACCCAGCAAACTTTGGGAAGACAAAGTAGTCGCCGGTAATAGCGGCTGCCTGAGTATGCCCGGCGTGCTGGCTACGGAAGGCGGGCTACCGCTGATCATCGGTGATGACGTTGTCGGCGCTATCGGCGTCAGTGGCGTTAAATCCAGCGAGGACGGACAAGTTGCCGCTGCCGGCGCCAAGGCTTTGTAAATTGGTAAGAATTAGTTACCTTATTTTTTAACTGTTTATTATCCGGAGCTGCCATGGCCAGCCGACCTAACAGACCGCTCTCCCCCCACCTGCAAATATACCGCCTGCCGCTAACCGGCATCATTTCCATCAGCCACCGTATACCGGTGTGTTTGTGTTTTGGACTAGTGCTTTTCGTAGCTGTGCTATCGTCGGTTGCCGACAGCGGATTCAGTTACGGCATTATGCAAAGTTGGTTTGATAACCTTTTCGTCAAATTGATTTACTGGGGCTTCGTGTTTGCGCTTTGCTTTCATCTTTGCCACGGTGTGCGGCATTTGATTTGGGATGCCGGAGCCGGATTTGATAAAGCCAGCATGGACAAGTTTGCGCTGTATGAACTGGCTGCTGCCGTTTTACTGACGGTTTTAGTGCTAACTTTAATCTGATTCAGGTACGCCATGAATATGAGATCGCCGTTATCCAAAGCCCGCGGTTTAGGTTCCGCCAAATCCGGCACCGGGCACTGGTGGCTGCAACGGGTCAGCGCCGTGTTGCTGATTCCGTTGTCCTACTGGCTGGTCACGTTAATGCGCTTGTGCCATACGCGCCCTACGAACAGACGGTTGTCTGGCTAAAATCGCCTGTCAATTCCACCGCCATCAGCGCCTGGGTCATGGTCGCGTTTTACCATGCCGCCATGGGCTTACAAGTGGTGATTGAAGACTATGTCAGCCACGAAGGCCGAAAAATCATCTTGATTTGGCTGGTCAACGCGGTGTTTTTTATGCTGGCGCTAAGCGCCGTGTTATCGATTATCCGCATTTTACTGGCAGGTTAAACCATGACAGGAAGTTACCCGATTATTGAACATTCTTACGATGTGGTCGTGGTCGGCGCAGGCGGCGCCGGTTTGCGGGCCACCTTCGGCATGGTGGAAAAAGGCTTGAAAACCGCTTGCCTGTCTAAGGTTTTCCCTACCCGCAGCCACACCGTTGCCGCTCAGGGGGGAATCAGTGCGGCCTTGGGCAATATGGGCGAAGACGATTGGCGTTTTCACATGTACGATACCGTTAAAGGCTCCGATTGGCTGGGCGACCAGGATGCCATCGAATACATGTGCCGCGAAGCGATTCCGGCAGTCATTGAACTGGAACATTATGGCGTACCGTTTTCCAGGACGCCGGACGGCAAAATTTACCAGCGCGCGTTCGGCGGTATGACCACCCACTTCGGCAAAGGTCTGGCCCAGCGCACTTGCGCCGCCGCCGATGTGACCGGCCATGCCATTTTGCATACGCTGTACCAGCAGTCGCTCAAACATAATGCCGAATTTTTCGTCGAATACATCGCACTGGATTTAATCATGCAAGACGGCGAATGCCGGGGCGTTCTGGC
>PERF01000139.1 GCA_002928495.1 Methylobacter sp. | reverse complement strand
AAGAGCGGTGGCAAGGGAAGAGATTAAAAAACAGGGGCATCCGAGAAAAGTAAAATGATAGAATTCAATGATTTACATTTTAATACGCATCAACATGGCGCTTAAGTCAGTGCCATTCGGGTCAGACTCGATTATTTTTTTATCGTGTCTGACCCCAATACTGTGTGACCCCAATACTGAAAAACCAAGGGGTCAGATTCGATTGATTTTGAATTGAGCCGATTTCCTATCTCCCCCTCTGGTAGCAGTATTGGGGTCACAGTATTGGGGTCACAGTATTGGAGTCAGACTCCAATACTGCTACCTGAAATACAATAATATGCATTAAAACAGATAGATGCCTAGGGAAATAGGGGTCAGGTCTTTCAAAAACACATCAGATCGAGATTCCGCCTAACCACAGAAGCAAAAACAAACCAAAAACCAAAAACCAAGGGGTCAGATTCAAAAACCAAGGGGTCAAAAACAAAGGGGTCAGATTCGATTGATTTTGAATTGAGCCGATTTCCTATCTCCGCCTCTGGTAGCAGTATTGGGGTCAGACACGATAAAAGAATAATTGTGCCTAACCCCAATACTGTATTTTTTTTTAATGAAGTGTTTATAATCGCTTGCGGCTTAATGTATCGCCGCAGACTTCCTAACTTACTGAATTTAAAATCAATATGAGGAACTTATGAAAAAACTTTCTTACGCCATAGTCTTATTTGGATCGCTAGCCGCGCTATCAGCTTCGGTTTCGGCTCATGACAACTCCGGATCTCGCAACGCTTGCAGAAACTTACCCGGTTTTGCCGAATTGAGATCGGCGCTAATCGCTGCAAGAAATACCCCTAACGGCGGCCTTAACAATGATATGTGGGCTTCGGTTGTAAACCGCGACGGCATCGTCTGCGCCGTCGTGTTTACCGGAGCCGGCAGGGCAGACCAATGGCCAGGCAGCCGGGTAATTTCCGCACAAAAAGCCAATACGGCCAATTCGTTTAGCTTAAGCGGATTCGCATTGTCCACAGCTAATCTTTATGCGGCCGTCCAGCCTGGTGGTTCGCTATACGGCTTGTCAGACAGCAATCCGGTGGATACCGAAGCCGCTTATAAAGGACCGTCAGAAAATTACGGCGCCTCGAACGATCCCTTAGTGGGTAAAAAAATCGGTGGCGTTAATACCTTTGGCGGTGGCTTGCCGCTTTATAACGGTGCCGGCTTACTATTAGGCGCTATCGGGGTGAGTGGCGATACTTCTTGCGCCGACCATAACATTGCCTGGAAAACTCGCGATTCGCTTGGTTTGGATCATGTTCCGAATGGGGTAAATCCAGCTAACCAAGACGACAATATTATTTACGACTTCAATGGACAAACCAGTGCTAGCGGATTTGGACATCCTGCCTGTTCAACCGATTCCACTTCAATTGCCAACAGCTTTCCTAAAGCCGGTTCTTAAAATCCCGCCTGAAACCACTTCAGAAGCCGCTTTTTTAAAGCGGCTTTTTTACTTGTGCCAAACATAACCAATGTAAACGATTTCCCGCCAAACGATAAATGTGGTCAGACACGATTATTTACTCTTGACCCTAATACTCTTAGAGCATTTTTTGCACGCATCAGCCTAATATTTGATGCAGCATCCGGCAGCCTGCCAGCTCTGTTAAATATTGCCGCCAGACTTCGGCTGTGGCTTCTCGCAATAACCGACGGCTAAACTCTAAGGCTTGGGCAAGATGGACTTGTGCGGCCGCACTTAAGCTTTCGCCCAATTCAAATGACTCGCCTTTAATAGCTAACAAAAACGCCGGCGGCGGCGATTGTTTAGTGATGTTTTGGTATACCGCCAGCACGGCGGCCGGGCTCATGGCATGGCTGGTGTAGGATTGGTCTTGTTCCGGCTCAAGTTGAGTAAATTCGAAAGCCGCAGTGCCGGCAACGGTGGCATCGGCAAACAAGATCAGCCGGCGCCCGGTTAAATCCAGGGCGTGTTCAATTTGCAGCTGAAAATCGGTGAGGAACTCAACCTCTGGATATTCCCCGTCGGTTTCCGCAATGGCTTCCAGCAGTTTCGGCCCTAAGGCATCGTCGCCCCGGCTGGGGTTGCCGTAGGCAAACAATAAAACCGGCGGAATCTTAACTTCGTTCGATGACACCGTTACCGTGCCGGCTTAGGGTGCTGATCAAGGCTTCGTCGGGGCCGCGCAGTTCCACTTGCAGCGGCATTTTGCCGGCAGCGTGGGTAGCGCAGGACAGGCACGGGTCGTAGGCTCTGATCGCCACTTCCAGATTGTTCAGCAGGGGCTCGGTCAGCTCGCGGCCGGACAAATACTCCGCCGCCACTTGCCGCACCGATTCGTTCATGGCCATGTTGTTGCTGGTGGTGGATACGATCAGGTTGGCTTTGACCACGATGTTGTTGTCGTCGACTTGGTAATGGTGAAACAAGGTGCCGCGCGGCGCTTCGATAACGCCTATGCCTTCGTAGCGCTTTTCGCCTTGCGCCACCAGATTGCTGCCCATAACCTCGGGATCGTGCAGCAAGTCTTTGATGCTTTCGGCGCAGTGCAGCACTTCAATCAGCCGCGCCCAATGAAACGCCAATGTGCTGTGCACCATGGCCTCCCCGCTGTGGGCTTTAAAGGTTTGGCGCTCGGCTTCCGCCAGCGGGGTGCCGATAAAATCGCAGTTGTTGACCCGCGCCAGCGGCCCTACCCGGTACCAGCCGTGTTCTTTTCCCAGAGAAAGCAGGTAAGGGAATTTCATGTAGGTCCAGGAACGCACTTCTTCGTGGATATAGGCATTGTATTGGCAGTAATCGATATGGTCGATAATGCTGTCACCGTTCCGGGTTTTGGCGCGCAAGCCGCCATGGTAAAGTTCCAGCGCGCCGTCGGCTTTTATCAGGCCCAGATAGTTAGTGCGGATAGTGGCGAAGTCGTCGTAATAAGGCAGGTTGGAGCCATGTACTTTTTTGATTAAGGTCACCGCGTCTGCCGACCAGGTAATGATTTGATCAATGTCTTTCAGCAAATAGTCGCGCTCGGACGGAGTCAGTGCCTTGTTCATGCCGCCGGCGATGGCACCGCTGCCGTGAATGCGCTTGCCGGAAATCATGCGGATGACTTCCTGGCCGTACTTACGGAGCTTAATACCTTGCAAGCCGATGTCGGGGTATTGCTCAAGCACGGCGATGATATTGCGTTTATTAATCTCGCTTTCAAAGCCGAACAGCAAATCCGGGCTGGACAGGTGGAAAAAATGCAAGGCGTGCGATTGCAAAACCTGCCCGAAATGCAAAAGCCGCCGTAATTTATCGGCGGTTACCGGAAGATTCTCGGGGTCAACGCCCACCAACTGGTCAATCGCCTTCGCTGCCGCTAGATGGTGGCTGACCGGGCAAATACCGCATAAGCGCTGCACCATCACCGGCAGCTCCCAATACGGACGGCCCTGGATAAAGCGCTCGAAGCCGCGAAACTCGACAATATGCAGTCTGGCCTGCTTAACCGTATTGTTTTCATCCAGCAGTAAGGTCACCTTGCCATGGCCTTCAACCCGCGACACGGGATCGACCACGATTCGTTTAAGGTTTTCCGGGTTTTGTGCGGTTTCTAAGTGTTGGTACATTGACACCCCAAAATAATTAAACTGATATAGGCCGGATTAGTAATCAAACATCGACAAGGCTCAAGCCGCCAATAGCTTGAAAATCGGAATCAAGCGTAATTAATGGAATATTATTGACAATACAGGTGGCCGCAATCCAAATATCATTCTCCGGAATAGGGCGTCCTTTATCTTTCAATTCTTTTCTCGTTTTCGCATATTGTTCAGCAATCAACGCATTAATGTTCAGAACGCTGCAATGATTGATAAATCCGAAAAATTTTTGTTCATTTTCTTGCTTTCTGGCTGAGTTCTTAGCCCCAAACAATAATTCACCGCAAACTGTTACCGGCAAGTAGATGGCTTCATATTCATTCAATAGTTCGATGATCAGCGGCTTGCCATTAAAAACGTCGATAACCACGTTAGTATCAAGCGCAATCTTCTCCCTCACCATTCACCTTCGATTTTGCTGAACTCATTGTTGATAATGGCTTTTAAATCCTGTGTATCTTCATCATTTAAGCAACCCGAATACCGTGAAAGTAAGGCTTTGCTTTGCTTTTGCACCCAGCTTTGCTTAACCGCTTGCACAAGCTCATATAGCTGAACTAAGGCAACTGAATTATCGATACTTTCCAGCTCATCGATTAATTGTTGTTTTACTGTCATCCGACTCTCCTATAATTCCCATTCACATTTCATCCCCCGCAACACTCATGATCCATTTGCTTAGGCGGGCAAGCCACGGTTCCGTAGGAACAAAATACACAGCAATCACCCGGATTGGGCTTTAGCAAAGTTTCACAATGACTGCACGGGTAAAAATAAATGCAGGCATTCACCGGCATTGTCTCCTGTTGGCTAAATCCGCAGGCCGGGCATGTGATGGCCGACATTAATGCCGGCAGCTTGGCGTCCGCCTTAATCATAATGCACCAGCTCATAAGGCAGCTCGGGTTCACGGCCTTCGATCAAATCCGTGAGAAATTTCCAGAATACGTCCGCCGAAGGCGGGCAACCGGGCAAAAAATAATCGATTTTGACGATTTCATGCAGCGGATGCACTTTATCCAGCAGTAACGGCAGTTCGGGGTCACTGGGGATTTGCGGATTTTCCACGCCTATGCCGTCCAGATAGGACTCCTGCAAACACGCCTCCAAGGCTATGAAATTCCGCAGCGCCGGCAAGCCGCCGTTGAGTGCGCAGGCGCCGACAGCAACCAGGGTTTTACAGTTTTTGCGAAATTCACGTAGCACGTGCACGTTCTCGGAATTACACACGCCGCCCTCGATCAAGCCAATGTCGCAGCGGCCGCAATGCTCGATATCGGTTAGGGGCGAACGGTCGAACTCCACGACATCCGCCAGTTGCAGCAAGCGTTCGTCAAGATCGAGAAACGACATGTGGCAACCGAAACAACCGGCCAAAGAGGTGGTGGCAATCCTGATTTTAGCTGCCATGCGCCGGCTCCGTATCCATATCCGTATCGATCTGATCAATGCCATGATGATCGTAAATGCGCCGGCCTATCGGGATTTGGTAGCCCGTGCGCTTGATTAAAATAGCGCCGGTCGGGCAGATATGCGCGGCCCGGTCTTCCGCCGACAAAGCACTGTCTTTAAGTAAACCGCTGGCGGAATTGATGATCAAACGTTTGTTGATGCCGCGACCGCTGATGGCGAACACGTCTTTACCATCCTTGTGGCTGGCGCGCACGCACAGCGTGCAGAAAATGCAGCGGTTATGGTCCAGCAGAACATCGGGATGCGAGGCATCCAGCCCGCGCCCCGGGTAAAAATGCGGAAAATGGTTATCCAACATATTTAAGTAGTAGCCGACCGCTTGTAACTTGCAATTGCCGGTTTTTTCACAACCGGGGCATAAATGGTTGCCTTCGACAAACAGCATTTGGGTGATTTTCTTGCGGTCGTCCTGCAATTCCCTGCTGTTGCTGATTACCTCCTGGCCTTCTGCGGCAGGAAAAGTGCACGCCGAACAAATCCGCCCGTTGACTTTAACCGTGCACAGCTTGCAACTGCCGTGCGGGCTGTAATCCGGGTGGTGGCACAGATGCGGAATATATACGCCGGCCGCTTCGGCTGCCTGCAGGATAGTCTGGCCGTCTTCAAACGCAATGCCTTGGCCGTCCAGATTAAAGCTTTTAGTCATAATCGTCCGCCGTTTGCGTCAAATGTGCCCGGTCATCGTTACGGTGCGCCAAGCGCCGGGCGGTTTCCAGTGCGCCGTCCAAATCGAAACCGGGCTCGTAACTGATTTTCTTCAAGCGGTTTTGGTATAGCTCAGGATACCGCTCCAGCGTGGTCAGCACCGGATTAGCGGCGGTTTGCCCCAAACCGCAATGGCTGTGCTGTTTGATGACTTGGCTCAACTCTTCCAACGCCGCCACATCGCCGGCCGAACCATGGCCTTCAACGATTTTATCGAGCTGTTTTTTCAGCAAAGCGGTTCCTACTCGGCACGGCGTACAAAAACCACAGCTTTCGTGAGCAAAAAAATGGGTAAAGTTATTTACGATGTCGAAAATGCTGCGCGTTTGGTTAAACACCATGAACGAACCGCCGGTGGCAAGGTCTTCAAACGCCAGCTTGCGATCCAATTCCGCAGTGGA
>PERF01000138.1 GCA_002928495.1 Methylobacter sp. | reverse complement strand
CAAGGCACGCTGATGGCAGCGGTGAAAACGGCATTGGTGGCTGGCGTCGGCCCCAAGCTGGGTTTAGGCGCGGCGCTGGCCCGGCGTTTTGCGGCGGAAGGGCTGACCGTCATCATCGCCGGCCGCAGCCCTGATAAACTCAGCTTGGTCGCCGACGACATCAACGCCGCCGGCGGTCAGGTAATTCCGGTGCCGGCCGATGCCACCGATGAAGACGGCATCCGGCGTATTTTCCAAGCCACGACCGCTGAAGGCATGCGCCTGGACATTGCCGTCTACAATGTCGACAGCAACCAGTCCGCGCCCTTATTGGACACGACGTTGGAGCATTTCACCGCTTTGTGGCGGCAAAATACCCTAGGCGCGTTTTTGTTCGCCCGCGAAGCGGCGAGAAGCATGTTGCCGCAAGGCCGGGGCACGGTCATTTTTACCGGCGCCACCGCCTCGATGCGCGCCAGACCGCCGTTTACCGGGTTTGCCGCCGCCAAGGCGGGTGTGCGCGCCATTGCCCAAGGCATGGCGCGCGAATTCGGCCCGCGCGGCCTGCACGTTGCCCACGTTGTCATAGACGGCGTGATCGACGGCGACCGCGCACGCCGGCAATTTTCCCAGTACGTCGACAGCAAAGGCAAAGACGGCTTGCTGCATCCCGATGCCATAGCGGAAAGCTACTGGCATTTGCATAGTCAACACCCAAGCGCCTGGAGCCATGAAATCGACCTGCGCCCGTTCAAGGAGCCGTTTTGATGCCTCAACAAACACTTTCTTGGCAGTTGGAAGGCCGTTATTTTGAAACCTGCAACTGCGACACCGCCTGCCCTTGCGTGTGGCTGCAAGCGCCTAGCGAGGGTGAGTGCAAACTACTGGTGGCCTGGCACATCGATGCCGGGCACTGGGAAAACTCGCAGCTGGATAATCTCAATGTGGCCTTGGCCTGCTACGCCGTCGGCAACATGATCAACGGCGGCTGGAATGCGGCTTTGTATATCGATGAACGCGCCGACGATACGCAAACGGCAGCTTTAACACAGATATTTTCCGGTCAGGCCGGCGGCCATCCGGCAATTCTGGCAGGCTTTATCGGGCATATCTGGGGCATCCAAAAAACCGCCATGCACTATCAAGAGCATGAAGACACTCGCAGCTTGAACATTCCCGGTATTGCCGAAGCGGAAATCCGCAGTATCAAAGGTATCAACGGGCAAGTCTCGCAGATCAGTAATCCGCCGTTATGCGTGGTCACCAGCCATCCTTCAACGGTCGCCAAGTCAACCCGTTACCGCTACCGCGACCACGGCCAAGACTGGGAGTTTTCCGAGCGCAACGGTTACCATTCGGCCTTCGTCTATCAACCTTAAATCGGTGCCGGTGCGCTTAACAGGGTTTTTTGTGCTGGTAGCCGGCGGCAGCTGGGCGTATTTGTTTTATCAGGCCTGGCAAATGTCGCATCTGCCGATGTCGCAAATGCGAATGCCGCCCACGGCATTCGATGCCTGGAGCGCAGGCGACTTAGCCTGGATTTTCGGGATGTGGGCGGTGATGATGGTGGCCATGATGCTGCCTTCGGCCTTGCCCATGTTCGCCGCTTTTACGCGCTATGGTCGTAGCAGCAACGCCGATACCGCCTTGACCTTATGGCTTGCCGCCGGTTATTTTGCCGTCTGGCTACTGTTTTGCGTGCCTTTGACCGCGCTGCAATGGCTGTTGCACAGCCTGAGCTGGCTGTCGCCGATGATGGAAAACCGCCAGCCGTATCTGGCCGCCGGCATGTTGGTGTTGGCAGGCAGCTACCAATTTACCGCCTTTAAAAACATTTGTTTAAGCCACTGCCGCACACCGTTCGGCTTTTTATTGCAGCATTGGCAACCGGGCGGAATGGGCGCGTTACGCACCGGTTTTAGCCACGGGTTGCATTGTCTGGGCTGCTGCTGGCTGCAAATGCTGCTGATGTTTGCCGCCGGGGTGATGAACTTAGTCGCCATGTTAATGCTCACGGCGTTAATCACTCTGGAAAAAACCGCTCCGGTACCGGCAACCCGACTCAGCGCCGGCATCGGTGTTTTACTGCTGGGGCTGGCCGGCTATATCGCCGTCAACGCATAAATCCGCCTCACAACCCAAGTTCAGTCATTTTTCACGATCGTCTCGGTCGCCGAACTGTCAGCCTACGAATTACCGCAGTTTAGGTGTTAAACTAAAGCCAAAAAAGGTTGCAGCTCCCAATGGCTTAAATCTAACCCCCAACGGAAGGCAGGTAAATGATGATTGAGACCTTTCTGCCCAATGCACACCAGCGCAGCGTGCTGTTGATGGTCCTGGCCCGCAGCATTTTGCCGGCCCTAATGGGACTGTTTTGGCTTTGGCAAGACCCTGCCCAAGCCGCCGACCATATCGCCAAATCGGCAATCCGTTTAGGCTTGCTGCCGGACAGTTCGCCGGAAATTTTAAACGCACGCTTCAAACCGCTGAAAAATTATCTGGAAGTCACCTTGGAACGGCCTGTCGATATAACGATTCCTAGCGACTATAACGAGCTGGTAAACCAATTCGGCAAAAAAAAACTGGATATTGTATTTTTCGGCGGCGTCACCTTTGCCACCGCCCGAAAACTGTATCACGCCGAACCGTTGGTGATGCGCGATATCGATCTTAAATTCACCTCACTGTTTTTAACGCAAGCTGATAATGCTAAATTAACCTTAGCCGATTTTAAAGGCACACAGTTTAGTTTTGGCGCTAAACTGTCGACTTCCGGGCATTATATGCCGCGTTACTTTTTGCTGGAGCAAGGCATAGTGCCGGAAAAATTTTTCAACACTATTCACTATTCCGGCGGCCATGATAAAACCGCGCTGGCCGTGCGTGAAGGCCGGGTCGATATCGGCGTGGCCAACGGTGAAGTCATCCGCGCCATGATCAAAGACGGCCGGTTAAGCCTGCGCGATGTGCGCATCGTTTGGGAAACGCCGTTTTATACCGATTATGTGTTTGCCGTTCAGCCCGGTATGCCGAAACGCGAAAAACAAGCCTTACGGGATGCTTTTCTCGCCTTATCGATCAGCCACCCACAGCAGCGCGGCATTCTCTCCGCACTCAATGCACAAAGTTTCATTCCCGCCAGTAACAAAGATTTTGAAGTACTGGACAACATCATTCAAAACCTGGAAAAAAACCAAAACAATGGCTCAACGCAGTAACAAAACGCCGCCGGTATTAAAAAAAGTTTATCAACTGGTCGGCGTACAATTGGTGATGGCTGCGCTGGCCATGGCGGTCATCTTCCAGCACACCCAACAACAACATGAAATCTACGACCGGCTCGGCAATTTTCATGCGCCAAGTATTTATTACGCCGACAATCTGGCGGCCACGCTGGAAAATTTGATTTTCGACCTCAAGCTCAATCAAAACTCGCCGGAAAAAATCAATATCCGGAATCCTTCCTACACCATTAAAAGCCAACTAGCCGCTATTAACGAGATAATCCGTCAGGCTTCGGATCCGGAAACCGAAAAAGCCTTTCAATATTTGCAAGAAGAAACACAAGCCTTGCTTAAATTGCTGCAAAACACCGACGCGAGCCAACATTTTGATAACACGCAATTGATTGAAGCCTTAACCGCCACGCGTTTCCGTGCCACACAACTGAGCAGGCTGCACAGCAATTTAAGCGAGCAATTGCGCGAACTATTGGAGCAATTGGACAGAAAAAACACAGCTTTATTGATCAACTTAGCCGTTGCCGCATTACTGGCCGGCGGTCTGCTGCTGGCGCCGCTGGTTATGATTATTCGCCGCATGGTAAAAGTTATGGAAGCCTCGGAAACCTCGGAACGCCAGCTCAGAGAAGCCGCCGAGCGCGAAAAAAACCAGATGACGGCATTGTTGTCGGCCATGAATATCGGCGTGCTGTTTGAAGACAAAACCGGCCTGGTGGATTTCGTCAACCCGGCGTTTTTACGCATTTGGGGTATTAATGCCGATGCGCCGATCAGCGGCAATCCCTTGAGAAACCTGCTCGAATATTCACCCAGCCGGTTTTCCTGGCCGGAACATGCCTCCAAATTTGTTTTGCAGGTGTTGGACACCCACGAAATCAGCGAACGTTTTGAGATTGAATTCAACGACGGCCGCATTTTGACGCAATTGTCGTTTCCGGTACTGTCCGACGAAAAAGGCCTGATGGGCCGCTTGTGGATTTATGAAGACATCACCCTGGAGCGGCAAACCGCGCAGCAGTTGCTGTACGTGGCCGAACATGACCCCTTGACCGGTTTATATAACCGCCACCGTTTTCAAAAACAACTCGATTACATGCTGAAAAGCGCCATGCGCAACAATGGCCGTTTCGCTCTGTTGTATTTTGACCTGGACGAGTTCAAATACATCAACGATAACTTCGGCCATAGCGCCGGCGACACCGTGCTTTTGCGCACCGCCTCGGAAATCAGCGCGCTGGTGCGCGATGTGGAAATGTTCGCCCGTCTGGGCGGCGACGAGTTCGCCATTCTGGTGTCGCTTAAAGACGGGCAAAACCTCAGCGCCTTACCCGTGCGCATCATCGAAACCATTGCCTCGGTTCCATTCCGACTACGCGGCAGCAACCTGCGCCTGACCGCGAGCGTGGGCGTGGCCTTGTACCCCGACCACGCCATCGATGCCGAAGACCTGGTCGCCCACGCCGACGCCGCCATGTACCACGCCAAACGCTTGGGTAAAAACACATGGTCGTTGTACAGTCCGGAAGCAGACCAGTCCGGCTCCATGGTCGAACGCATGAGCTGGAGCCGGCGCATTGGTTTGGCCTTGGAACAAAATCTGCTGGAACTGTACTTTCAAGGCATATACCGCACCGACGGCGGCGGACTCAGCCATTTGGAGGTACTCGCGCGCATACACGACCCGGCCGATAGAAGCCGGCTGATCATGCCGGGCTTGTTCATCCCGTTTGCCGAAAAAACCGGGCAAATCATCGAAATCGACCATAGAATTCTGGAGCTTAGCATGGCATTGCTGGCCCGGTATCCCACTCTGCCGCCATTGGCCGTCAATATTTCCGGCCGCTCGTTCGACGACCACACGCTGCCCGATTTTATCAAGAACCGCCTGATGCACTACCGCATCGAACCCAAACGCCTGATTATCGAACTTACCGAAACCGAAGCGGTATCCGATCTGGGCGACGCCCAGCGCTTTATTGAGGCCATTAGCCAAGCCGGTTGCCGGGTCTGTCTGGATGATTTCGGCAGCGGTTTTTCAACGTTCACTTATTTAAAATATTTGAATGTCGACATTCTCAAAATCGACGGCTTGTTTGTACGCGATCTGAAAAATAACCGCGAAAATCAATTGTTCGTGCAAGCCATGGCAACTATCGCCCAAGGGCTGCATAAATTGATTATCGCCGAGTACGTGGAAAACGGCGAAACCCTGGAGTTGCTGCAAAAGTTCGGGGTTGATTTCGCCCAAGGCTTTTATCTGGATCACCCGACCAGCCAAAGCGACATGCTGCACAAACTTAAAATATGATGGCAGAAATCCACATTTGCTTGGCCGGCAACGAAACCAGTCGGGACTGTAACGCACGGTTATCCGCCGCCACACTCGGGACCGGTACGAAACGCTCATGAAAGCCGGCCAGCCGGAGCGTTCCGGCATCACCGGCATTTTACTAGCTGCTGGCGCTAGCCGTCGTTTCGGCAGCGACAAGCTGACCCGTCTGCTGCCGGAAAATGTCCCGGTGGCCGTACAAGCCTGCCGAAACCTACTCTCCGGAACCAGTCGCGTACTGGCCGTTATCCGCCCCGGCGCCGAAACCCTAAAAACCCTGCTGGAAGCCGAAGGCGCCGAGGTGGCTGTGTGTCCGCAGGCCGACCAAGGTATGGGCGTCAGCCTGGCTTTCGGCATTCAACAAACTGCCGGAGCGCCCGGCTGGTTGGTTGCCCTGGCCGATATGCCCTGGATCAAGCCTTCGACCAACCGCCGGGTGGCGGCGGCATTAAGCCAAGGCGCCGCGATTGCCGCACCGATTTGGCAGGGGCAACGCGGGCATCCGGTCGGCTTTGCCGCCAACTTTCGAAACGAGCTTTGCGCCTTGACCGGTGATACCGGCGCTAAAGCCCTGCTAGCTGCGAATCCATCCCATATCGTTACGCTGGATTGCGACGATCCGGGTATACTTTGGGATATAGACCGTCCGGATGACCTGCTTCAACCCTTAAACCATCAACGCCATGAATACTGAATTTGCTGAACTAAGCGCTCAATTTTGCCGCCAGCGCATCGCTTACGCGGTTGCG
>PERF01000137.1 GCA_002928495.1 Methylobacter sp. | reverse complement strand
GCGGCCGACCCTGGCAGTTTAGATATAAACGCTGTTGTCGAACAACTTAACCAATTAATTTGCCAAGGCTTTCCTGACGCTGAAAAGTTGGATCCGGAGCTGCGCATAGCCAGCGTCGGCGGCTTTTTAGCCTGGCTGAACCGGCATTTCAAGCAGCTAGCCCAAGGCCTACCGGCTATTTTTGAACAACCGCATGAGGCGGTGCAAAGTCTGCGCGCCAACTTAAAAACCGGTATGCTATCGGCTTTTACTGAACTGCCGGACAACGAATTTGTCGCCCGCTTGTTGCTCATCGTCCAACAATGGTGTTTTCTGGCCTTGCACGATACAGAACTTAAAACCCAAACCGCCGGCTGGCTCAGCTTTAAAACCCCGCGCAAATGCGATTTTGATGATTTAGTCGAACATGAAGTCATCGACAAACCTGGCTATTCGGTCTGGATGGGGCCACAGCCGCATCGCCGCCGTGACGGTTTTGCCTTGACCGACCCGCGTTTCGATCAACGCCAAACACTGTTCGAAGTAGACCGTTGCATTTATTGCCACGAGCGCGACACCGATTCCTGCTCCAAAGGCATGCGCAATAAAAAAACCAACACCTTCAAGGACAATCCCTTAGGCGTAACCATTACCGGCTGCCCGCTGGAAGAGAAGATTTCGGAAATGCACGTGGTCAAACGCCAGGGTGATAATATCGGCGCATTGGCCGTCATCATGATCGACAACCCCATGTGCCCCGGCACCGGCCACCGGATTTGCAACGATTGCATGAAAGGCTGCATTTTCCAAAAATCCGAGCCGGTCAATATTCCGGAAATCGAGACCAATGTGCTCACCGATGTGTTGTTCATGCCTTATGGTTTTGAAATTTACAGCTTGCTGACGCGATGGAACCCGCTCAACATTAGACGGCCTTACGCCCTGCCTTACAATGGCATCAACGCCTTGGTGGTCGGCTTGGGACCCGCCGGTTACACCATGAGCCATTATCTTTTAAACGAAGGCTTCGGCGTGGCGGCTATCGATGCGCTAAAACTGGAACCCTTGCCCAAAGCCTTGACCGGCGATGCCGACACCCCGCCCGCTCCGTTAAAAGATTTTGCCGATATTTACGAAGCCCTGGACAAACGCACCTTGGCTGGCTTCGGCGGCGTGGCCGAATACGGCATTACCGTGCGCTGGGATAAAAACTTTTTAAAAGTGATTTACCTGAACCTGGTGCGAAACCGCAATTTCCGCGCTTACGGCGGCATTCGTTTCGGCGGCTCGTTAACCATCGAAGACGCCTGGGAACTGGGTTTTGACCACATTTGCCTAGCATCCGGCGCCGGCAAACCGACCATCATCGACCTGGAAAACAACCTGATCCGAGGCATCCGCAAAGCCTCCGACTTTTTAATGGCGTTGCAGCTAACCGGCGCCGCCAAATCCACCTCGCTGGCGAACTTACAGGTACGCTTGCCGGCCGGCGTGATCGGCGGCGGACTAACGGCGGTCGACACCGCCACTGAAGTCATGGCGTATTACCCGGTACAAGTGGAAAAAATTCTAACGCGTTATGAAACCCTGGCCCACGCCTATGGCGAAGCAGCCGTGCGTGCCCGTTACGACCGTGAAGAAAGCCTGATTCTGGATGAGTTTCTTGCCCACGGCAAAGCCATCCGCGCCGAACGCCAGCGTGCGGCGGCGGCTGGTGAAGCTCCCGATTTTCAACCTTTGCTGCAACAATGGGGCGGCGTCACCTTGTTTTACCGCAAAGGCATGAAAGACGCCCCGGCCTACCGGCAAAACCATGAGGAAATCAGCAAAGCCCTGGAAGAAGGCATCGCCTTGGCCGAGGGCATGACGCCCAAGCGCGCCCTGGAAGATGAATTCGGCCACCTGAATGCCGTGGAATTCGAAAAGCTCAGTTTACTGGACGGCCGCTGGCACAACGCAGGGAACACGGTTACCGTACCTTTGCGCAGCTTGTACATCGCCGCCGGCACTTCGCCCAACACCATCTACCAAAGCGAGCATCCCGACACCTTTGTTATGGATAAGTGGTTTTTCCAGCGCTACCAACCCGAATGGCAAAACGGCGATCTGCAACTGATGGCCATGGCCGACCCAACCGCGCCTAAAATCGGCAAACCGGCACCGCTAACCTCTTACCGCCTCAACGGCAAATTCATCAGCTTTTACGGCGACAACCACCCGGTTTACGCCGGCAACGTTGTTAAAGCCATGGCCAGCGCCAAAGACGGCTATCCTTTTATCGTCAAATTGTTTGAAGACCGGCTGGCCAAGCTCGATCCCGGCTTGCAAGAAGAACGCAATCAAGCCCTAGGAGCCTTGTTCGAACGCATGGACAACGCTTTAATCGCCACCATCGTCGCCATCCACCGGTTGACACCAACGATTATTGAAGTCGTGGTCAAAGCGCCCATGCAGGCGGAAAAATTCCAGCCCGGCCAGTTTTACCGTATTCAAAATTACGAAGCCGACGCCCCGGTCATCGAAAACACCGTGCTAGCCTCGGAAGCCTTGGCATTGACCGGCGCGGAAGTTAATAAAACCGACGGCACCATCTCGCTGATCACCTTGGAAATGGGCTCGTCATCGCGCTTGTGCGCCACCTGGAAACCCGGCAGCCAAATCGTGGTGATGGGCGTAACCGGCACACCCACCGAAATCCCGCATAATCAAACCATCTTGCTGCTGGGCGGCGGCCTGGGCAATGCCGTGCTGTTCTCCATCGGCAAAGCCTTGCGCACGGCCGGCAACAAAGTCATTTATTTTGCTGCCTACAAACATGCGCAAGATGTGTTCAAAACAGAAGAGATCGAAGCCGCCGCCGACGTCATCATCTGGTCTGCCGACAAAACCGAAGGTGTTCAACCCATTCCAATAACCCGCCCGCAAGATAAAACCTTCACTGGCAATATCCTGGAAGCCATGCTGGCCTACACGACCGGCGCTCTGGGAGAACAACCGGTAACCTTGTCCGAGGCCGAACACATGATCGTCATCGGCTCGGACCGCATGATGGCAGCCGTCAAAGAAGCCCGCCACGGCGTGCTCAAGCCCTATCTCAAGGCCCATATCGCCATAGGCTCCATCAACTCGCCCATGCAATGCATGATGAAAGGCATCTGCGCCCAATGCCTATGCCGCCATGTCGACCCGGAAACCGGCAAGGAAAGCTTCGTCTACTCCTGCTACAACCAGGATCAAGAACTCGACCGCGTCGATTTCAAACACCTCAACGGGCGCCTGCGGCAAAATTCCGTGCAGGAAAAACTATCGGCGTTATGGCTGGATTATTTATTTGGGCAGCAACAGATTGATTTAGAGATAAATTGATTGTTATTGAGTTTGTAGGGCAATGGGATTAATGCGTAGGGTATGGTAGGTTTACGAACCGCACCGATCACGAACGATGCAGTGCACGCTGTTTACTGCATCCTACCGGGCTGTTATCGAAGCAAATCATTCGCATAAAATCTGTTTTACTTGCATTTCTCCGAATACGCTTCGCTATTCGGAGCTACGCGGGCTGGATTATTTGTTTGGGCAGCAACAGATTGATTTAGAGATAAATTGATTGTTATTGAGTTTGTAGGGCAATGGGATTAATGCGTAGGGTGTGGTGAGTTTACGAACCGCACCGATCACGAACGATGCAGTGCACGCTGTTTACTGCATCCTACCGGGCTACGGTGGCTGACCGCCAGCCGTTGCGCGTAGCGTTCCGCGATGCCGGTTTCGCTAACGACAGCGTTAAGATCAACATCGACCAAATTTTCAAGCTGCTGTCGCCCAGTACGGAAATCAAGATAATCTGAGACGGAAAAACATGAAAATCGAAACCTTGCGGATAAAAAACTTTAAAGCCTTCAAAGATGTGGAAATGCTGGATATTCCCAGCTTTTGCGTGATTGTCGGCGCCAATGGTACGGGTAAAAGCACCCTGTTTAATGTTTTTGGTTTTTTAAAAGATGCTCTTACCACCAACGTAACCACTGCGCTAATCAAACAAGGTGGAAACCGTGGCTTTAGGGAGGTGAGGACCCGAAACAGCCAAAAGCCCATTGAAATTGAAATTAAATTTCGAGATAAGCCCGATAGCCCCCTGATAACCTATTTTCTTCAAATAAACGAACAGCATGATAAGCCGGTCGTTGAACGTGAAATTTTGAAATATAGGCGTGGCAGTGGTGGACAACCCTGGCACTTCCTGGATTTCTCTTTAGGTAAGGGCGTTGCAGTGACGAATGAACTGGAGTCTGTCCGTGATGTTAGCGAATTGAAACGGGAAGAACAATCACTTAAATCCGCCGATATTCTCGCGGTTAAAGGCCTTGCACAATTCGAGCGCTTTCCTGCCGTGGTGGCACTCGGTAATCTGATCGAAAATTGGCATGTTTCTGACTTCCATATTAGCAAGGCAAGACCCGAACAAGAGGCTGGCTACGCTGATCATTTATCGCGCGAAGGTGAAAACTTATCTCTGTTCATTCAGTATTTATATCAATTTCACCAAAGTGCTTTTAACGAAATCATTTCAAAAATTAAACATCGTGTTCCTGGCATTACTAGCGTCGAGACAAAGACTACCGAAGAAGGCCGAGTGCTTTTGAAATTTCAGGATGGTGCCTTTGAAGATCCTTTTTTAGCAAGGTATGTTTCGGACGGTACGATAAAAATGCTGGCTTATTTAACGCTGCTTTACGATCCAATCCCGCATCCTTTGTTATGTGTTGAGGAGCCGGAAAATCAACTCTATCCAAAGTTGTTGTGGGAGCTGGCCGAAGAGTTTAGAGCTTATTCACTCCGAGGTGGTCAAGTATTTGTTTCCACACATTCGCCTGATTTCTTGAATGCCACGCAACTCGATGAAGTGTTTTGGCTGGTAAAACAAAACGGTTATACCCAGATAAAGCGGGCCTCTCAAGATGAGCAAATCGCCGCATATATGAAAGATGGCGATCAAATGGGTTACCTCTGGAAACAAGGATTTTTTGATGGAGTTGATCCTGAATGACTTATCTGGTTTTTATGCTGGAAGAACCTTCAGCAGCAGAAATGTTGAAGGGGATTTTGCCAAAGGTATTACCTGCTGAAATTGCCGTAAAATTTATTGTCTTTGAAGGGAAACAGGATTTGGAAAAGCAGTTGGAACGCCGATTGAAAGGTTGGAACCAGCCCAGCTCTGCTTTTTTAGTCATGCGCGATAAAGACAGCGGCGACTGCTCGATCATTAAAAATTGTCTCATTGAGAAAGTGATGGCTACCGGAAAGCAAGATTCTACTGTCGTCAGAATTGCTTGTACGGAATTGGAAAGTTTTTATTTGGGTGATCTCAAGGCTGTTGAGGATGGGCTTAACATACCTAACCTTGCCAAAAAACAGAACGTTAAAAAATTCCGTACGCCTGATTTGCTTTCCAACGCTTCAGAGGAACTTTTTAAACTGACAGATGGAAGGTATCAAAAGGTTTCCGGCTCCAGGGAGATAGGGCCTCACCTGAAGATTGATGGATCGAACCGATCCCATAGTTTCAATGTATTATTAGCAGGCATCAACAAACTGCTTGTAATGATTGCATGAAACTCAAATTTAAGAAGCAAGCTTGTACGATAAATTACCAACATTTAATTTAGGAAAATAGGCTTGCAGTAGCATAAAACCGAATTGGCGGCAAATCGAAGACTGTAGGCTGTCAGGGTTGAGATATTCGCCTTCAATGGCTGACGTTTTCAAGGCTTCATTGCTGATCAGTTCGATGGTCAGTAGTCGTCTTCGGACAAATGCTTAACCGCACCGAATGACACGCCGGCGCCCAGCAACAAGCGCTTTTCAAAAGCGTCCAGCTGCTTCGCGTTGCTGGTAAAGCGCGGCCAACCCGCCTGTTGCCAATTCCAAGTCATGATCTATACCCAATGATTTTATAGCTCAAAAATATAGCATTTTTTGAGCTATAAAATCCCGATATACCCATCGCAGAAATCAGGGGTCAAAAATCAGCAGCAAACCAAGGGGACAGCGCCGTAGTCTGATGACATGGACTCTTCTCAGTGCCGCAGTAGCTAACCACTACGAGGGTAAGATACAAGCGGGTGCGTTTAAAAACCGCACTGTTCGCTAGCAATGCGCCCCACTCCGTTCAAGAGCATCCCATCTGGTGCATTTTATGTGTTAAAACCGATGCTTAGCACAATTTAGCGCCCAAAAGTAATAACTGTGTCACATTCTTTTAGTAACATTCCTTAAGATTGGCTTTTCCTAACGAAAAGGCCTGATCTGCAATTTTCAACTCTTTTTATCGGAATTTACCATGTT
>PERF01000136.1 GCA_002928495.1 Methylobacter sp. | reverse complement strand
TTTTTGTATTAGATGCTTGGAGCGGTGATTTCAAGCTGTTACGCTAAGCCAAGTTGATGCATTGAAGTTCAAGGCATAGGCCGGGGCTGGGGACATGAAAAGACTAAACGATTGGGCCGGAGTGTTTATGCTGCTGGCAGCGTTGGCAAGTGTAGGTACGCTGGCGGCGGATGATGCCGTTCCACGTTCCGGGCCGTCGGCTATTGAGGTGTTTGTGCGGGCTGGTTGTCCGCACTGTGCCGAGGCCGAGCAGTTTTTGCACACGCTGCAACAAGAGCAGCCGGGTCTGATCATTAACTATCACGATGTTTTACAAGATCCGGCCGCGCTGCAGCGGCTTAAAGCCTTGGCGGAAAGCTTAAAGTTAAGCGCCATACGGGTGCCGGCGATCTTCGTGGGCGGTCAGCTGATTATCGGTTATTCCAAACAAACCGGCACCGATGCTTTGATCCGCGAAGCCTTAAGGCAAGCCCAAACGGCCGCTAACGAGCAAGCTCCGGCATGGGAAGGCAGTTGCGAAGCCGTCAGCGCGCAAAGCTGCGAAGGCGCAGAGGGCAGCCAAGCCGCACCGGTCGATCCCCCGCCGGCAATCCGGGTTTTGGGCTACGAGCTGACGCCGGAACAGCTGGGGTTGCCCGCGTTCACGTTGGCGATGGGTTTGCTGGACGGTTTTAACCCATGTTCGATATGGGTGCTGCTGTTAATGATCTCGCTGCTGGCGCCCATGCAAAACCGTGGCCGCATGTTGGCGGTGGCCGGGGCGTTTGTGGCCGTGGAGGGTATTGCTTATTTCGTGTTTATGGCGGCCTGGCTGAATTTGTTTTTGTTCATAGGCTTGTCGCGGATTTCGGAAATCGCCGTGGCGGTAATTGCGCTGGCTGCGGCGGCGATCAATTTAAAGGATTTTTGGCATCCGGGTCGGGGCGGCGTATCGCTGTCGATCCCGGCTTCCGCCAAGCCCGGCATTTATGCGCGCATGCGAGCGATTCTAAGCGCGCAAAATCTGGTTGGAGCCATGATCGGCGCGGTTTTTCTGGCGGTTTTAGTGCAAATCGTCGAGTTTATGTGCACCTCCGGTTTTCCGGCTTTGTATACCCGGATTTTGACTTTACACGGTTTGGATAAGCCCAGCTATTATGGCTATTTAGTGCTATACAACGCCGCTTATATGCTGGATGACATCATTATTCTGGCTATAGGCGTGATAACACTGAGCCAACACCGCCTGCAGGAAAATGAAGGCCGTTGGCTGAAGCTGCTTAGTGGGCTGGTGATGGCGGGTTTGGGTTTGTATCTGTTGTTAAACCCGGCATGATTTTTTAACAAAAAAGTCATCAGGTTGTCATATAAATTTAATAAGCTTAAAGGTCTTATGGGTATTAAGGCTTGCTTGAAGTTTAGAGGGATACACCGTGATTGAACGTATGGTCAGGCATCATAATATTGTCTCGATTGTCGGCAATATTATTACTGTCGATGTCGCGATAGGTACCGAGAAACAAAGCATTACCGCGCGCTTTGGCGACTTGGCCAGTGTTGAAGACAATGGCGTGGCTTCACTCGCCCAGGTCATTAAAATCGATGGCCGGCACGTGTCTTTGCAGGTGTTTTCCGGCACCCAAGGGGTTTCCACCTCGGCTTCGGTGCGATTTCTGGGGCATCCCATGCGGGCGACTTACTCCGCCAATATTTTGGGCCGGATTTTCAGTGGTACCGGGGCGCCTATCGACGGAGGCCCTAGTCTGGAGCAAGACCCTAAAGTCGGTATCGCCGGGCCTTCGGTTAATCCCATGCAGCGCATTCTCGCATCGCGCATGATTCGCACCAATGTGCCCATGATCGATGTTTTCAATTGTCTGGTGGAAAGTCAGAAAGTGCCGATTTTCTCGATTTCCGGCGAGCCGTATAATCCGTTTCTGGCGCGTATCGGCATTCAAGCCGATGCCGATATTGTGGTGTTTGCCGGGTTAGGATTGATTTTCGACGATTTTCATTTTTTCCGCAGCCAGTTCGAACAAGCCGGGGTGTTCGCACGCACGGTCATGTATTGCAACATGGCCTCGGATCCTATCGTCGAGCGCTTATTGGTGCCGGATTTGGCGCTGGCGGTGGCGGAACATTTTGCCGTGCAAGAGGGCAAGCGGGTGTTGGTGCTGATGACCGATATGACCGCTTTCGCCGATGCGCTCAAGGAAGTTGGCGTCTCCATGGAACATGTGCCGTCCAACCGCGGTTATACCGGCGATTTATATTCCCAGCTGGCCCGGCGCTACGAAAAAGCCTGCGACTATAAAGGCGCGGGTTCGGTAACCATTTTAACGGTCACCACCATGCCGGGCGACGACGTCACCCATCCCGTACCCGACAATACCGGTTACATTACCGAAGGCCAGTTTTATTTGCATAACGCCATGTTGGATCCGTTCGGCTCGTTATCGCGGCTAAAACAGCATGTGATCGGTAAAACCACACGCGAAGACCATGCCCAGATTATGAATACCATGATCCGGTTCTATTCGGCAGCGGTTGAAGCCGAGCAAAAACAGGCCATGGCGTTTGAATTGTCGGCGTTTGACGAAAAACTGCTCAAATTCGGTAAGCTGTTTCGCACCCGATTTATGGACATCAATGTGTCTATAGCGTTGGAAGCCGCTTTGGATTTAAGCTGGCAAACGCTGGCGGAGTGTTTTAGCGCCGATCAGCTGCTGATGAAACAGTCGTTGATCGACACGTATTTTCCTAAAGATCATCATGACCAGGCAGTCGTTCAGTAAAGCCGCTCTGCATAAAGAAGTTGCCCAGCTCAAACGCTATCAGCAATTCTTGCCGTCGCTGGATTTAAAGCGCCAGCAGTTAATCGGCCAGCGCTATAAAGTGGCGGCGCGGGTGGCCGAGCTTGAACAGGAAATTGCCCGGCAGCGTCAGTTTGTGGCGGAAAATCTGCCGATGATGGCGGATCAACGCATTACCCTGGAAGGTCTGGTGAGCGTGTCCGCTATCGAAATCGGTCATGAAAACAACGCCGGCGTCAACCTGCCGGTACTCAAACGGCTGGATATTGCCAGCAAGCCGTATTCACCTTATGCCAAACCGCATTGGGTCGATCAAGCCGTGGCGTATGTTAAGCGCATGCTGGAGCTTAAAATCCGTTTAAGCGTTGAACAAAGGCGGCTGGAAATTCTGCAAGCGGCGGTTAAAAAAGTCACTCAACGAGTGAATTTTTTCGACAAGATTATGATTCCACGTGCTCGGCAGACCATCAAAAAAATCAGCATTTTCTTGTCGGACAGCGAGCGCGCCGGCGTGGTCAGAGCCAAAATCACCAAACAAAAACGCTGGAAAGCCCCCACCGTATGACTATCAAAGCCTTAAAAAAATTGACTTTTTGCGGGCTGTCCAAAGCCAAGCCGGCCGCTCTGGCGGCCCTGCAACAGCTGGGCAAGGCACATTTAATAACTGCCGGCCGGCAAGCCGGCGAAATACCTCACAGTCCGCCCAAGCTTGCCGAGCGCGCTTACAAGGCGCTCAAGTATCTGAACCAATGCCCCAACCGCCGCCACCAGCAGCATGATCCCGCGCATTTTGATTTCAATCGGATGGTTGATCGCACCCTGGAAATACAGTTTGAAAGCCGTCAGCTAACCGATAAACGCGAGGCTTTGAGCAAACGCATTAACGAAGTCGAACCCTGGGGCAATTTCAAGCTGCCCGAAAACCATCACTTAGGCGGACTTAAGCTTTGGTTTTACATCGTACCCAAGCGGCTGATGCGCAAAGTATCGGCTTCGGGTTTGGTTTGGCAGGTGGTTTACCAGGACAACCTCAATGATTATGTGGTGGTGATTGCCGAGGACGAGCCGCCCATCACCAGCATGCCGGTGGCCAGAACCCACACCGGTACGCGGTCGCTGGCCGAGTTGAAAGCGGAGCTAGAGGAAGTTGAGCTGGCTTTGGAAGATTTGCAAGCTGAGCGCGAGTCGCTCACGCGCTGGATAGGGTTGATCGCCGCCAATTTGGGTAAGGCGCTGGACCGCTCGGAATTAAACTACGCCAAAGGCATGACTTTGGACACCGATGGTGTGTTTATCAGCCAGGTCTGGGCCGATACCGCCGATTTGCCGGCGTTTGAAAACTATGCTGCAGCACATAATCTGGCCATGGTCAGTAGCGACCCCGAGCCTTCGGACGTGCCGCCCACACTGCTGAAAAATACCGGGTTTTGGTCGGGCGGGCAGGATTTGACGGGATTTTACCAAACCCCGGCTTATCAGGGCTGGGACCCTTCGCCGGTCGTGTTTTTTTCGTTCGCGCTGTTTTTTGCCATGATCATGTGCGATGCCGGTTACGCCCTGCTTTTTGGCTTATTGCTGGCGGCAAAATGGCGCTCCATGGGTAAATCGGTAACCGGAGCCAGAATTCGCATGATGATCCTGGCCGTACTTGTCGCATCGCTGGTTTGGGGCGTGTTGGCCAACAGTTATTTCGGCTACAGTTTTCCCGAAGCCAGCGTGTTTGCCGAACTGGCCATTATTAAAATGGAAGATTTTAATGCCATGATGCAATTGTCGGTCACTATCGGCGTGTTACATCTGGCTTTGGCCAATGCGATTACCGCGTACCGGCGGCGCTTAAGTCTGAAGGCTTTAGCATCCGTGGGCTGGTTGTTGATTATTGTAGGCGGCTACAGTTTCTGGTTGACTCAGCCTGCGCCGCCAGCGCTTGCCCGTGACTTTAGCATAGCCATGCTGGGCTTAGGCGGGCTGTTGTTATTGTTATTCTCCTGTGACCGGCCGGTTGAACGCCCTATTGACTGGTTATGGCGCACGGCTGAAGGCTTAAAGTCGCTGGTGGAGATCACCACGTTGTTCGGCAACATTTTAAGTTATTTACGTTTATTCGCCTTGGGAATGGCCAGCGTGTCGTTGGCGTTAACCTTTAATCAATTGGCGCTGCAAGTGCATCATGCCATGCCGGGCATAGGCCTGGTGTTCAGTTTTCTGATCTTGCTGATCGGGCACACGCTGAATTTGTTGCTGTGTTTATTAGGCGGCGTGGTACACGGGTTACGGCTGAATTTTATCGAATTTTATAATTGGAGCGTTTCTGATGAAGGCTATCCGTTTAAAGCTTTTGCCACACGAGGAGTAGGTCAATGAATGAAACCATGATTTTTTTAGGCTGGATTGGTATTTATGCGCCGATGGCGCTGGGTGCCTTGGGCAGCACCATCGGCTGTGCCATTGCCGGGCAGGCCGCTATCGGCGCCATGTTGGATACCGAAAGCGGGTATGGCCGGTATGTCGGGGTCTCGGCGATGCCTTCCTCAATGGTTATTTTCGGCATCGTGATTATGTTCACTCTCAACAGAACTGTGACTCCGGAAGTCGCCGCGGGTGTTTTCTCGGTAGGTTTGCTTTCGGGGCTGGTGATGTTGGCGATAGGAATCTATCAAGGTCAATGCTGCGCCTGTGCGATTCACGCGGCCAAAGCCAAGCCGGAAATTTTCGGCTTGTCCATTGTGCCGGCGGCGATAGTGGAAGGTTTCGCCGTGTTTGCCTTTATTTTTGCGCTAGTTGTCAGCGGCGGCATACCCAAATAATGAGGCAGTGTTATGCATAACGAACCGTCACAAAAAGCCTCGTCCGGCGTCGATGAGCTGATTGGCCGGCTTAAAGACGAAGGGATCGCTGCCGGTCAGGAAAAAGCCGAAAATATTGTGCTGGAAGCGCAAAAGCGCGCGGAATGGATTATTGCCGAAGCCAACCGTGAAGCTGAAGTCCTGCTTGACAAAGCTAAAGCCGAAACCGAGGCTATCAAATTGGCAGGGCAAGATGCGCTTAAACTGGCCGGCCGGGATGCGTATATTCAGTTGCGCGACCGCTTGACCGGCCATTTCAAGCGGGAGTTGCAGCGTGTGGTAGGCCAAAAGCTGGCCGATAAAAAATTTCTCGAAAAACTGATTTTGGCATTAGCAGGACACGTGCGCGACAAAACCGGTCTTGATCAGGCTAAACATCTGCTTATGGTGCTGCCGGAACACGTTATCGATGCCGATGCCTTGCGTAAAAACACGGAAGAACTGGAAAACGGCGCGCTCAGTCATTTTGCCGCCAATCTGGCGCATGATCTGTTGCGTAACGGTATTAAGTTTGAATTGTCCGACCAGCTAAACAGCGGCATTTTCATCCGCTTGACGGAGGATGATATGGAAATCGATTTTTCCGGCGAGGCGGTCACCGCGTTATTGCTGGAGCACCTCCAACCCCGGTTTCATGCCTTGCTCGAAGGGTTGATCAAGTGATAGGCCCGCGCTATGAGTACGCCATGCTGCTATCGAGTTTACCGATGCACCCGCAGCA
>PERF01000135.1 GCA_002928495.1 Methylobacter sp. | reverse complement strand
GGTGCGGTTAGCAAGCTCACCAGCACCCTACCTCAGCGCTGGTTATGGGTTAAGCGCATGAGAATACAGTTAAATCTTATTCAAGTAACCTTTCAAGAAAAGCTATTGCTACTTCCAATTAACAAACTGAATCGAGAAAAATAGCTTAATCAAAAATAGTTCTTTACTTGTTCTCGTTTTGTATTAGACTAAACCAAAATGAAGACAAAAAAGGAACATTCTTGCAAAACCTAACCCGCAAACAACGAGACGTTTTGGAATTCTTGTTACAAGAGCCGCCGCCTTTCGCTTATCCGCCGGCTTTGGAGGAATTGGCTGCGGCAATGGGGATGAAGTCGCGTGGTTCCTTGCATCGTCTGATACAAGGATTACTGGCCGAACAACTCATTGAGCCCTTGGACCGCCGGCATCCGGGCGTTCGTTTAACCGATAAAGCCCTGGCGCTAGGCCGGAATAAACCGGAAGCGGCTAACGCCTTGCGCTATGTCGGCAAGATTGCCGCCGGAAGACCGATTGAAGCGCTGGAAGATCAGCGCTACATGACGGTGCCGGACGAACTGAAGACCAACCAACCTTGTTATGTGTTGAAAGTACAAGGCGACTCTATGGTTGAGTTAGGCATCCTGGACGGCGACTGGGTGGTGATCGAACAACGTTGCCATGCCCGCAATGGTGAAATTGTGGTCGCCTTGGTCAATAAAAGCGAAGCCACTTTGAAAATCATCGAACAATACCCGCACGAAGTTTTATTGGTACCTGCCAATGCCCAAATGGAGACTATGCGTTACCACCCTTCCCAGGTGGAAATACAAGGTGTTCTGGTCGGACAAATGCGCAGTTACCGCCCATTGACCCTGAAATAATGAAATCAATCACGGAGACTTGCCATGTTAAGAAAAACCCATATGCGTGATCAAATCGGAAGCCACAAAATTGAATACATTATGAGACATAACCGGGAAGGCCAATTGGAAAAGGAATTAGTCCGGCTTATGGTGGTAGGAACATTCCTGCTGTTTTGGCTACACTAAACAGCATGCCCAAACCTTACAAAACGTGACTATTAATTCGGCCGCATGAAGTTTTAACGCCCGTACGCCTTGAGCGTGTCGAAAGATGTGTCTACTTCGACAAGCTCAGCACGAACGGTTCAGACATTAAAAGGCCGAATCTATAAAGCCCAAGTAAGTTAGGCTATTAACTTAACCTACTTGGCTTAAATGGAAATGTCTTCGTTTTTTGCGAAATTTGAGCAAATGCGGCTTAACCCGACTGACTTGATTAAATAATGTCTATGGCTTGGCTTCAGACTGTTGAGTGCCAAGCCCGGCTCTGGCGAAACAAGTTCAATCCCCCACGTTACAGTCGCGCGACTCCATCATGCCGTTGATCATCGCCGATATTGATTTTTCGCCTTGTTAAAAACCCCGGTTGTCGTCGTGTGATTTAGCCGGCGCTGATCGGTACGATTCTGATGAGGACAAAGCCCGCAACCTTCAGCTACCCGACGGTTCTTGCGTCTGGAAATTGTCTTAAAATAAGCTAGTTCCGTTATAGGCAGGCCGGAAGTCTTGCGCCGGCGGCGAGCTTGTACAATCCCATCACTACAAAAGCTCCAGGATATTTAAGGGTAAATCCAGAGCCCGCTGCAAAAACCAAAATGCGGCGATCATGGCGATGCCAGCCGAGCCTAGCTTCATAATGCGGGCCGGATATGAGGGTTGCCGGCTTAAACAGGCGATAGCAGGCAACGCCAGCGCGACCACGGCCAACTGCCCGGCTTCCACGCCTAAATTAAAGCCCAGGAGCGATATAAAGCGTTGATTGTCCGGCAATCCCATGTCCAGCAACACGCCGGCTATGCCCATGCCGTGTATCAACCCGAAGCCGAAGGCAAACCAGGCGCGGTGGTTAGCTAAAAAGGGATAAATATTGTTTAGCGCCGCCAGCACTACTGAAGCTGCGATAGCCGATTCCACCCAGCGTGCGGGTAGCGCAATAACATGCAAGGCGGTCAGGCTGAGTGTAATCGAATGCGCCAGAGTAAACGAGGTAACAACGGCCAACACATCTTTGAAAATAGATGCGTAGCCGGTTTTCAGCCGCCAGCTTGAATGCTCCCGGATCAACGCGGACGGCAGCAGTAAGCTTAATAAAAACAAGATATGGTCGAATCCTACCCAGATATGCCACATGCCTTCATGGGCAAAATTCAGCATCGATTGCCAGGGGCTGACTTCGGCATACCGCTTAAAGCCATAGTGATCCTGCTCAGGGCTGAAAATATGGGTTGCCGTGCGACCACCGGTTGCCAGTGTCAACAAGCCACGGTGCTGGCTATCGAAATCGAAGAATAAGCTATAAACCAATGCAAATTGTTTGGCTTGGGTAGGGCACGAGGCTTGAAATAACAGCACCGCATAATGCCCGTCACTGTGCTCGTCAACCAGTAAATCGCCAGGGGTTATGCTACACCGTTGTTGATTTGCGGATAGTTGCAGGCGAGTAAAAGCGTAAGCGTGAATCGCTTGTTTGCGCACACGTAATTCAGCCCATGTGATGTCGCCATCGTCGTTTATATCCAAACCTATCGCGTAATCCAAATCTCTTAAGGCAATATCCCATTGTCCGGTCAATGTTTTAGCGTCGGCATTAAGCGTTAAATAACTGTCGCTAGGTTTATGCGCCAGCGCACCGGTACTGGCGAGTAACGTGGCGAGCATGATGATTAAGCGCATCATGATGAGCTCCGGCTTAGCCGGTCAACTAAAGGCTGTAGCCTGACATCCTGCAATTTGGCTTGCGCCAAAAAATTCAGCGTAGGCTGTATTTGTTCAGGGCAATCCAGAGCGTCAGCGGCTTCCAAAATAATGCGGGCATCGCGGGGCTCGCGTTGAATACCCCAATTCGCTTGTGCCAGTTTCAGCGCTTGCTCGGGAGCGTGTGCCAGATGCAGCAAAAATCTGGCTTCGTCGCCTTGGTGCACGGTATCGCCGCGCATCCGACTGGCCGCGAACCGCGCCGCTAAAGCCACTATGTGTGCTTGCGCTGTCGGCAATTGCAAGGCTTGTTCGGCCAGGGTGAGTCTCAGCAATAAAGTATCGGCGCGGGTCTCGTTGCGAAGTAATTCAGTCACCTCACGATACCGCGCGCGATCCAGCAAAAAATCGGCATAAGCCGCCAGTAAATAGCCGTTGCGGTCTAGTTTCAAGGCTTGCCGATAATGCTGTTCGGCGGCTTTGCTGTCACCTTTGCGCTCGGCTATTTCCGCCAGAGCCACCATGGCCCATTGCCGGTTTTGCAACGGTTCGGATTGAGCCGCCGGCAGTGCCAGCATGAGCTGTTGATAAGCGCTGTCAATTTGGCCGGTCAGGCTTTGCGTGGAAGCAATACAGACTTGGCTGACCAGCGCCGAGGCCAATTTAAGCAACGGTAAACAGCTTTTTAAAGCGGCCGCATAGTTGCCCTGAACTTCCAGGATCAAAGCCCGCGTCAGCCAGGCCTGGCCAAGTCTGGGCTGAAGGGCGAGTGCTTTATCCAGGTAAGCCAGGGCAGGCGTGAACTCATGCCGGTTTTGATGTAAGGTCGCGCGTAAAGTCAGCACTTCAGGGTGGACTTGCCCGGATTTCAGCCAAGGCGCCAAAACCGCTTCCGCATAACCAAAATAACGCGGGTCCGATTCCGCTCGGCCGAGTTCGATGTAACGGCTAGCCAAATCCAAAACCGGCTGCAAAGCCGCCGGCGAAGATTTGACTTTAATCCGTAATAACTTGATTTCGAACCAGCTTTTACCGCGCGGCGGTAACGTTTCTATCACTTCGTCATCGCTTTCAGGATAATAAGGTTGGGCCATTGCCAAGTTACCAGTCAGGCTGTTAAGGATACATAAAATCACTACTGCAGCTTTCACGAACACCTCACTTATCGCTTACCCTTAATCTGAATTGCTAAAACTTAGCGCCACGCCGTCTGACCAAACCGGCATCCGTTCAATTGCCGGGGCAAACCACGGTTAACAGTCCAACGTTGATACAACCGGCTTCAGTCGGATCGATGTGTCGGCTATTGCGGCCACTGTTGGCAAAGGCAACATAAGGAAACGTTTCTTGATACGCTCTGTCGTTGGCATTAACGCCGTCGGCTATGCGGTTGTTGGGGAAAATATTAAAGCTAGGATTTAATACCCCGGCGACGGCTTGTGCGGCAATGTCGGTGACATCGTCGGACACACGGCGGCCATTGGGAAAACCCGCGTTATCGCCGGCTAAAAATCCCATGCGGCTGCGTAAACTAGCCGGTGTAGGGCTAATACCGGTATTGATGCGCAACAAATCCGCAAGCGGCCCGCTTTGCGTCGGCGTACATCCGGGGCAGATCGGCGCGGTATAAAAAACCAGCGGGGCTAAATCCAACCGGGGCGGCGTGGGGATGGTCACCGCGCCTTCATAAAGCGCGTTAATTACCCTGGCCAGCAGAGGATCCAGCAAATAATTGGCAAAGTCGGCATCGTTTTTAGGTTCGCTCATGCTGAACCGGTCCTTATCGCCGGTGCCTATCAACACTCGTTAATCAACGGGTTACCCATGCGTTGAATCTGGGTAAAGCTGTTGGCCAGTTTCGGTCTGCCGCCGGGTCGATCGGAGTACGACTTGGTGCGAGGTCTTGACGTGGTCGCGTAAGTTCCCAACACCGCCAAGGCTTCGCCAGCCGAATGCAATTGGCCGTCTCGGGTCAGCATGCTAATCGGCAGCTCAATGGCAATCGAGTTGACATTGAAGCCTGCCACATCGTCGGAAGCAAAGTTTTGATCTTCAACGCTATTCTGAGCATTGGTAAACACACCCGCGATACCGCTGCCGAAAGCCCCGGCGCGGAAGTTAAAGGTATCAAAAGCCGCAGCCAGATCGATATAAAACGGATCATCCACCGTGCCTGCAAAGACCCGGATACCGTTCCCCAGTTGGTAAATGCCCTGGCTGGCCAAGTCTTGGTAATTCGGCATGGTACGCGGGCCAACGTTGGAAGGCACCGCGAACAGCGTTTGCCCTTCGGACAGGTTTTGCACGCTTTGTCCACGGCCTTTGCCTTTAATCAGTGTGACCGTATAGCTTTGTCTTAAACCTAAACCGGCCGAGCCATCGCCATCCAGCGCCGTGATCGCAGGCGGAATCAGCGCCGTGCCGGGCGCAACCGGGCTGGGTGAATTAAACGGCGCGGATACGCCTTCGCCCGAACCGACAAAACCGGTAAATACGCCGGGCAAACGGTTTTCGGTTCTAAATCTGAATTGCAGGGTAATATCTTCCTCGGCATCAAAATCGTTATCGACTTTCATCTCGTAGACAATCTCAGAATCGAACGGAAAATAGTTCGGCCCGTTGCTGGGTTCCAGCAAGGGATCGACATTAAGGATCATGGTGATTTTGGTTGGATCGTCATAACTGACAAAAGCATACCAATCGGTAATGTCAGCTTTGGTGTCTATGGCGGTTAACGGTGCTTCGCGGTGATTTGCCGCATGCAGCGAATTAACGCCGGATACGCCGAAGAGTAGGCCGCAGATTAATGTATACGACCCGAAAAATGCTTTAAATGGCTTGTTCATAGAGTTCCCCCGTGAATAATGAATGCGGCTAGCGCACATCTGATACGCTATAAATGGATGACCGGATGCGTTAACGTGCAAAAAACAGATGTTTAAATCGCTGCCGTTTGCGTTTGAAGCCGGCCCCGGCGGCCGGCAGCTATCGCCATACCGGCAATGCCAAGCAGAACCATGGCCGAAGGCTCCGGTACATTGTTTAATTGAGCGCTATCGACATTTAGCAAATGAAACTCCCACGCCGACGTGCGGTTGGGCTCAACAAAATCGCCGTTACTATCGACTAACGAGCCCTCGCAAAACTGCCCGTTGGAACAGCCAAAGGCCGAGGTGAAAAACGGGTCTGCCCGTAAAAAACCATCGCTTAATTGAAACGATGCCGAAAAGTTATCGAATTGCGTCAAGGTTGCAATGTAACTGCCGGCTTCCAGAAAAATATTTAAAAAGCTGTCGAATTCACCGTAACCGAAATCAATTCCGTTTACTTGCTGCGTTCCTGTAATGCCGCCATCATCCTGTTCTAAAATAAGATTTCCAGCGCTATCCCACAGCGTTAGAATGGGATCGAAGCCCCCGTTTATCCACGATGATGAAAATAAAGTCACAAAATCATCCGTCGTCACGTTAAAGTCTATGCGGACAACATCGTTGTCATTGACAAAGTTGCCATTGAAGTCCAGCTCGGCGGCAAACGCCGTCGAAACCGGCATTAAACAACTGCTAAAAAGCACAGCGGCTAATGTTTTTCTCATGTAAGTCCCCCAGTTGATAAAAAAAAGTAAGCGCCTGCTTGTTATCAAGCCAAC
>PERF01000134.1 GCA_002928495.1 Methylobacter sp. | reverse complement strand
GACAGCTTGATAAGCGCTGTCCCCACTACCGTAGTTGATTAAGGATTTTCTCTGCATCAGACCAGGGTAAGCGGCGCTTTCCTTCCTTCATTCGGTTGAGAGCAGTAAAGGCTTCATCAACCGACAGTAATTGGTTTTCAACCATCGCACATAGCAGGCCAATAGTTCCCATGACCGTTACCTTTTCTTTTCCGGCTACCACCCTCAGATTGGAATCGCCAGTCAGCAACGTGCACTCTTCTTGTTTTGCGAGTGCCAGTGCCAAATAGTCGTTATGGGTTGGCTTGGGACCATTTTTAGCAGGCAGGGTATGGTTGTAATGTCCAGGGAGCTGTTGAGCGTAATTTACCCACTCACCCGCGACTTCCATGATCTGCAGGCCCATGCCATCTAAACCGGGAGTGCCGGGTTCGATTTCTTCGTAATACAACACATCAGGGATGCCAAACTGCATCGGGAGAGCAAAGAGCTTATCCATCAACGCTCCTGACTCCATATCAATCAAAATATTGGCATCACTGATGAGCAACCGCATCCGATGACTCCAACTGGCGTTCTTTGTGGAAACGCATCAACGGGATGCCTAATAGTTCCGCAGCTTTGCTTTCTGCAATAAATTGTTCAGCCAAGGCTCGGTAAACCAGCTGATGAAATAGCTGAGGAAATTCCTGGGGTAGGGGTTCGCCCGGCTCAGATTTACGCCAGCCTTTGGCAGAGAAGCGCTTAAACATCGCTAAGTGCGTTTGATCTGTGATTACACCACACTGCTTCGCACGCTGGAGCCATCCTGCCATAGACAGCCCAAATTCACGTTTCAGCACATTGAGTTCTTGCCATTCTATTGCATGACGTTGTTGTCCCAGTAACTGATGAACAGCCATGCGGGGGACTAAAAACGAGCCTGCAAATCGGTCACAAGCTTTCTCCTCGTTCACATCATCGGCGAGTCGTCCTTGGAGCAACAGATGGCCTAACTCATGCGCCAAGGTGAAACGCTGCCGATCTCCCGACCAGCGATTGGAAACCGCTACTACAGGGTATTCTCGGCCATCTTCAGTACGCGCAGTGGCAGTTAGTCCTGAAAATCCGGGATTTTCCTCATCGACGACAATCACCAGCAAACCAAGCCCTTCAAGGGTATCCGTTAAGTCAGCAATTGGGTTCATTCCTAATTGCCAGACAGAGCGGACGCGTACAGAAAAATCTTCTATCTCATCTAGAGATACTATTTGATTAGGTAAATTCCCTGGAGCGCGAAAAGTCGGTAGCGGCGATTCAGGAAAGTACCCCAGCAACTCAACTCGCTTCTCAACCAACTCTATAACTTTAATTTTAAGAGCATCTTGCGCAGTCTTGCCAAAAGTCGACAACTTCCGAAATTCAGGCTGCAAAAGGTCGACCGAGTGTGTGCGGAAAAAATATTCAGTACGAATGCCGCAGGCGCGAGCCAGCTTTAATAGTTGAGATGAAGACGGTGTTACTAGGCCTTTCTCATATTTTTGAATGGCAGTATGTGAAACCCCGACTTTCTCGCCCAACGCACCCAGGGTCAGTCCAGCTGCAAGTCTAGCTTGACGAATTCGATCTGCGATCATGGCGCCTCCTAAAGCACGGTGGTTTAAAAAATAAATTAAACTAAATAGATTTTAAACCAAAGCATGATTCTGCGCACAAGTGTTTTCGTTCGCTTTTGTCTAGACGTCAGATAAGTTGCATACCAGGCCGTATCAGTAAAGGCTGAGTTTGCTGAGACCCCATTCAGCAATATCCCCAAACCCGGTTGAACCCAAAAGACCAAGCCGAGATCGCCCACCGCCGCAGGCGATTTTGTTCAATGCTACGCCAATTCTGCCCGCAAACGTTCGGCCATGAAATCGACGAAGGAACGGATTTTTGCCGACGAGTGCCGGCCTTCGCGATGCAGAATGTGCACCGGAACCGGCGGGCTTTCAAAATCGCTGAGCACAATTTTCAGTTTGCCGGCCTGTAACGGTTCGGCAATTTGGTAGGACAGCAAACGGGTAATGCCCAGGCCCGCGATGGCCGCGTTCGCCGCTGAGTCGTTGTCGCTAACGCTTAACATCGGCTTGATTTTTACTGTCACTGGGTGGCCATCGCTCAGGAAACGCAGGTCATTAGTCAGGCTCAAGCTGCGCGCCATGATGATGCGATGCCGGGGTAAATCGTCCGGTGTCTGCGGAATGCCATGCTGCGCCAGATATTCCGGCGAGGCGCACAACACCCGCCGCACGGAACCAACCCGCAGTGCCCGGTACGATGAGTCGGGCAATTCGGCAATGCGGATCGCCACATCCACACCTTCCTCCAACAGATTGACGACACGATCGACGAACAGCGCTTCCACTTCCACCGCCGGATATTGCCGTAAATAAGCAATGATACCCGGCATAATATACAAACGCCCGAACAAAACCGAGGCGGTGATGTGTAGTTGGCCGCGCGGCGTGGCGTTGATGCCCAGCGCCGCGCCGTCGGCTTCATCAGCCAGGGCAATAATCCGTTTTGCATCTTCGTAATACTTCTGTCCGGCCTCTGTCATGCGCACAAAGCGGGTAGTCCGGTTTAACAGCTTAACGCCCAAGCGCTCTTCCAACGCCGCTATGGCCCTGGTCACCGCCGGCGGCGACATGTGCAAGCTGCGGGCGCCGCCGGCAAAACCTTCAGCCTCCACCACGGCGACATAGACGGTCATTAAATGCAGTCGGTCCATAATAATTCCACTAAACGGAATAGTTAATTGATAATTGTAGCTATTCTTTTAATTTATGCAATAAGACACACTGTATCCACCTGCTGAATAACGCACAGGGATAAGACAAAACCTTTTCATTTGGAGAATCATCATGAGCCGTATCACTACCATTAGCAACGACAGCGCCAATAACGAACAACGCGATCTTTTTGAAGCCATTCAAGGCCAACTGGGCGCAGTGCCGAATTTCTTGCGTGTGTTCGCGCACTCGCCCGCTGCGTTGAAAGCCTTCCTGGGCTTGTATCACATCGCCAACCACGGAACGCTGGACGCAACAACCCGCGAACGCATCGCACTGGCGCTGGCGCAGCAAAACCAATGCGAATACTGCCTGTCCGCGCATACTGCCATCGGCCGAAAAGCCGGCTTGAACGAGGCGGAAATTGAGGCCAATCGCGCCGGCGGCAGCCAAGACGCCAAGGCGGCAGTTGCGGTTAATTTCGCCCGCGCGCTGGTCGAGCACAAAGGCGAAGTCACCAATGCCGAGTTGCAAGCCATGCGCGATGCAGGTTTTAGCGAGTCCGATATTGTCGAAGTTATTACCCATGTCGGCATGAACCTGCTGACCAATATTTTGGGTAAAACCAGCCGGGTTGACATAGACTTCCCTAAAGTCGCGTTAAATCAGGCCGCATAATCCTGGCCGGGCGCAAGTCGGTTGTTACTGCGCCCGGATTTTTTGGTTGAATGGATTTCGGCCGATTCAGCCTGTTTAATAACGGTTGCGGATGACACTACTCTCACCGCCCGTGTTTCAATTTCAATTTGGAGGCAAGCCATGGCCCGCGCTTTTGCTAAGATCAGCTTCACACCCGATGTGCAAACCGTACAAACCGAAATGGGCAGCCGTGATGCGTATACGGCCGTCGAGCTCGGCGAACCCGAAATACCGGCGTTAAGCGCCGTGGAACAAGCTTTCATTGCCGAACGCGACAGCTTTTATTTGGCAACGGTAGGCCAAACCGGTTGGCCTTACGTACAACATCGGGGAGGCCCTGCAGGATTCTTGAAAGTACTGGATGAAAGAACCTTAGGCTATGCCGATTTCAGCGGCAACCGCCAATACATTTCCGTAGGTAATTTACGCGGCGACAACCGGGTAAGCCTATTTCTGATGGACTACCCGGGCCGGCAGCGTTTGAAAATCTGGGGCCGGGCACGGGTAGTAAGCCAACATGACGAGCCGGAACTGCTGGCAAAATTGGAATCGGCCGATTTTCGCGCGCCGGTAGAGCGCGGTATTGTCATTGAGGTAGAAGCCTTCGATTGGAATTGCCCTAAATACATCACGCCACGTTACAACCAACACACCTTAGAAGCTGCGTTGCTTAAAGCTAGCCAAGTGCAGCCGATAGCGGAAGTCCGGCAAGCGCCGGCAGTACTTGGAAACGGGGCCTTGCCGTTGGTGATAAACGCAATCCGGCAACTGACGCCGCAAATACGCGGCTACGAACTAAGCCACATCGATGGCGAACGGCTGCCGGCTTATCAAGCCGGCGCGCATCTGCGTGTACCCATTGCAATGCCCGACGGCCGTGTTGCTTACCACGCCTATTCATTGACCGAGGTGCAAACAGACCCGGAGTACTACCGCATTGCCGTGCTGCGCGTCGATGCCGGCGAAGGCGGTTCATCGGCAGTGCATGACGGCTGGCAACTCGGCACCCGCCTCAATATCGATGCGCCCGACAATTATTTTCCGCTACACGACGATCACCGCCCGGCGTTATTGATTGCCGGCGGCATCGGCATCACACCGATTAAAGCCATGGCGGAAGCATTAGCCGCACGGGGTACGGATTTTCAATTGCACTATGCCGGCCGCTCACCTCAGGAAATGGCCTTTGTCAACGGTTTACAGCGGCAGTATCCGGATCAATGCCAGTTTTATTACAGCGGGACTACACCGGAAAATAAACTGGCTATCGCAAAGGTTCTCGGTGATGCCCCAGCGGAAGCGGTAATTTATGTTTGCGGCCCAAACCGTCTCATTGAAGAAGTTAGAAATACCGCCCGCCAGATTGGTATTGCCGAGGCTCGGGTGCAATTTGAAAGTTTTGTTTAAGCTAAGCAAATCGGTATGTCCGAATCCGGGATTGCCTGGGTGGATTGGAATGAAAGATTAACCCATGACTTCCACCCCGGCAAAACCGCTTAATCCCAAAAGCCATATAGCAAGCAGCATCGACAGCCGTGGTGGCTTCGGCTAAAGTTTATGCTCGTTTATCTTCACCAGCCGCATCCATGAACAAATCCACCCACGTTGTATGCCCCCACTGCCTGGCCACCAATCGCATCCCCACCGAAAAACTGACGGCATCACCCAAATGCGGTAAATGCCACCAGCCTTTGTTTACAGGCGCTCCCATAGCTTTAAACCAACACAGCTTTGAGCAACACCTTAAACGCAGCGAAATTGGGCTACTGGTCGATTTCTGGGCGGATTGGTGCGGGCCCTGCAAAATGATGGCTCCCGCGTTCCAGCAAGCGGCAACGGTTTTGGAGCCCGCAGTCCGCTTAGCTAAAGTCAACGCCGACAGGGAACAGCTTCTCAGCGCAGACTATGGCATCCGCAGCATCCCAACCCTAATTTTGTTCCAACATGGCCGCGAGGTCGCCAGAGAATCCGGCGCGATGAGCGCACAAGACATTGTGCGCTGGACGAAGACTGCGATGCAGTAACAACAAACCGCTGGTTAAACCTTAAGACGGCTGGCAAATAGACGATTGCCCGTCCAGCTGATGGGCAAGCTTTTATGGTCTGTGCCCCCAAAGCCAAACGCTTGCGTGTAGTCAGTATGCCGTAATCTCCATTCAAGTGGCCGCTCTGAATGCAGGGCGGCGCTGTCTTTTGACTTTCTCTTCAAGCTGTAAAAACCTTCCCTACGCTTTCTTGACAGAACCCGCTTTGCCTTCTAGGTTTAATACGGCCTGTCAAGTTTTATTTGTTATTCACAAGGCCGTACTGAATGTACTTTCAAATAAACCGGGATCCCGGCTGGCCAGCTTTGGCATTTTCTTAATGTAACTAGCCGCTGTCTTTCTGTTCAAACTGCCGTTTTATAATCCCGGCATTTTGTTATCAAATCCAACCAATTTTTATGAGGCATTGATGAAAAAGTTTAATCGTTTACTATTGGGTACACTGGTAGTTACCGCAATGTTAGGCACAACCAACACCTTTGCCGGCGGTAAACCAGCCTGTAGAATCAACGGTACCGTGAGTTATGTCTACACCGGCACTTCGTTTGCGCCAACCGGCAACATACAGTTTTCAGAAACCGGTATTTTGGAAATCAATAGAAATAATAGTGTTAGCGGTGAGGGCACTATCACATTTCAATTTCCTAACTTCAACGGCCAAGGTCCGTTGTGGCTTTTACTCAATGAAGTGCAAACCAATGGTGTGATCACTCAAGACCCTGCTAACCCTTGCGTTGGCAACGCCGATTTCTTAGCAACCGCCACCGTGGTTAATTCGTCCAACCCCGCCATTGTGCCGCCGGGATTTGTTTTGTATGCGGATGCGCAACGCTCAATCAGCTTCGCCGCCGCGTTAAAAGGCGATCAGGTTAATCTTATCAGCACATCACCCGGCACTATCGCGTCGGGTACCGGCTTTAAGCAATAAGTTTTGTAACGCTTCTGCGACCGCACACAGTTAGCGGTTCCCCTCACTGAAAACAATGAGGTTAGGGCAGA
>PERF01000133.1 GCA_002928495.1 Methylobacter sp. | reverse complement strand
TGCGCCGCATGCGCCGCCAGCCGAACAGGATAATCACTAAGGTGTACAAACATTCATAGTAAAACCCCGGAGACTGCGCCACCCGCTGCAACACGCGAATGAAAGGCAGGCGGTCGGGCCAGACTGTCGAATCGATGTTATTGGGAAACCAGCCGTGTCCAAAAACCAATCGGCGATTTCCGAGTTTTCGGTCTTCCAACGGTAAACCAGCAACACGGCCAGCAAAGTCAGCACAAAGCCGGCTATTTTTCCGGGCGACCAATGTCCGCGCAAATTGATGCCGGTGCGCACAAAGAAATCCACCGGCGCTTCCCGGCCGATCATAACGAAGACCGCATCGTTGGCTAATTCGGTGGGCTCGCCATTGCCGTGTTTCAGCCAGACCTTGTCCGGCTCAATGCGGTCGACCTGGGTTGCATACCAAATCCGGTCATCGAGCAAGGCCTCGGCCTTGGCAATGTTTTCCGGTTTCGGACGATGAAAACTTTGCCCGCGATAACTTAAGCTAACCTCGGCCCGCGCCTGGTGCAGGCTGACGGCAGCCTCCAGCGCCGAATCGCCACCGCCGACCACCAGAACTTTTTTGCCGGCATAATCGGCCGGATCGAACAACCGGTTATGCACTTTATCCAGCGCTTCGCCCGGCACGTTCAGCTTGTAATGATCGCCACTACGCCCGATGCAAATCAATACGCGGCGGGCTGAAACCGGCTTTCGCCCGCCGGCAAAACCGACTTGTAACGTCTTGCCCTGGCGGGTAACCTTGTCCACCCGGGCAATCTCAAAGTCGATTGCCGACTCCCGCGCCTGATGTTGCAACTGCGCCAATAAGTCCTCTTTCACCTCGGCGGTTAACTTTACCTCGCCCTGTGGCTGCATTGCCCTGGGGTACGTAAAAATCGGCTTGCCCTTGGTAAAATTAACGATGGTGGCAAAGGGTTCGCCAGCCTCGTAAACCCTAAATTTCAGGCCGGCTTTGTTCGCTTCCAACGCCGCCGACAATCCGGCTACACCACCGCCCACAATCACCAGATCGAAATCGGCCTCTGGGCCTGGGCTTTTAAACGCATTCTCGGCAATAAAAGCCTGCACGGCTCTAGCACCGGAATCGGCGGCAAATTTCAACAGCGGCACGCCTAAAAGATCGCCGGCAATACGCACGCCCGGAATCGAGGTAGAGCCATCCGGGCCGGTTTCCGGTAACGCTTCGGGCTTGGATGCCGGCCATTGCAAGTGCAGCCAGCCGGCATAGTTAACTAACGGTTCAATACAGTGTGCGATCGCATTCATAAGTAACGTGTATCCCAAGCAGGAAACCAGGCGATAGTCGGGCCGCCGGCGTTCAAGCTATTGATTCGGCCTTATAACGTTTTAACTCCCGTTCGCCTTGAGTTTGTCTAAAGGTAGTTGTGCTTCGACCAGCTCAGCACGAACGGTGCAGACAGTAAAAGGCCGAATCTATAACCAACACCAGCGGATTTGCGGAAAAACCCTTGTGCGATCAGTAAAAACTGTAGCCAAAGTTGATTCCGACAATATCCTGGCTGGTGGTATTTCTACCGGTTAAGTTTTTTCCCCAGTTAACCGAAACGGACGCCTTAGGGGTAAGCGGTAGCTTAAATCCAGTCCGAAGATTTGCGCATCTTCGTTGGTCTCCGGAAAACGAGCAAAACTAAAACCCGGCGCGCCAATATCGATGCCACCTAAAGATTCGGCGACTTGATAGGAGATGCCCACGCCCCATTTGGACGTAATGGCGTAACCGGCCCTGAGATTGGCAAAAAACTCGTCCGGAACCGGGCGGCTACGGGTGCGGTACCCGAATTCGCCGGACAAGGACGCGCCATTCTCGAAATAACGCCCGGCCAATGCCGAAAATTCGCCGCCTGAGGAACCGTCACCGACCGCGTTCAGAGCGCCGGTACGGTAACTACCTTCGATGATTCCGGCCGCTCTGAAGGTTAATGAAACCGGAGCCCCGGTCAACTCATCCAGCGCGCGCCAGCGGATTCCGAGATTAGTGTCGGTCAAACCATCCAAACCGGCGCCGAATGGAGCCGAACCACCAGGACCGGTCTCGGTAAAGTCGGTCGCCGAATAACCGACAAACGCATCCAGCGCAATACTGTCGGTTAATCCGTATTCCAGGTAAGCGCCAACCGTATGCTGCTCGCGGTCTGCCGGCAGGTCAACCAATTGGTTGCCGAAATAAAACCGGTCAGCGCTTTGAAACACATACGAGATCGCGGTATTTAAAGTCCCCGGTTCAGGCAGCCACGGATTGCTCGCGGCATGATCCGTGGCCGGCAAAGCCGCTAAAGCCAAAGCCATCAAGCGCTTGTTAAGCATGAACTAAACTCCTTTTAATTCAATTCGTACCGGCGCTTTAAATACACCATCACACCTTCCGTTTCCGTTTCGGTGAGCTTGGCGGTCAACTCTTTTTTGTCATTCAACATCTGAATAATCTCTACCGCTTTGGTTGAATCCACATCCTGCCCGGCCAAAGGGCAGCCTGAGCAAAGCAGTTTTTTATACACCGCAGCCTTTCCCAGGTTATAAGCTTGTTCGCCACCGCCGCTACTGCCCGTGTTATACGATCCTGAAGCAAAGCTAGAATGAATGCCGCCAATCAACAAAAAAGCGGAAAATAGGGTTTTATAAACAGTTTTTGACGATAATGGCATACGTTGTCTCCACAGAGGTTTATTAAAAAATCAAGCTGAACTAGCGCTAGGTTTTCTTATGAAAACCATAAACAATGGATTACGTTAAAATGTTAACAGCGGGTTTAAGGGGAAACATCACAAGCCTTTCAAAAATACTTCAAATAAAAATGATTATTTTTTTCGGCTTAAATAAGTGGATAGCAAGAATTGAGGCGGTAATCTCAGGAGACCTAAGAGCTGGTTTTTTTAGCGCAGGCAACAATCTTAATAATTAAATCAATAGAAATGGGCAATTTACCGTATGAAAATAGTTAGGCTGACTTTAACCACTAACTGTATTAACGCGACAACTGGATACGTCATGTCCCCGGCATCTGAAAATAATCTTAAGATCGAAATTATATTCAATTTAATTCTACATTCGGCATGGGTTTTGCTTTATAAGTCCAAAATCATACTGTGCTATTCGCATTTAACTTGATAAAAAGATTTAATATCTGCTGACAAATACCTCTGCTCCATACCTCAGCCAGGAAACCCCGTTTATGCTTAAATTGCCCCCTTTTATCAAAGCCAGCGTTATCGTTTTAGTTAGCGTGCTTAGTCTTTCAGCTTTGTTGGGGCAGTTTTTTTACCAGCAACAAAAACTTCTAAAAGCTCACGAATCGGTGGTGCATACCCTGCATGTCAGGGACGTAGCCGATAAATTGTCGGTGGATATCCAGGAAGGAACCAGCGCCGCGCGCGGGCTTTTGTTAACCGGCGACAAGATTTTTTTAGCCGACTGCAAGCAGTTTATCGACTATGCCCCGATACTATTTAACCAACTCGGTGAATTAACCCAAGATGACCCGGTACAACAAAAGTACGTACAAGCCCTAATGCCGTTGTTCCAGCAGCGCATACAACTCATGCAAACGGCTATCGGCAAATACAAGGACTTATCCGAAGCGGATCTGGCGAGACTCGCTCATGAAAGCCAAAGTAATAATCAGAATACCAACGCCTTATTCAGCCGGATACAAAACCAGGAAAAGCAACTTCTGACCGAACGCGAAGCGCAAATCCGGCAAAATGTAGCTGAAACCACGTTATGGAGTATTGCGGTCGTTGCTTTACTAATCCTATTGCTTGCCTTGTTAGCCTGGTCGTTTAATAAGGAATGGCAACAACGGCAAAATATACAGAAAGAACTGGCATTGGCAAACGGCGAGTTGGAAGCCCGGAATGCCAATCTTGAGGCCGCCAATGCAGCGTTCCTGGAAGCTGACCACTTAAAAACCGGATTCCTCTCGGCGATGAACCACGAACTGCGCGCACCGCTGAATTCAATTATCGGCATTGCCGGTATTCTACGCCGGGATATCGCGGAAGCGTTGGATGATGAACAAACTAAACAGCTGGATACGATCAATGCTTCGGCGCAACATCTGTTGAGTTTTATCGATGACTTACTGGATTTATCGCGCATTGAAAGCGGCCCGGCGAAATTATCCGAAGATCGCTTTGAACTCAAGGATGTAGTAGCCGACGCCTTGGCCACCGTCTCACCTTTGGCGGCCAAAAAGAACTTATCTCTAATCGACCATTGCAAACATCTGCAGACGCCGGTAATCAGTGACCAGCGTAAGGTTTATCAAATTTTATTGAATCTGGTTAATAATGCGGTTAAATTTTCCGAACACGGCGATATTGAGGTCAGTTGCCACGCATCCGGCCAATTCTGGTTAATTTGTGTCAGCGACCAAGGCACAGGCATTAAACCGGAAAACCTGCCGGCACTGTTTGAAGGGTTTCGCCAATTAGACGGTTCGGCGCACCGGGCTTACGAAGGCACGGGACTGGGCGTGTACTTGTCCAAAAAACTGGTGGAAATGCTGGGCGGTTCTATTACGGTTGTCAGCGAACTTGGCAAAGGCACGCAATTTTGTTTTACCTTGCCGCGACATGATTCGGTTTTGGATACCGCAAACACTTTATAAAGTTTTAACAATCGCGCATAAACTGCCAATGACGTTGTCCTGCCGGCCCCTAAATTAGCGAAAAAGAATTGCTCACACCCTAAAATCGCAATCCAAAACAAGGCCGCCTATTCGCCAATCCCCTTCCCCTCGCTGAGCCCAGTGAGCACCGGCTAACCACTGCAAAAGCGGCACAATATCTTGAATAACAAGCTTTTTCGCTATAACCACTATGTTTGTAAGGATAAAATTTTGCGGCGCGCCGCTATTGGCGCTACTATTTGAAAACACAGCGCAATGGCTTAGATAGCCGATTAGCGCCGACTTACCAAGACATAATAACAAAGGCCGACACTATGGATACAACCAACATTGCGAACGTAAAACACTTTCTAATGGATCTGCAAGACCGAATTTGCCAGGCTTTGGAAGCGGAAGAAACCGGCGCCAAGTTCATGGAAGACCTGTGGCAGCGTGATGAGGGCGGCGGCGGACGAACCCGTGTTTTATCGGATGGAGAGATTTTTGAGCAAGGCGGGGTTAATTTTTCCCATGTCGCCGGTTTCAGCCTGCCGCCTTCCGCCACCGCCAAGCGCCCTGAACTGGCCGACCGGGAGTTCGAGGCCATGGGCGTATCGCTGGTCATTCACCCACGCAATCCTTATGTTCCCACATCCCATGCCAACGTCAGGCTGTTGATCGCCAAACACAAAAACGAGCCAACCATCTGGTGGTTCGGCGGCGGTTTCGACCTGACGCCGTATTATCCTTTCATGGAAGACGCCGTTGCCTGGCACCAAACCGCCAAAGCCGCTTGCGATCCATTCGGAACCGAGGTTTATCCCGCCTACAAACAATGGTGCGATGAGTATTTTTTCCTAAAACACCGTAACGAAACCCGCGGAGCCGGCGGCTTGTTTTTTGACGATCTCAATGAATGGGGTTTTGAACGCTGCTTTGAATTTATGCAAAGCGTGGGCAATCATTACCTTAAAGCTTACCTTCCCATCGTACAAAAACGCAAACACACGCCCTACGCGGAAAGAGAGCGCCATTTCCAGCTCTACCGCCGCGGGCGTTATGTCGAATTTAACCTGGTGTACGACCGGGGTACGTTATTCGGCTTGCAATCCGGCGGCCGCACCGAATCCATTTTAATGTCGCTGCCGCCGGTAGCGCACTGGCAATATAACTGGCACCCCGAAACCGGGAGCCCGGAAGCTCAACTTTATGAGACTTACCTCAAACCGCAAAACTGGCTGAATTTGTAAGCCGGCCTCAATCCCGGCGGCAGGCGCCATCCCTTCCCTGCCGCCACACTGAACAGCCTCCACCACTTAAATCCAGGTTTTTAATAGGTTATTAAGAGCCGGCCTTTAGCATACCAGTGTGTCACGACAAGGACGCCGGCTGACAACAATGGCATGTAAAAGTGCCAACCCGTTCTCACTCGGTGTTCGGCTAACTGCCTAAAGTGACACCGGAATCACAAATTCACCCCCCATCTTTAACCATACTTTGCCCATACAAAATCAACTTGGGAAACAATCTTATGCTTATCAAAAAACTCACTACAGCCACATTAATGGCCGCCACCGTTCTATCAGTGACTGCCAACGCCCGCGGAAAAGCCCCAGCCCCGGACATGTTCGACAACGACGGCATCCAACAAACCCGCAAAGCCATGCCTAGAAAAGGCATGCGTGCACGCCGGGTTAACGTACATAACGATTTGCTGCAAACCGACAAAATTACCTTGAATCTGTTTGACGACACTATCGTTACCGCGGTGCGCGATAAATTGGTCGACAATGTCAACGGACACACCAGCTGGGTAGGCCACGTTGAAGGCGAACCCGACAGTGAAGTCTTTTTGACCATGCACGGCAAAATGATGTCGGGTGTAGTGGAAAT
>PERF01000132.1 GCA_002928495.1 Methylobacter sp. | reverse complement strand
TGCACCGGCGATGGCTTAGCTGTTTTCGGTTTCTTCCTCTTCTTTGTGTATGGCTTGTAACGACAAGCCGCCGGCCGCGCTGGGTTTGGCTTCGGAACCGGGGCCGTAACCGGCGCTGAGGTTGATTTTAAGTTTTAAGTTATTGGGCGAATCGGAGTTCTGCAGCGCTTCATCCAAAGTGATTAGGCCGGATTGATACAAGCGCATCAAATGGCTGTCGAAAGTCTGCATGCCGATGTTTTCCGATTTTTCCATGGCTTCTTTGATGGTATGGATTTCGCCTTTGTGTATCAAATCCTTGACCAGCGCCGTGCCCAGCAGAATTTCGATGGCGGCCGTGCGTTTGCCGTCTACCGTAGGCACCAGACGCTGAGAGACAAAGGCTTTTAAGTTCAGCGACAAATCCAGCAACAGCTGCGGCCGGCGTTCTTCCGGGAAAAAGTTGATAATGCGGTCCAAGGCCTGGTTGGCATTGTTGGCATGCAGCGTCGATAAGCACAAATGCCCGGTTTCGGCAAACGCCAGGGCGTGCTCCATGGTTTCCCGGCTGCGGATTTCGCCGATTAAAATCACATCCGGCGCCTGCCGCAAGGTGTTTTTCAAGGCATCCTCGTAAGACGCCGTATCCACGCCCACTTCGCGCTGGTTAACTAGGCAGCGTTTATGCGGGTGTACATATTCGATAGGGTCTTCAATCGTGATGATATGGCCCGAAGAGTTGGCGTTGCGGTGGTCAATCAGCGCTGCCAGCGATGTTGATTTACCCGAACCGGTGCCGCCGACAAACAAAATCAAACCGCGTTTTTCCATGATGGTTTGTTTCAAAACCTCAGGCAAGCCCAGCTTGTCGGCACTGGGGATATCCACCTTGATATTGCGGATAACCAAGGCCAGGGTGTTGCGCTGGCGGAAAATATTCACCCGGAAACGGCCGATGCCGGGTTCTGAGAGCGCCAGATTCATCTCCGGAATTTGCTCAAAGGTTTTTTGCTGTTCGGCATCCATCAAGCTATAGGCGATTTCCTTGAGGCGCTCTTTGGTCAGTTTAATGTTCTCCAACGGCTTCAGCGTGCCCTGAAATTTGGCGGCCGGTGGCGCATCGGTGGTTAAATACAAATCCGAGCCGTCGTTGTGAACCAGGATTTTCAGATAATCTTTAAATTCCATAAACCATCCCATTAGCGGTAATAATGCTTTTAGTCTAGGCCAGAACGGCCGGAAATGAAGGGGGATTTAGAGAACCGTTTCCCAAAATCAGCAGATAAAGACCAATGAATCGGAAAAAACAAAGCTAAACCACAACTTTTGCTCGTTAGCGATGTGGTTTAGGGCCGTAGCTTGAGTTGCGGAGCGAAACCCGGCATTCCAGCAGACATCAGTGCCGGGTTTTGGCAACGCTTTAACCCAGCCTACTAAGCTGGTACCCTAGATAGACAAATTAATTCGGGCATATAAGCAAAAGGAGCATGCATGTCTCAACTCACCTTAAAGGGCGGCTGCCTTTGCGGCGCGGTCAGCTATGAAGTTACCGGCGCTGTTAAAGGCTTTTACCATTGCCATTGTGCCCGCTGCCGAAAATCCTCGGGCACCGGCCATGCCACCAACCTGCTGTTATCGTCCGCCAACCTGGTTTTCACCGCCGGCGAAGCTTTGCTCAAACGTTACAAAATCCCGGAAGCAAACCGCTTCACCCGGCAGTTTTGCAGCCACTGTGGCAGCCAGGTTGCCCGCCATGTGCCGGAAATCGACAGCGTGGTGATTCCGGCGGGATCGATAGACGGCGAAATACCTGTGCAACCGCAGGCGCGGATTTTCTGGGATTCAAGAGCTGATTGGTCGTGCGATGGCGATGACTTGCCCAGGTATGCGGAATATCCGGGGTGAGAATAATTAGTTTCTCAATTCAATAATGCAATCTGTTTTACATGGTTTGGTAACAACGTCACGAATAACTTTTACCATGCCTATATAGTCCGATTTTTTTGCATTTGTATAGGTGATATGAATTTCCTCTCCATAAGGCGGCTCACCAAAATCCCAAGCCCAGTAAGTTCTATTATTGCTATCAAATAAAAAGAATTGGCCTTGTTTTGGAAGTTCAATTTTCCTGTGTAATTGTGCGCTAAGAATTATACTTTGTTCGGATAAAGTTCTTCTCAAACGGTTATGCTGCTCACCGTCTAAAACCCTTGGGTTAAAACTGTCGTCGGATAGCGGGGCTTCAATTTCTTTAACCTCCGGCATTGACTTACCTAGTCCAAGAAGTCCCCAATTGACAAATTGATATGAGTATCCGGTTCTACCTATACGCCAAATAGAAGTCGGTTGTCCTGTATTATCAAAATCCCCTTGGCTACCGTTTTCAGGATAATACACAGAGATACCTGCTGGGGCAGTATATTTATGTGGCCATTCAACTGTTGCAAATGGATTGGTATCGGCATCTTGTTCAATATTCGCACTCAAGGTTTTACAGGCGGGATGCCTGCATCGGGTTTGTGCATGAACAACAGTTTGATTGCGGCAAATGACTTGTTGTTGGTATTGCTTGTTAACAGAGCCGTTGATTTTACTGATTTTTAGATCTTCATCGTCTCCGGAATCAGTATCTAATAGGTAATTGCTTTTGTTGATGGTTATAAATCTGGGCTCATATAAAATACCCAACTCCAATGAGAATTTTAGCGAGAAGTGTCCTGGTTGTTTGTTGGTTGATATGGGATATTCATAAACTTCGCCAGCAACGGACCTGCCTGTGCCGCTTATATTCCAAACCAATAAGTCTTCTTTACCGTCATTATCGATATCTACGATTAAAATCCCGGTGCCATAATCGGTATGGTTAAGCAACTCAAGATGCGAATTGTTGACTAATTCGGCTTCAATTTTGTTGGGTTGGCGAGAAGGGTTTTTGATCTCGGCTTGAGGATTATCATCTAACAGGAGGGAAATTTTCTGGCAAAACTCTGAGTCAACTTCCTCGGCTTTACAGTTCGTGACCAATAATATGGAAATAGTCAATATTAGTTTAATTAGAGATTTCATAATCTTGGTAATGGAAATCAAGTATTAAGCCTTGCAAAAATCTATTTTTTTGATGGGCTATTGAGAAAAGGCTTATTTCTATGAAAACGGATAGGTTGCTTAGAGCAAACATTCCCCAGCGCGTAGAATGCTCCTATTTTTGATTTTTCCTGTAGTTATGAACAAACCACGAAAAGCCGTGGCTTTGGTTTCCGGGAGGCTGGATTCCATGTTGGTGGCGCGGACAGTGAAGAGACAGGGTGTATGGATAACAGACACTATAACGGTATCGGTGAAAAAACTTACCAGCTGCTAACTCGCCTGCGGGCCTTCCAATAGCCTAACCCAAGCAAAATCAAGCCAAAGCAGACCAATCCGAATTCCCCCATGAACGGAACCGACACTGACACTGATGCCGCCGGAGGATTGAATTCAATTGTCAGTCTGGGACGTTCAGCAACGGAAGGGGATTCACGGCTGATGATACGCTTGGCTTTCTGGGACAATTCCGGACCTTCCGGCCCAACAAGTATCCATCCGAAATTTGTGGCGGGATTATTGACCCAAGACGACACATCATTCCGTAATTCAGGGGTTGAGACAAACGTATAAGTACCGGCACCGCCGGCATTGATCGTTCCGCTTGCGGTTGGGATAAAATCCCCGCCAGGCGTAGTCCACGGAATCTGCGGAACACCGGCGCCGAGATTGCCAAAAAATCGATGCGCCCAGGTTGCATCGTCAGGCGTGGCTTGGGTTCCGCCACCGCCAGTGCCACCGTCAGAGGCGCCTTCCCCCCAACTAGCCGTCAGCTTATGCAAACGTAAAACATCACTGGGGCTGGAATTTATGGCAGCACGGTTTATCACAAAAGTGACTGAGGCCGAGGTAATTTGGGAGCCTTGGGGAATTGCAGACAAATCAAACTGCCATAGCGTCCGCCTTGGTGAGCCGCTTGCAATAGGTCCGGTAAAAGTAAAGCTACTGATACCACCGGAGAAAGTCAGGCTGTCTTCAAATATTGTATTGTCTTTTGAAGGTGTTAATTCCAGCGTCTCGGCCAATGCCGGGACGCTGGCTACTAATAAAAAAACACCGCCGATCACATAAGAATATTTAGCTTTTTTCGGGTAAAAACGCTTCAGCTTAAACATGATGGCTAAGTCATGTAAATTAAGCAGAAATCGAGCGACGACGTGCGAATAAGCCAACAATACCGCTTAACATAAAGATCAACGCACCGGGAACAGGAACTGCCTGGGTGCTGATGTTATCCACTACAAAGCCGTCGCCGGATACGCGCAAGCTTGCGATGTTGGCGGAGTTACTAGTAAAGCCGTAAAACAATCCTGCGTTAGTTAAGAACGGATCGTTAAAATCAACGGAAAATGTGGTGGTTTCTAAAACATTTTGACTGGCATCCAACGCTTCGATGGTGATTTCACCGGTTGTGCTGTCATCTTTAAAAATGCTAAACAAAGCACCAACGCCGGTTTGATTGCTGCCGAAGTTAAAGGTGATGCTGCCTAGGAAGCCCTCATCGGTCGTTGGTAAAAATGATAAATCGCCAATGCCGGCAAAATTATTACCTGCGCCCCAAGTACCGTTATTAACCAAATCCACGGCAAAGGCGCCGATCGTAGAATAGATGTCCGATTGCACGGATAATCCATTACTCAAAGCTTGAGGCCCTTTGGTAACCAAGCCGTCAAAACTTTCGAAATCTTCGACGATGTTAAAGCCGGCATTGGATGTGACCACCGATGCGTGCACGTTTAATGACAGCGCTACTGAAGATGCCAGCAACGCAGCCGTTACTAAATTTTTGAATTTCATTTTTTTCCTCTAATCGGTAAATCGTAACCACGGTATCAGTGCCGTGGTTACGTATAAAATAAACAAACAGAAAGTGACTAGGCTTAGGCCCCAATTACCCCGCCATCATCGCGAGTGATGACGAGCACTGAAGACCGCGGGCGAATGTTGGCGCCTACCGGTTGGGCAATGCCATTGATAACCGCTAGGTTTTCACCGGCGCTGTTCTTGTCCCATTGGCTTTGCGGCCAGTTGCTGAACTGCGTGGGATTGGAAGCAGGCGAGTCTTCGCCGGGATGCTGAATACCAACGAACATGGTTTTGCCGTCCGGCGTATTGATAACGCCGGTGACTTCACAATTGCGCGGGCTGGTCAGGAAGCGGCGGATTTCACGGGTGTTCGGGTCGGCGCAGCACATCACGTTGGCACCGATGTTGACCCAGTCACCGGTAGCATCACCTGCCTGGTCGGTTTGAACCCACAAGCGGCCGAACTGGTCGAACCACAAACCGTCCGGTGCGCCGAAATCTGCGGAACCATCCGGGGTGTCGTTGATGTTGCCTTGATAGAATGGGCCGGTACCGGAACCGGGGACCAGATTCGTGTTCAAGTAGCTGGCCGCCAGTGTTTTCGTGGTTATGGTGTCGCCGCACAAGGTGAAGATATCCCACTCGAAGCCGGTTGCCGTGACGTAGTTTTCATCTTCACGCCAGCGAATAATATGGCCGAAATCGTTGTCAGGACGCGGGTTGGCCAGATCGACCGGCGGGCGCGCGGAACCGGCTCCCGTGGTGCCATCCGTACGGTTGGAGGAAATGCTTCCACCGCCGCCACGACGGTTATTGTTGGTCAGCGTGCAATAAACTTCCAAAGGATGTTGGTCATCGTAGCGGTATGAAGCATTGCCGAAGCCATCGTTATACGTCCGTAAAGCCGTCCATTCCGGGCGATCCATCATGGTTGCGCCAACGGCATCAGCTGCTTGCCGGGTTTTAATCAAGATCAACGCTTGAACTTCGGCGTCATCGGCATTGGCTGTGCCATTGACGCCCGTGCCGTTAAAGTGACCGAGTTCGCGTAATTGATAGAAACCACCGGAGCCATTAGAAATAACCGACAAAGTTTCAGGCTTCAGCGCGATCCATTCACCACGGTAAGTATCAGTCTTTCCTACGACAGCCGTGGAAGTGAATTTGGCGACATAAAGCGTGCCTGAGTCCAATAAGTTGCGATTAGCCGTACGATTTTTCGGATCGAAAGCTTGAGCACAAACGAATTTATAAACATATTCGTTACGCTCATCATCGCCCATGTAAAAAGCGACCCGGTTGCCGGAAGGTTGTTGGCTGACGGCATATTGCGCGCTTTCATGCTTGAAGCGGCCCATTGCGGTGCGCTTAACCGGCTTGGAAGCAGGATCGAAAGGATCAATTTCGACTACCCAGCCGTACAGATGAGTTTCTAAAGGATTTGTGCGCGCGTTGAAACGTGGATCGGCTACGTGCCAGTTATAGTTGAAGCCGGCTTGTGTTACGCCATAGCGCACATGGTTGTTGTTGACTTCAGCATCCGTAAGGGCATTACCGGTATTGACCACATCACCTGCGTTCCAACCGAAATTTCCATTCCAGTTTTCTTCGCAAGTCAAATAAGTGCCCCAAGGCGTATAGCCGTTGGCACAGTTGTTATGGGTACCGAAAGCGGAAAAACCATCGTTGGTGCCAATTTCAGTCGAGCCGCCAGTTTGAATGTCAAATTTCTTTGATTTCAACAAAGCATGCCCTGCAGCGGGTCCGGAAAGCCTGGCCGGTGTATTGGCAGTAATACGGCGACCGTAGGCGGAATTGCGAACCACGCCCCATTTTCCGGCGGTTTTGCGTACTTCAATAATGGAAACGCCGTGTGAAGCTTGTGATTTGCGAACCTTGGCGATAGTCACGCCGGAGCCGCCGGTCAAGCCTTCGGCACCGTGTAGAATTTCTTCATGTGTGTATTCGTTGTTGATCGCCATGA
>PERF01000131.1 GCA_002928495.1 Methylobacter sp. | reverse complement strand
TGGTGATGATTTACTTGAAATTAGCCGCCTTAAAGAAACTATCGCTAACGGCAGGCTTATATTAGCTAAGGCAAACAAAATTGACCAAGGCCGTTAACATTTTAATCATCTCCCCCCCAAAACCTCCTGCACCCGACCATCGCGCACGGTAACCACCGAGGTGGCTAGTCCGCTGAAAATACCGTGTTCGACCACGCCGGGCGTGCCGGATAATAGCTGGTTTAAGGTTTTGCTATCGAAGGCGACCTCAAACTTCATATCCAGCACCAAACTGCCGTGAGCAGTCACGGCTACGTTATCGCCCGCCGCGTTCAAGCGTAAATCGCCGCGGCCGCCGATGTCCTCAAGACTGGTTTTTACCAGCCGCCAGGCAAACGGAGCCACTTCGATGGGGATAGGATAACGCTCGCCTATCCAGTCGACAAACTTGCTGGGGTCGGCCAGCACCATAAACCTACGCGCGGCTTTGGCCAGTAGCTTCTCTTTAACCAAGTCGGCGCCGCGGCCTTTAAGCAAGGTCAAATCCGGTGCAACCTCATCGGCGCCATCCACATAAACATCCAGCTGTCCGACCTGCTCGATGGCCCATACCGGCAACCCGGCTTGCTGCGCTTTGATTGCGCTGATTACCGAGCTGGCTACCGTGCTTATTTTTAAGCCTTCTTCTTTAGCCCTCAGCGCCAGCGCCTCGATAAACACATTAGCCGTAGAACCGGTGCCTAAACCGACCAACATGCCGTCTTCAATCCGGTTCGCGGCAAAATTCGCTATCAGTTGCTTTTCATTCATAACCGACCTCCTGTGGATGCAAAACTTGTCAACCTTGCCAAAACGCGGGCTGAAATGCAAATTAGCCTAAACTGCCAGCGTGTTTGATCTGCTGTCCTCGCCCGGCAATCAGGCTTTCCGGCTGGGTAATTTTACTTAGAATTGCCTGCAAGCTGGATTTTTTAGGTTACAATCAAGCCAAGTACCCCGGATTAACCACTTGCCAGCCTTCATGGCGCTTTTATATAACTCATCGGGCAGCTGCTTTAGCCTAATGACTAGAAGGTTTTCAATGAATCTAGACGTATTTTTATCGTTGTTCAGCCTGATGTTAATATCGCTGGCTGTGTTCGTAGCCTCCAAAAAGCTGAATTTTCCTTATACCGTGTTATTGGTTATTGTGGGCTCTCTGCTGGTGCCGCTTTCCCAAATCGAGTACTTCAACTTTATCACCAGTTTTAAACTCACGCCCGAACTCTTGTTCTTTGTATTTTTGCCGATTCTGATTTTTGAATCGGCGTATAACATGAATATCCGCAGTGTGACCGAAAACATATACTCCATCAGCTTATTGGCTGTGGTCGGTCTTATTACATCGGCGCTGTTTATAGGGATAACCGGATACTACCTGTTCCAATGGGCCGGTTTTGCCGTACCGATACTGGTATTACTGCTGTTCGGAGCGATTATTTCAGCCACCGACCCGGTCGCGGTACTGGCTTTATTTAAAGAATACGGCGCGCCGCACCGGCTAACCTTGATATTCGAAGGCGAAAGCTTGTTCAACGACGCCACCGGTTTCGCCATGTTTTTGGTGATTCTGGATTTGATCATTCATGGTTTCCATGGCACCAGCTCGGTGGTATCCGCCTTCATTTCATTCACCACCATGCTTGGCGGTGGTCTGATTTTCGGGGTGTTAATGGGCTTTTTATTTGCCAAGTTGATTGAAGTTGTAAAAGGCCATGAGCATCTTGAAATCACCTTGACCTTGTTGGTGGCGCATTTAACCTTTGTTTTGACCGAAGTGATTTCAGAACACATTGTGATTGCCGGACAACACCTCCGCTTATCGTCCATTATTGCAACGCTGGTGGCCTCCATGGTTATCGGCAATTTCGGGCGCTATAAAATGTCGCCCGGCGTTGAAGACTATATGGAACGCTTCTGGGGTTATTTTGCCTTCGTTACCAACTCGCTGGTTTTTATTTTGATGGGATTGTTGTTTACCGATTTGGCTATCGACATGAACGTTGCCATCATGCCCATTCTCCTGGGCATAGCTGTGGTTTTGGTTGGCCGCGCGGTTGCGGTTTATCCCCTATTGTGGCTGCTTAACAAATTAGGCGTGGAAGACTATTCCCCGCAATTGGATGCACCTTTTGGCCTGGGGCAGCCTGCGTGGATCGCTGGCAGTTATCATGGTGTTGCTGATTCCCGACGATCTGACTGTCCCGGGCTGGACATTTTCCTTCAGCGTGAAAAATTACGTTGCTGCTGTAACCATTGCCAGCATTTATTTCACCTTACTGTTTAAAGCCACTACCATCGGCCATGTGATGCACTGGCTGGGCATTGACGCGCTAACGCGCGAAGAGGAAGTCGGCTATCACAAGAGCAAAGCGCAGATGTTCGACGAATCTCTGCACAAGATTGACCAGCTGGAAGCGCACCAGCTGCTCAGTGCCGGGCAAGCGGAGACCTTACGGCAAAACTACCGGCAGTGGCACCATGACGCCTGTGTTAAATGCCGGGATACTATTGGCGAATCCGATGTACTCATAGAGAACATGTTACGCATTTATGCGCTGGGCATTGAGAAGGATACGCTTAAGGACATTTTTCAGCGTGGCGAAATCAACGAAAAAATGTACAAAAAAATCCTCAACATGCTCAGCATACAAACCGAGCGCGTCGAGCGCGGCCACCCGCAGGTAAAATCGGTCAACGAGCACTTTCCTATCGATGCCATGGAGCGCTTTGTGCTTTTGGTCAGCCGGCTGGCATTTTGGCGCAACCATGATTTTGCGCCCAAGGATTTATATGTCTATTACCGCACGCTCAACACCATCATTGGCAAAGTGGTGGAAGCCCTGACGTCTATCGAGGCGTCAAGCCTTAGCGATGTGTTCGACGACCAAAGCGCATTGATGAAGCTGCAAACGCTGTACCGCGAATTGCACGTCAATACCCGCCACAAAATGGATAATCTGATTAAAAACAACAGCGAGCTTTTGAATTTGCTTAACCAAAAAACCGCCGAGCAAGCCTTGCACGCTGTACAACAGGAAACCCTAAGCAAACTGCATAAAAATGAAATTATCACCAGCAAGTTATTTATCATGCTACGGCGGGAGCTGACAGCGCAAAATCGAGCCAAGTAGCCTGTTAACCCGACAGGCTCCCGGCATTGTTGCGTGCCGGTTATTGAGAGGAACGTTGTAATGCCAAAAAACAACACCACCGGACCGCTTTATATCGTAATGCTCAGTATCCACGGCCTGATCCGTGCACATGCGCCGGAACTGGGGCGGGATGCCGACACCGGCGGACAAACCAAGTACGTGCTGGAACTGAGCAAGGCCCTTGCCGCGCAGTCCGGCGTTGAACGCGTAGATCTGGTGACCCGGCTGATTATCGACGGCGAAGTTGGCGCCGACTACGCCCAGCCGGAACAACCGCTGGCCGACAATGCGCGCATTATCCGTATCGAAGCAGGGCCGGAAGCTTACATCGCCAAAGAAGCCTTGTGGGATCATCTGGACAGTTTTGCCGACAACCTTTTGAGCTGGCTGCACCGTCAACCCCGCATGCCGGACTTACTACACTGCCATTATGCCGACGCCGGTTACGTCGGCGTAAGGCTGGCGCACTGGACCGGCTTGCCGCTGGTGTTTACCGGCCACTCCCTGGGGCGCGATAAGTACCGCCGCCTGCTGGCCTTGGGCCTCAACAAGGATACCATTGAACAGCGCTATCACTTAAGCCGCCGTATTGACGCCGAGGAAGATACCTTAACCAATGCTGAGTTGGTAATTACCAGTACCCGCAACGAAGTCATCGACCAATACGAACTGTACGATTGCTATGTGCCGGAAAAAATGGCTATCGTGCCGCCCGGCACCGACCTGGAACAATTTCACCCGCCCGACTCCACCCGTAACGATGCCAACAGCCCGTTTGCCAAGGCTTTAAAAAAATTTCTGCAAGCGCCGGAAAAACCCATGATTTTGGCGCTATCCCGTCCTGACGAACGCAAAAACATCATTGCCTTGCTGGAAGCCTACGGCGAATCCTTGGCCTTGCAACAAAAAGCCAACCTGGTGATAGTCGCCGGTAACCGCGACGATATACGGGAGATGCCGGACGGCCCGCAAAGCGTCATTACCGAACTCCTGTTAGCCATCGACTATTACAACCTCTATGGCCGGGTCGCTATACCCAAACGCCACTCGGTCGAAGAAGTCGCCGGCATCTACCGGCTGGCCACGGCATCCCGCGGCGTATTCATCAATCCGGCATTAACCGAGCCATTCGGCCTGACCTTGCTGGAAGCCGCCGCCACAGGCTTACCTTTGGTCGCAACCGAAAACGGCGGCCCGGTGGACATCATAGGCAATTGCCGAAATGGCATCCTGATCGATCCGTTGGACAGGGGCACGATTACCAAAGCACTGTTGGAAATTCTAGAACATCCTGACCGCTGGCAGGAACTCTCTGACAACGGCTTGCAGAATGTGGCGCGCTATTATTCGTGGCAATACCACGCCCACAGCTACTTGAAAATCACCCGAGGTTTATTGCAGGCCCGCGAGATGGAACCTAAAGCTGTTAACCCCGCCAAAACCGACCGTTACCCCACGCGCGCCATTTTTACCGATTTAGACCACAGCCTGCTGGGCGACCCTGAAGGCTTGGCGCAATTTGTCCGATTTGCCCGCGAACAACGCAAAAAATTTCTCTTCGGCATTGCCACCGGCCGGCGTTTGGATTCCGCTTTGGCGGTGCTGAAAAAACACCAAATGCCTACCCCCGACATTCTGATCACCAGCCTGGGTACGGAAATTTACTACGCCCCGGAGCTGTCCGGCGACATCGCCTGGGCCAGCCATATCGACCACTTGTGGACTCCGCAAGTGCTTAGGCGGCATTTAAACATCTTAGAAGGACTCGCCCCGCAGGCCAAAAGCGAACAAAGCCGCTTTAAACTTTCTTATCATTACGACAGCCGGCTTGCCCCGCCGATGGAAGATATTCTGACCTTGCTACGCCAGCAGGAGCTGCCCGCCAATCCGATTTTATCGTTCGGGCAATTTTTCGATGTCGTTCCGGCCCGGGCCTCCAAAGGCCAGGCATTGCGTTATATCGCCCGCCAATTACACATCCCTCTGGAACGCATACTGGTAACCGGAGGCTCCGGCGCGGATGAAGACATGCTGCGCGGCAATACGCTAGGCGTTGTCGTTGCCAACCGTCACCGCGAGGAATTATCCTGCCTCAACCAAGCCGAGCAGATTTATTTTGCCGAGCAGCCGCATGCCTGGGGTATATTGGAAGCCATTGCGCATTATGATTTTTTCAACCGGTAACACAGCCGCGCCATGAGCCGTCTTTTACTCTGCACTGACCTGGACCGCACGTTGATTCCCAACGGCATTCAACCGGAATCGCCTTTGGCCCGGCAAAAATTCAGCGCACTGGCGGCGCACCCTGAACTCACCCTGGCTTATGTCAGCGGACGCCACTTAAGCTTGGTGGAACAAGCCATCCTGGAGTACGAACTGCCGACGCCGGATTGGATTATCGGCGATGTAGGCACCAGCCTATACCGGCAAAGCCAACACGCATGGCAGCCCTGGCAAGCCTGGGAGGCACACATCGGCCAAGACTGGCCGGGATTAACCGCCCGGGACTTAAGAGAACTGTTCAGCGCTATGCAAAACCTGGTTTTACAAGAAGAGAGCAAACAAAACCGCTACAAACTAAGCTATTACCTACCGCCGGCCATGGCAACCCAAGCCTTTCTGGCAGAGATCAAACAGCGCCTGAGCCAAAATAATCTGGCCGCCAATGTGATTTACAGCGTTGACGAGACGGCTGATATAGGTTTGCTGGACATTTTACCCGCTCGCGCCAATAAGTTGCACGCCATTGAGTTTTTAATGCAGCAGCAGGGATTCAGCCTTGGCGCCACCGTATTCGCCGGCGATAGCGGCAACGATCTACCGGTTATCGCCAGCGCCATTGCCTCGGTTTTGGTTGCCAATGCGGCGCCTGAGGTTATCACGCAAGCGCTCGATTCGGCCCGCGAGCACCATACCGAACACGCATTTTATCTGGCCCAAGGCGGCTTTATGGGCATGAACGGCAATTACAGCGCCGGTATTCTGGAAGGCGTTGCCCATTTTCACCCTGAAATATTGACCTGGTTGACTTAACCCTTATGAACATCGATTCACCCATCCATATTTTCGGCGAAGTCCTGTTTGATTGCTTCCCTGACGGCCGGCAGGTTTTGGGCGGCGCGCCGTTTAACGTGGCCTGGCATCTGCAAGCATTCGGACTCGCGCCCGACTTTATCAGCCGTATCGGTAACGATGCGCCGGGGCGAAGCATCGCCGCCAAGATGCAGGACTGGGGAATGTGTCTTAACGACTTGCAAACCGATACCCAGCGCCCCACCGGCAAGGTCCAAGTTCAACTCCATAACGGCGAACCCAGCTATGATATTGTCGAAAATTGCGCCTATGATTTTATCCAGCCGCCCGCCCCCGGCAGCCCCCATAGCCAAGGCGTGTTCTACCACGGCTCGCTGGCGGTAAGACACCCGGTCTCGGCAGCCGCTTTGGCTGCCTATAAAGCCTGCCACCACGGTAAAATTTTCGTCGATGTCAATTTGCGCGCGCCTTGGTGGCAACAAGACGGCTTAATCGGCTTGTTGCAAGACGCCGCCTGGGTCAAACTCAATGCCGCCGAATTAGCCGAACTGGGGTTCGCAGCGGATTCCCCGGAACAGGCCATGCTGGACTTCCAGCAACGCTTCGAACTGGACGGGTTGATTGTCACCTGCGGCGCTCAAGGCG
>PERF01000130.1 GCA_002928495.1 Methylobacter sp. | reverse complement strand
TTATCGGATCTGACCGCAGGTCTGGTGGGTGGCCTGGGCTTAATACCCGGCGCCAACATCGGCAACGATGCTGCATTGTTTGAAGCCGTACACGGCAGTGCACCCGATATTACCGGTAAAAATATCGCCAATCCAACCGCCGTGATTATGGCCGGTGTCATGATGCTGCATCATTTAGGCGAAACCGAAGCCGCTGAACGCATTCAATCCGCGGTTGAAAAAGTGGTTAGTGAGGGCAAACAAGTCACTCCGGACTTAAACCCCGATGCCAAAGCAGGCACCGTGGAAATGGGTGATGCCATCGTCGCTCGCCCTGCAAAGTGCTTAATTTTTGAATTCTCAAATGAAGGAATTCGTTATGTTAGAACAATACCGGATACATGTAGAAGAACGCGCCGCCGAAGGTGTTGTGCCCAAGCCGCTAACGGCGGAACAAGTGGCGGCGCTGGTAGAGCTGATTAAACAACCCCCAGCCGGTGAAGCCGATTTTATCCTTGATTTGCTCGCCAATCGTGTGCCTGCGGGCGTGGATGAAGCAGCCTACGTTAAAGCCGGATTTTTAGCGGCTATCGCCAAGGGCGAAGCGCATTCGCCGATTCTGGATGCCGCCCGTGCTACTGAGCTTTTGGGCAGCATGCTTGGCGGCTATAATATCGCGCCGCTGATCGATTTGCTGGATAACCCAACCCTGGCACCGATAGCCGCCCAGGGGTTATCGCATACCTTGCTGGTGTTCGACGCTTTTTTTGATATTAAAGCCAAAGCCGACCAGGGCAATGCGCTTGCCGAACAAGTCCTTAAATCCTGGGCGGAAGCCGAGTGGTTTACCAGTAAACCGGTGCTGCCGGAAAAATTGACGGTTACCGTGTTTAAAGTCACCGGCGAGACTAATACCGACGATTTATCACCCGCCCCGGATGCCTGGTCGCGCCCCGACATCCCTCTGCATGCCAAAGCCATGCTGAAAATGCCGCGCGAAGGCATTACCGATGCCGAGCAGCAAATCACCGCGCTTAAAGCCAAAGGTTTTCCGGTGGCCTATGTGGGCGATGTCGTCGGTACCGGCTCTTCGCGTAAATCGGCGACCAATTCCGTGCTGTGGTACATAGGCCGGGATATTTCCTATATCCCTAATAAACGCGAAGGCGGCGTCTGCATAGGTGGCAAGATTGCCCCGATTTTTTTTAACACCATGGAAGACTCCGGCGCCTTACCGTTTGAATGTGACGTCACCGGCATGAACATGGGCGATGTGATCGACATATACGCATATCAAGGTGTGGTCAAACGCCATGGCACAGAGGAAGAAATCTGTCAGTTCAGCCTGAAAACCGAGATTATTTTGGATGAAGTGCGCGCGGGTGGGCGGATACCGCTGATCATCGGCCGGGGATTAACCGACCGTGCCAGAAAAGCGCTAGGCTTGCCGCCTTCTACCGTCTTCCGCCGGCCTCAGGATGTGGCCGATTCCGGCAAAGGCTATACCTTGGCGCAAAAAATGGTCGGTCAGGCTTGCGGCGTGGCGGGCGTGCGTCCCGGCGCGTATTGCGAACCGCACATGACCACAGTCGGCTCGCAAGACACCACCGGGCCAATGACGCGCGATGAACTTAAAGATTTGGCGTGCCTGGGTTTTTCGGCCGATTTGGTGATGCAGTCGTTCTGCCATACTGCAGCTTACCCAAAGCCCGTCGATATTACCATGCAGCATAGCTTGCCGGATTTCATCATGAACCGGGGCGGGGTTTCCCTTCGGCCCGGCGATGGCATTATCCACTCCTGGCTTAATCGCATGTTGCTGCCGGACACCGTCGGCACCGGCGGCGATTCGCATACCCGTTTCCCTATCGGCATCTCATTTCCGGCCGGCTCCGGTTTGGTGGCGTTTGCTGCCGCGACCGGGGTGATGCCGCTGGATATGCCGGAATCCGTTTTGGTGCGCTTTAAAGGCAGCATGCAGCCGGGGATTACCTTGCGTGATCTGGTCAATGCCATTCCGTATGCTGCTATCCAGAGCGGGTTGTTGACGGTAGAGAAAAAAGGCAAAAAGAACGTCTTTTCCGGACGCATTCTGGAAATTGAAGGCTTGCCGGATTTAAAAGTCGAGCAGGCGTTCGAACTGTCCGATGCTTCCGCCGAACGTTCCGCCGGCGGCTGCACCATCCGCTTGAACGAAGCGCCGATTCGGGAATACCTCAATTCTAATATCACCTTGCTGAAATGGATGATAGCCGAAGGCTACGGCGATGCGCGCACCATAGAACGCCGCATCAAAGCCATGGAAGCTTGGCTGGAAAACCCGGTATTGCTGGCGCCGGACCCGGACGCGGAATATTTTGAAGTCATCGAAATCGACATGGATCAAATCAAAGAGCCGCTATTGGCTTGCCCGAACGATCCCGACGATATCAAGCCGCTGTCGGCCGTGGCCGGTACGGTAATTGATGAAGTGTTTTTAGGTTCGTGCATGACCAATATCGGCCATTTCAGGGCCGCCGGCAAACTGCTGGAAAAACTGCCAGGCCAGTTGCCGACGCGGTTATGGGTGGCACCGCCCACTAAAATGGACCAAAACCAGCTCACCGAAGAGGGCTACTACGCGACCTTCGGCAAATCCGGTGCCCGCATGGAAATGCCGGGATGTTCGCTGTGCATGGGCAATCAGGCGCGCGTCAAAGAAAACGCCACCGTGGTGTCCACGTCCACTCGCAATTTCCCCAACCGTTTAGGAAATGGCGCCAATGTATTCTTAGCTTCGGCGGAACTGGCGGCGGTATGCTCTATTTTAGGCAAAATACCAACGCACGAAGAGTACATGCAATACGCCAATCAAATAAACAGTACGGCGGCGGATACCTATCGGTACTTAAATTTCGACCAAATGAGCAGCTATCAAAACCAGGCCGAGAAAATTACTATGGAGGCCTGATGAATCAAGGCCAAGCGCTCATCGAGCCTTGGCCAACCCAAACCAAGCAACAACCGGCCAAGGCAAATGACAGACACACCGCCCGCAAGCTCTGGCCAACTGCTAAGCCGCTATTTCGCCTTAACCAGCGATGCGCACTTTCAGACAGATCCCGAGCAGATAAAAGCAGCACAAAAACTGCAAGCATTATTGGATGTGCTGGCAGCGCGGCTGCTATATCAAACCAAGCCGGTATGGCAAAAATGGTTATCGGCGCCGCAAGCCAAGCCTAAAAGTTTATATTTGCACGGTAAGGTCGGGCGGGGTAAATCCTTGCTGCTGGGCTTGTTCTACCAAGCCTGTCTTGTGCCAAAGCGCAGGGTGCATTTTCATGCCTTCATGCAAGAAGCGCACAGTTTTATCAAGCAAGCCCAAGCCAACACCAGCGGTGACGTCATTGGTGAGTTAGCAGACCATATCAAAGCTAAAAGCGAAGTGATTTGTTTCGACGAATTTCAAGTTACCGACATAGTCGATGCCATGTTGCTAAGCCGGTTATTTGGGAAATTATTCGAACGTGGCGTTATCGTCGTCATCACCTCCAACATCCATCCATCCGATTTATACTTAGGCGGCTTACAACGGGAATTATTTTTACCTTTTATCGGCTTGTTACAAGCTCATGCCGACATAATCGAGCTTAACGCGGCCCAAGATTACCGGTTGAACCGGTCCGATACGGCAAAAACCTATTTTTATCCGTTGGGCGAGCAAGCCGATGAATTTATCAAACAACGTTTTCAACAACTAACCGGCGCTACCCGGACTGAGCCTTTAAGCTTGCAAATACTGGGCAGAACCTTGACTTTTAATGCCGTAGGCAACGTCTTGCTTGCCAGCTTTCAAGAACTCTGCGGCAACCCCCTGGGTACCGCCGACTACATCACCATAGCCTATCAATTCAAAACCGTTATCTTGGCCGATATTCCCAAGCTGTATGCATCCAACCGCAACGAAGCCAAACGTTTTATCAAGCTGATAGACGTGTTGTACGAGCACAGAACCAAACTGATTTGCAGCGCGGAAACCCCGCCACAATCTCTGTATAACCGCACCCAAGGCGCGCAGGAATTTGAAAGAACCGCCTCCAGGCTGGAAGAAATGCAATCGGAACGATATTGGAGCGGGGAATGACTAGGCCAAAGCCAATTTGCATGTCCAACGGATTTTGATGCCAACCTTGTGTATTTTTGTTTGGGGGCATCCGATAACGCCTTTATCGGCGACGATTAAGGTTAACCACGGTTAATGCTTGTGCTCACCTTTTGCAATTAGCCGCTTCCTCAATACTTACGCCAACACCAGCATTCCCTATGCCGGCAACGTAGCGGCGGCATTGACATTGCAGCTGGCGCTGCCAGCAACGTTAATGGGTAAAATGCTTTACTGCAAGACCTGACGCCGTTGTTTCTGACGCCGTTGTTTCTGATGACGCTGTTGTTTCTGATGTACTTGCCGCCGTACAGTCCGGAACTCAACCCCATTGAGATCGTCTGGAAACACCTGAAGTACCATTGGCGGCGTTTCGTCACTTGGTCAAAAGAGGAATTGTTCGAACAAGTGCAAAATCTCATGGCGGAAATTGGGTCGAATTTTAAAATTAGTTTCACGTAAATACTTATTAGCAATAACGCCTACAGACCTATCATAATAATTGGAAAAAAATACTATCAGATTGTTCTTATTAAGCTAGTTCAAGTAATGTCATCCTCATTAAATGAAGATATGGCAATAAATATTTTAACTTCTATTTTCAATGAATACGAAGATGGCTGGCACAGTATTTCCTAATCAAAGTATTAATTCATTGATCTTAAATTTTGGTTTTTTAGAAAGATAATAAATATTAGTCAAAAATTTTAACTTCATCCAATTGCTAAATCAGTACAACAGTACCAGTCTCAACAATTTAAAAATAAGTCTATTTTACATGTATTAAAGGTTATATTGATTTTTGAAGTTTACATTAAATTATTTAATGGCTCCCCTCAAGTCCCGTACCAAAGTAGAATGTCCAGCAAGCTTTCTTATTATGGACAATACGGCTTCTTCCAATTTTAGCTCCATATCTTCAGGGTTTTTTCTATCAATATAATTCACTGAAGAATCCTTTGAAACTCTTACCCATTCTCCCCATTGTTCTGAAGTCACAACTGTAGAGTCTCTTAATTGTTCAACAGGAATATTTCTCCCCATCCCAATACCGTACTCAAACAATAGCCACCCTAAATTTGGATGAAAATTTCTTTTATCAGCCACGTGCATATATTCATATTGTTCCTTATCTGTAATTGAAAATATAACAATCAGAGCATCTACATAGGAGAATTTATTTAAAATATCGATTGTAACGATATCAGCATTTGCATCTGACACTTCAATTAAAATTCCATATTTTTCTTTAATCTTATTACAAGCTTCGCTAAACGCTTTGTCTTTCTTTATTTCTTCTCTACAAGAAAAAAATATCTTATATGGATTGTAAATACTAACTTGCAAATCTTTTTCAAAGTCGATATTTTCATTTTTTTCAGCTTTAAATGTTCCTATTTTATCTACGACCAAATTCTTTATTTCATGTAACCCGTAGTAACGATTAAAATTTTCAGCTATACCTAAAATATCTATTACTCCACTTTCATATCGCCTAGAGTATCTTTTTGAAAATGATGTTATGTTTTTAATGTTAAAAGTAAATTGGTCTTTACTTGATCTTTGGGTTTTTGTGGCTTTGTCTAATCCATCGGTAAGATGGTGAAGCAATCCGTGACTCCCTGATTGAGAAATATCTTTGTCCTCATCTTTTGTTTCACATTTATACTTATAGCGTACTCTAAGTAATTTACTTTTATTTGAACCGGATCCCAATGGCACTAACCTGATATATTTACTATGTGGATTAAATGTTGCCAAAAATGTTGAAGGTAAGTTTATATCCAGATCACTAGAGATAGAAAAAATACAATTATCATAAGAATTGCTGGGCTTTAACAACCCTTCAGAAACACTGTAATCAAATCTGAATGGTTGATCAGTAAGTGAATATAAATAGGATAATGCGTGAGAATGTAGCCATTCACAGCTTACACTGCTTACTTTTGATTTGTCTCTTATTGCATATATTGAATTTTTTTTATCCGAATCAAGATTCATTGTCTCCAGTTTTTTCTGAATATCAGTGTCATTCCATAGATAGCTAGATATTGTATCATTGCCATTTTGCAGTTGCTCAGAATATTTCGGTGAGTATAGAAAATGATTTTCTTCATCTGAATTCTTAATGGAGTCTATAATGTCACTAATGCTAGTAAAAATATCAAGAGAAAATGTTGAAGTTTTTTCGAGCTTTTCTTTGAGACTTAGTTTAAATTGAGCTTCATCTTCATAAGATTTTTGACATCTCATTTTTTGTATTTCTTTTGCGTTTTTCCTTTGGTCATACAACTCTGCAAGAATATGAGCTCTACCATTATAATAGCCCGATGAGCTTTCTGTTATTGTAATAATGTTTAATTTTAAGTCATGTGCTTCTTCTGAGCGTTTTTTAGGACTAAGAACTTCCAGTAACTGTTTTAAAGTACCATGCCTGTCTTTAAGCCTTGCCTGAATTCGTATCATACACCCCCATGAATTAAAAGGGATTGGTGAGAGCAATATGTGTGTTTCGTTATTTGGCTGAGGTTTTATAGATAATTTATCTTCATGATCAGCAAGTATCGCACCGACGTTTGTTATTAAATTACCCCAACAACGTCCACCTTCATATATTCCAACTGGGTGTAATAATTTTTCTGGAATTCGGAAACCATCTTTGGTTAATGTAACTATGCTGCTATATTCCATTTTTACCTAATTTTTAATTGCTGATTATTTATATGTAGATGTTTTGACTTAATTTAACACATTGCTTGAAAAGAGCTAGGGTTACTGGTTTGTTAGAAGTGCAGTGGTCAAGTTTTATCGGACACCAAGATAGGTTGATAGTCTGCCAACAAACAA
>PERF01000129.1 GCA_002928495.1 Methylobacter sp. | reverse complement strand
ACTGATCGGCATTGCCGTTTTTTTCATCGGCTTATGTCGCAACATGTTGTGCTTTATACCGAAATGGTAACAACCGGCGCCTTAATTCACGGTAACCACCGACATTTACTTCAATATAATCCCGAAGAACATCCTCTGGCGCTTCAACTGGGTGGTAGTGACCCGCGAGATCTTGCGTTGTGTGCAAAAATCGGTGAAGACATGGGGTATGACGAGATCAACTTGAATGTGGGTTGTCCCAGCGACCGGGTGCAAAATGGGCGGTTCGGTGCCTGCTTAATGGCTGAGCCGGAGTTAGTCGCTGCCTGTATCGCAGCCATGCAATCCGCGGTAGCCTTGCCTGTAACCGTTAAATGCCGGATTGGCATAGATCACGACGATAGTTACGGGGCATTGTTTAATTTTGTCCGCTTAGTTAGTCAAGCCGGATGTTCCACTTTTATTGTCCACGCCAGAAAAGCTTGGCTTAACGGCTACTCGCCAAAGCAAAACCGGGAAATTCCACCATTACGATACGATAAGGTATTTCAATTAAAACAAGATTTCCCACGTTTGAACATCATTCTCAACGGCGGCATTACCACCTGGGGAGATGCGGATTCGGTTATGTCTCAAGTAGACGGCGTCATGGTCGGTAGGGAGGCTTACCATAACCCGTATATTTTGGCAGACATTGATCGGCGCTTTTTTAATGCCGCTACCGATGCAAAGTCACGTTATCAAATTATTGAACAGCTTATCCCCTATATCCAGCGGCAGCTTGCGTCGGGAACCCGTTTACACAGCATTACCCGTCACGTGTTGGGCTTATTCCATGGTCAACCCGGTGCGAGGGCATGGCGTCGCCATTTGAGCGAAAACGGCAATTTGTCAGGAGCGAATGAGCGCGTTATTCTGGAAGCATTAAAATTGACTTTACATTAGGTTATACTCGGCAGCTATTTTTGATTAGGATTTAATAAAGCTTATGGAATCGTTTTTTTCCAAAATTATTCAAGACATTGGTGAAGACATTAACCGCGAAGGCCTCATCGATACGCCCAAACGGGCGGCTGAAGCCTTTAGGTTTTTAACAAACGGTTATGACAAATCGCTGGATGTCGTACTCAACGATGCTATTTTTACTGCCGATACCGAAGACATGGTCATCGTAAAAAACATAGAGTTGTATTCCCTCTGCGAACACCATTTATTGCCTTTCATCGGCCAATGCCATGTCGGTTACTTGCCGCGCGGCAAAGTTTTAGGGTTATCCAAAGTCGCCAGGGTGATCGATATGTACGCCAGACGCTTGCAGATTCAGGAAAAACTCACCAAACAGATTGCCGATGCCATCGAAACCGCCACGGGAGCCAGGGGGGTCGCCGTAGTAATCGAAGCAAAACATTTATGCATGATGATGCGGGGTGTCGAAAAGCAAAACTCGGTGATGACCACATCGGTGATGACCGGCGTTTTCCGTAAAGAAATCAGTACCCGTTCCGAGTTTTTAAATTTGATAAACCGGAGTTAATGCCAGTGCAAGAGAATCGCTCGGTAGGCATACTGTTGGTCAATCTGGGCTCCCCAGCCGAAGCATCCGTGCCGGCTGTGCGCCGGTTTCTTGCGGAGTTTTTAGGCGATCCCCGTGTGGTGAATTTGCCGCGCGCACTTTGGTGGCTGATTTTACATGCTTTCATATTGCCGTTCAGGCCCCAAAAATCCGCCCGGGCCTATCAAAAAATCTGGACCAGCCAAGGCTCCCCTTTGGTAGTTAATACCCGTGAGTTAACCGAGCGATTGAAAACGCGTTTAAACGGTGCGCCAAATTTAACCATTGACTATGCGATGCGTTACGGTAAACCCTCCCTAGCGAGCCGTTTACTCGCATTTAAAGAGCAAAACATCCAACAAATTTTTATTGTTCCGCTGTATCCCCAGTATTCCTCAACGACAACGGCCTCGGTCTATGACAGTATGGTGGAGGCCTTCAACCAATGGCGGCATCTTCCCAGTTTCCAATTTATAGGCGATTACCACAGTGACAGCCGCTATATTCAGGCAGTTGCCGATAGTATTCGCGCCAGCTGGCAAGATCATGGTCAAAGCCAAGTACTGATTATGTCTTTCCATGGCCTGCCAAAGCAATTGACCGATTGGGGTGACCCTTATTTTTACCAATGTCATAATACTGCCAAATTAATTGCAGATAATTTGGCTTTGAGCGAAAACCAGTGGCGGATTGTGTTCCAGTCGCGTTTTGGCAAAGCTGAGTGGCTTAAGCCCTATTGTGTTGAAGTTCTGGCGCAATTACCCAAGCAAGGTATCGAATCGGTTGATATTGTTTGTCCCGGATTTGCCGTAGACTGCCTTGAAACCCTGGAGGAAATAGCGATTGAAAATAAATCCGTATTCATTGAGGCCGGCGGTAAAAGTTACCGTTATATCCCCTCACTCAATGATTCTCATGACCATGCCGAAGTCATCATTGAAGTATTAGCCCAACATGGTTTAAAAATATAAAAAAACCGGTAATTCACTCCTACAACCAGACACGAGTCAAGGCTATGATGCAAACCATTTTACAAAGCTGGCAAAACCGGTGGCCGAACATTAAATCCTGTCGTCCTCTTGAGACAGGCGAGGGCGTCATCGACTCCAAGACCTTTGACACCATTGAAGTCGACTCGCTGTTTGAAAGCGTCAATTACGCGACCACGCTGGTTGGTCAAGCTGTGTTGTACCGTTCGCTGGCTCAACCTTTGGACGATCCGGACACGATCAAAGCCAAGCAAAACGCTGTGGCGGCGTTAAATACAGACTCCGAATTACGCCAGTGCGTTGAACATATCGTCCAAAATGCAGCCGAACTCGAAAAGACTTTTTATCTGCTGCTTTACGGCGAGTTCCTGGGCTGGTTTGGTACAGCGAGAGAAGACCACGAAATTGAAGGTTTCGGTTATCTGCAATATAAGCGCGGAACCGGGTTTATGTTGAATTTGGTTGACCAGATAAAAAGTGCGCAACTGCCGGAAGTTCCCTACATCCGATCCTTGTTTGAAAAAATTAGCGCTTTCGGGGATAGTCAAGCCTATTCACTGATGCGCGGCCCGGTTTTCATCACCGAACACGGCATCCAAAGCAAGGAACAACGCAAAGGCTCATGGATGCCGGCCATTCTATTCAAGCCGCGGCTGTTTAAACCCTTGCTGATTGCATTGGTGATTTTTGCGATTTGGGGAATCGGTCAGATATTTCCGGGAGCATTTTTCCGCGTTTCCGCCCAATCACTGTCCACTGCTTCCGTTTTTTTCATACCCTTACTGCTGATATATTTCCCCATAATCGGGGGCTTCGACCGCGACAATTGTATTATTCCGCTGCGAAACCAATTTAAGGAATCGCCGGAAGTCGCCGAGACGCTGGAAGCTCTGGGTAAGCTGGATGAATTATTGGCATTTTTAAATTTCTCGCACAGTTTCGGCAGCGTAACGGTCTTGCCGGAGCTGATCCAAGCACAACGCCATGAAATTATGCTGGAGGCAGCTAAAAATCCGGTTCTGGGCAAGCAAAGCGACAACTATGTCGGTAACGATTTTAGCATTAAAAACGAGCGTCTGATCTTGGTTACCGGGCCTAACAGCGGCGGTAAAACGGCTTTTTGTAAAACCCTGACCCAAATCCAGCTGCTGGCGCAAATCGGCTGTTATGTCCCCGCTAAAAAAGCGGTTTTAAGCATTGCCGATAAAATTTTTTATCAAGCTCCCGACATCAGCCACTTGGATGATGGCGAAGGCCGCTTTGGCACTGAATTAAAACGAACCAAAGCCATTTTTTTGGCAACCACGGAAAACAGTCTGGTCGTGTTGGATGAGCTGTCGGAAGGCACAACGTTTGAGGAAAAAATGGAATCCTCTGCCAATGTATTGAACGGCTTTTACCGTAAAGGTAACAGCACCGTGTTAATCACCCATAATCATCAGCTGGTGGATCAGTTCATTAAAGAAGGTATCGGCCTCGCCAAACAAGTTGAATTCAGTAACGATGCGCCAACTTACCGGTTAATTGACGGAATTTCACGCGTCAGCCATGCTGACAGAGTGGCAAAAAAAATAGGCTTCTCCAAGGAAGATATAGATCACTATTTATCCGATTCGAAATAACCTGCCGGATCACAATTGCACAATCCGGTAATGGAACTACACTTGAGAATAATTTAAATCTTAAAGTTGAAACAATTGGAATAAAAATGTTACGGCTAATTGGATTATTAACGTTATTTTTCGCTGTTCCTGTGTGGGCTGATGTATACAAATATATAGATTCAGAGGGGAGGGTGTATTACACCGATGAGCCCAAAAGTAATCTTTACAAACGCATCATCAAAACCCGCCCGAAAAATTACGATAAGGCCTTGCCGTTTGCCAGTGTCAATAAGCAAAAATACCACGAATTGGTAGCAAAAGCCGCCAGTGAACATCAAGTCGACGAAAAACTATTACACGCCGTGATACAGGCGGAATCGGCTTACGATGCCGCGGCGGTGTCATCGGCTGGAGCGGTGGGTTTGATGCAGCTTATGCCGGATACGGCAAAACGATACGGCGTGATTGACCGCCGTGATCCGGATCAAAACATCAACGGCGGAACGCGGTATCTAAAAGATTTGCTAACAATGTTTAATTCAAACTTGAATTTAGCAGTAGCAGCCTACAATGCCGGCGAACATGCTGTTATACGGCACGGCAACACAATCCCGCCTTATCCCGAAACCCAAAACTACGTCAAGCAAGTATTATCGCTATACCACCACAGTTGATAGCGGGTTCGGAATAATTCGATCCCACAGTAACGAACAAATGCTGAAATCAAATCAAGCAAAGTAGTGGGATGATCTCTCTCAAATCGTCTATTTTCAATCAAGCAGCAATGTGCTTGATAAACAAATCTAAACTTTTATTTTTTACTTTAAATAGTCTTCGCAAGCTTAATCTGGGTTTCAGCAGCTAAGGGCGCTTCATCATTACTTGAAGGCGTCAATTCTCGGCCACTAAAGCGCCTGTTTTGTAACCATCCGCTATATTAGCTCATCGCAGCAAAGCTAAAAACAATCAGCTGGAAAAAATCCGAGTTTGTTTGACGCTAAAAACATTTATCTATATCATTGTGCAGTTATGTTAGATCGATTGCCTGAATATATTGACCCCGTCGCGTTGGCAGAAAAACGCGCCCTAATCTCGGGGCGAATTGCTGTTTCAAATTTACAGCGTCTTGCAGAGTCATTGTATACCGACGAAGGCACGATTTTCATAGAACTGGAGTTTGGTAAAGAGGACAGTCTTTTTAAAATTACCGGTAAGATTTCGGCGGATTTAAAGCTTAAATGCCAAAATTGCTTAGATGCCATAGTTTGGCCGGTTGAATTAGCGGTTAAACTATGTGTTTTAAGTTCAATTGATCTGGCCGATAAACTTCCCGAAGACTTTGAACCATTACTGTTTGAGGGCGAGAAGCTGCCTCTAAAAAATTTGGTGGAAGATGAAATTCTTCTGGATATTCCCGGTTTTCCAAAGCATGAGCATGACTGTTTTTCACTATTGCTTAAACACAATGCCGCTGGAAAATCCGAATCTGCGTCCTCCGATGCCAAGCAAGCCAAGCCCAATCCTTTTTCTGTTTTATCTAAATTAAAAAATTCTGGAGAATTATAATGGCTGTACAAAAGAGTAAAGTATCCCGTTCTAGAAGGGGGCAACGCCGTTCTCACGATGCCTTGACTAGCCGTGCATTGTCGCAGGACCCGCTTACCGGTGAAACGCATTTACGCCACCACGTTACCCCCGACGGTTTTTTCAAAGGCCGCAAAATAGTTACCTTAGGTGATGATGAATAATTGTCTTTGGCAAGCAGCTTAAATGCCGGTTTTCTCTAATCCGGCGTCTTAAAAATAGTCCTGAATATCGGAGTCATTCGCAAGCGTGAGTGTAACCATTTCAATTGATGCAATGGGCGGCGACCGAGGGCCCGAAGTCACAATCCCCGCATCGTTAACATGTCTTGAGGAAAATCCCGAGCTTCATGTAATTTTGGTGGGCGATGAGGCAATCATCAAGTCCACCCTGGGACAAGCGCTAACGGAACACGGCGGGCGATTATCCATTCAACACGCCTCCGAATGCGTGGAAATGGACGAATCACCGTCAAAAGCCTTAAAAAATAAAAAAGATTCGTCCATGCGCGTGGCGATCAACCTGGTTAGGGACGGAAAAGCCGACGCCTGTGTAAGTGCCGGCAATACCGGGGCATTGATGGCCACAGCACGATTCGTTTTAAAAATGATACCCGGCATCGACCGCCCCGCAATTATTTCCACCCTGCCTTCGATTTACGGGCATACCCATGCTCTTGATCTCGGAGCCAATGTCGATTGCACAGCCGAGCATTTATTTCAGTTTGCGGTCATGGGTGCTGAATTGGTCAAAGCCGTAGAGAATATCGAAAGCCCGAAAGTAGGGCTGCTCAATGTCGGCGAGGAAGATGTTAAAGGCAATGAACAGGTTAAAGCGGCCGCCAAATTGCTGGAAAAATCCTCATTAAATTACATTGGCTATGTCGAAGGTGACTCGCTTAATGCCGGGCACATTAAAGTCGATCTTATCGTCGCCGACGGCTTTGTTGGTAATATTGCCTTGAAATCAATCGAAGGCACCGCAAAAATGATAGGGTATGGCCTAAAAAAAGCGTTTAACAAAAATTGGTTAACTATGCTTACCGGCTTGATTGCCTATCCTGTGCTTAAATCGTTTAAAGACAGCATTGACCCCAGATTATATAACGGGGCGAGCTTCTTGGGTTTGCGCGGTCTGGTTATTAAAAGCCATGGCGGTGCGGATGAACTGGCCTTTAGAACTGCGATTCACCTTGCCGAAATAGAAATTAAGCAAGATGTTATAAAAAAAATCAGCGCGCAAGTTGAGCAGACGCTAGCCAAAAGAGAAATCGCATGACTTAT
>PERF01000128.1 GCA_002928495.1 Methylobacter sp. | reverse complement strand
TGGATCAGGCCTTCAGGCGTATAACTTTGGACGAGCTGGGTTTAGAGCTGGGTAGAGGCGATTTTGGGTTTTTGGGGATTTATGAGCATTTTTATGACAACAATTTCACCGATAACGGCGAATTCGGCACGCACTACGTGGTGCTGGCGCATGAAATTTGTTTAGGCCGGGAGATTGTGCTGGACCCGCCTAAAGTTCAGCACAAGCAATACCAATGGCTGGCGCCGGAGGTTTTGCTCAGCCGGGATGATGTCCATCCTTACAGCAAAGCCTATTTTCTCTAGCTTGGCATGGCATAAGGCCTAGCTGCGTTGGCATAAACCAACGCAGCTAGGCAAAATCCCGCGTTAATCGGCCTGGCGCCGTAAAAACGCCGGAATATCCAAATAATCCATATCGGCATTGTGTTTAGCTTGCGCGCTCATGCGGGCGTCGCGGCCTTCCGGCTTGCTTTGGCGGATGACGGTGGGCTTGTCCAGCACGCCGTAATTGACTTCACCAGCCGTCGTGCGTTGCACCAGCTTAACGGTGGCGGCGCGGTTATGCACTTGCATGCCCATGCCGGTGGCCACCACGGTGACTTTGATTTCATCGCCCAATGACGGGTCTATGGCGGTGCCGATTTTGATGATGGCGTCTTCGGACGCGAAGGCATGAACGATGTTACCGACTTCGTTGAATTCGGCAATGCCCATGTCGGAGGCGGTAATATTCACCAAAATACCGCGCGCGCCTTGCAGGTTGATGTCTTCCAGCAATGGGCAAGCGATGGCTTTTTCCGCCGCTTCGCGTGCGCGTTGGTCGCCGGTAGCCGAGCCGGTGCCCATAATCGCCACACCCATGCCGGACATCACGGTTCTGACGTCGGCGAAGTCCACGTTGATCATACCGGGGTGTACGATCAATTGGGTGATGCCTTGCACGGCATCCAGCAATACACCGTTGGCGGCTTTAAAGGCGTTCAGCAAGGATACGTCGCCGCCCAGCACCGGCAATAATTTCTGATTGGGGATGGTAATTAGGGAATCGACATATTTTTCCAGTTCGGCGATGCCTTTTTCGGCCACGGACAGCTTCTTTTTACCTTCGAATTCAAACGGCTTGGTTACCACGGCAACCGTCAAAATCCCCATTTCTTTGGCGATTTGGGCAATCACCGGAATTGCGCCGGTGCCGGTGCCGCCGCCCATGCCCGCAGTCAAAAACAGCATGTCCGCGCCTTTGACGATTTCCTTGATGCGGTCTTTATTTTCATCGGCGGCTTTACGGCCGACTTCAGGGTCGGTGCCCGCGCCCAAGCCTTTGGTCAGTTCTACGCCCAATTGCAAAATGGTTCCTTTGCTGATTTTTCTCAATGCTTGGGCATCGGTGTTGGCGCAAACGAATTCAACGCCTTCGATGTGGCTCTCGGCCATATGGTGCACGGCATTGCCGCCACCGCCGCCCACGCCGATGACCTTGATCACCGCTGTTTCTGTACACATATCCATTAATTCGTATTTCATGATCGCGCCCTCTATCTAAGCCAAATTTTATTAAAGATTACCTTGAAACCAGTTTTTAATTCTTTCAAACACATTGTTGCTGTCTATGTGCATGCCCTTGTCCGAACCTTGATGTTCTCTGCCATACATCAATAAACCGACGCCCGTGGAATGCGCCGGATTTTTCACTACTTCCGCTAAACCGGCGACATTTTGGGCAATCCCCAAACGCACCGGCATGTGAAATATTTCTTCAGCCAGTTCTACCAACCCGGCCACTTTTGAGCTGCCGCCGGTTAACACGATACCGGCGGCAATCAATTCCTCGTATCCGCTGCGGCGCAATTCCGCCTGCACCAGCAGCATGAGTTCCTCGTAACGCGGCTCAATGATCTCCGCGAGGTTTTGCATGGAAATTTTGCGCGGCGCGCGGTCGCCGATGCTGGGTACTTCGATGACACCGTCAGTGCTGGCCAGCTGGGTTAACGCGCAAGCGTATTTACGTTTGATTTCTTCGGCGTTCAGCGTCGGCGTGCGCAAGGCCACGGCGATATCGTTGGTGACCTGATCGCCCGCAATGGGAATCACCGCAGTATGCTTGATGGCGCCTTCGACGAAAATGGCGATGTCGGTGGTGCCGCCACCGACATCGATCAGGCACACGCCCAGGTCTTTTTCGTCTTCGGTAAGCACTGAATTACAAGACGCCAGCTGTTCCAAGACGATGTCGTCAACTTCCAGGCCGCAACGGCGTATGCATTTAATGATGTTCTGCATGGCGCTGGCGCTGCCGGTAACCATGTGCACCTTGGCTTCCAGCCGGATGCCGGACATACCTATCGGTTCTTTGATGCCTTCTTGCAAATCGATCACATATTCCTGCGGCAGGATGTGGAGAATTTTTTGGTCGGCCGGAATCGCCACCGCGCGCGCCGAATCGATCACGCGGTCGATGTCGTACTGGGTGACTTCCTTGTCTTTTATGGCGACGATGCCGTGCGAGTTCAGACTGCGGATATGGCTGCCGGCAATACCGGCGTACACCGACTTGATCTGGCAGCCCGCCATCAGTTCGGCTTCTTCCACCGCGCGCTGAATCGATTGCACGGTGGATTCCAGGTTGACCACCACGCCTTTTTTCAAGCCTCTGGATGCCGTGGCGCCGAAACCTATCACTTCTATGCCGCCTTCCTGGTTTATTTCACCCACGATTGCCGCCACCTTTGAAGTGCCTATGTCCAGCCCGACTATTAAATTTCGTTCGTTTTTCTTAGCCATTATTTTGCCTATGCGGGGTTTTTTATGTGCCCATTGGATTCTGTATTCGGATTGACCAGCTTATTCCAATCAATCTCGCCTGCTTCCGGTTTCCAGGAAACCGCATACCCATTGGTGTAACGTAAATCGGCAATGGCGATTGCATCGACCAGCCGCCCTAAAAGCGGTAGTGTCGCCAAAAACCTGTCCAGTTTTTTTAAGGGTTCGTTACGGCCCAATTTGATTTCCATGCCGGTGTTTAATTTAATCGCCCACGACCAGCGGTCATTCGCCTTAAACTCGGCCAGCGCCAGGGACTTGGCCGACAACGTTGCGGCAATGCCGTTCATAATTCCCAGCAGTTTTTTATGCTGGCTTTCCGGCCCAATAACCATGGGCAGCGCCTGAAACTGGTCCACATTTTTCGGTACAAACAACTCACCTTGTTCGGTTAACAATCCGGTTTGCCCCCAACGCACGTAAGCTTTCTTTTCCTTGATGGTTATTTGCACGGTATCCGGCCATACCCGTTTCACGGCAACCTGCTCCACCCAAGGCAATTCGGCCAGCGCGTTATGGATGGCCTGCATGTCGGCGGTAAAAAATCCGCTGACTACCCAAGGGCTTACGGTTTGTTCAATTTCCTCGGGGCTGATATTTTCAAAATCGCCGCCGGTTTTAACGTGCCGGATAGGGGCTACCCCCGCATCCACGGTTTTCAGCTGCGCTTGATAACGCCAACCTAATCCTATTACCGCCACCATTAACAATGCCCCCGCCGCCGATTTATCCAATTTCACGCGCGCTACCTGAAACTGGTTTCCAAAATGCGCCACACCAAATCGTCAAAGTCCAAACCTATCTGCTTGGCCGCCATAGGCACCAAGCTGTGATCGGTCATGCCCGGAACGGTATTGATTTCAATCAACTGGTACTGCCCCTGGTTATCCATAAACACGTCCACCCGTGACCAACCGCGTGCGCCGACTACCTCGGCGGCTTTTTCCGCAACGGTTTTAAGCAGGTTTTCCTGAACCTCCGGTAAACCGCATGGGCAATGGTATTGCGTGGTGTCGGCCAGATATTTGGCTTCGTAATCGTAAAATGTGTTGGGCGTTTCCAGTCGAATTGGCGGCAATGCCGTACCGTCCAGAATCCCCACAGTAAATTCTTGTCCACAAACCCAGCTTTCGGCATACACATCGCAGTTATACTGCGCCGCCAGTGCATAAGCCGCCGTCAGTTGTTCGGCATTGGCGGCCTTGCTCATGCCTATGCTGGAACCTTCCAATGCCGGCTTGACGATCACCGGAAAGCCCAGTTCCGCAATACACATTGGAATGTCTTCCGGGCTGCGCAACAAAAACCATTTCGGCGTTACCAAACCGCTGCCGCGCCAGCATAATTTGGTGCGTAATTTGTCCATGCCCAGCGCCGAGGCCAGAATACCGCTGCCGGTGTAAGGCATGCCCAGCACTTCCAGTACCGCTTGTAGCACACCGTCTTCGCCACCCCGGCCGTGGATAATGTTGAATACCCGGTCGAAGCGCTGACCCGACAAAGCCTCTATCACGCTACCGGTAATGTCCACGGCCACGGCTTCGACGCCTTTGCGTTTAAGCGCTTCATATACCGCCATGCCGCTTTTCAGCGACACCGGCCGCTCGGCAGCCACCCCGCCCATCAATACGCCGACCCGCCCGAACTGTTCCGGACGCTCAATTCTGTTAACCGTCATGCCGGTTCTCCTACCATGCAAACCTCTGTTTGTAATTCAATGCCTTGCGACTCCTTAACCGTTGCGCGCACATGGTTGATTAAGGTTTCAATATCGGCGGCGCTGGCTTGACCGGTATTGACGATAAAATTGGCGTGTTTTTCCGAAACACACGCACCGCCGATGGCGTAGCCTTTTAAGCCGCTTTGCTCGATGAGCCGGGCGGCGAAATCGCCGTCAGGATTTTTAAACACCGAGCCGCAACTGGGCTGATTGACCGGCTGAGTTTGCGCCCGCTTGTCCAGCAAGGTTTTTATTTGCTGCAATCCTGCTTCGGTATCTCCGGGTGTCAACGCCAGCGTGGCCGACAAAAACCAAGCCTCGCCCAGCCCTTGCACACTCCGGTAACCGATTTTGAAAGAGCCGGGCTTGCGCACAGTCACCTCGCCATCACGGTCTACCGTCTCCACCTCGCGCACAATCGGCCAGGTTTCGCCACCGAAGGCACCGGCATTCATTTTTAAGGCGCCCCCCATGGTGCCGGGAATTCCAGCCAGAAACTCGGCGCCGGCCAGGCCCAAATCGCTACAAAACCTTGCTACTCTGGCACACGGCATACCCGCTTCCACATAAACATCGCCATCTTCACGCCGGTACATGTCTTTCAAACAGCCTTTGGTATTGATCACGGTGCCGCGAATACCGCCGTCTCGGATCAACAAGTTGCTGCCCAAACCCAGCCAGAACACCGGTTCGGCAGCCGGCAAGGATTGTAAAAACGCTAGTAAATCTTCACGCCCCGCCGGCAAATACAACCGGTCCGCCACCCCGCCCACACGCCAACTGGTATATTTGGCGAGTTTTTCGTTGACCAGCAGGCGGCCTTTTAGCGCTTCCGCGATCATCAGCTCGCCGCCCTCAGGACGTTGCCCAATAAGCCGGGGAGTTGCGCGGCGATCTGGCCGACATTACCGGCCCCCAGGGTTAACAAGATGTCGCCGTTTTCCATGATGCCGGACAAAATTTCCGGCAGCTCTTGCCAGTCTTCGGTAAACACCGGATCCACTTGGCCGCGAATACGGATGGCCCGGCTTAGCGCACGGCCGTCGGCACCCGGAATAGCCGATTCGCCGGCCGAATAAACTTCCAGCAGTATCAATACATCCACTGTCGACAACACCTTGACGAAGTCTTCGAACAAATCGCGAGTGCGGGTGTACCGGTGTGGCTGAAAAATCACCACTTTTCGGCGCTCGGGCCAGGCTTGCTGGGCCGCTTCCAAGGTCGCGGCGATTTCGCGCGGGTGGTGGCCGTAATCATCGACCAGGGTCACACAACCTTTGGCTAAGACGATGTCGCCGTATATCTGAAACCTGCGGCCTACCCCTTTAAACGCCGCCAGACTGCTGACGATGTCGGCGTCGTCCAGCTCCAGGCTGGTGCCTATGGTTATCGCCGCCATGGCATTGAGCATGTTGTGCCAGCCCGGCAGGTTTAAGGTGACCCTCAGCGGCGGATGTTGGCCCCAGCGCAGCACAGTGAAGCTGGTTTGCATACCTTGCTGCTTGATGTCGATGGCCCGCACATCGGCTTCGGCCGCTACACCGTAGGTTTTTACCGGTTTGGAAATGTGTGGCAGGATTTCCCTGACGCCTTCGTCGTCCATGCACACCACCGCCAGGCCGTAAAACGGCAAATGGTGCAAAAATTCTAAAAACGTGGCCTTCAGGCGCTCGTAACTGCCTTCGTAGGTGCCCATGTGATCCTGGTCGATGTTGGTGACCACGGCGATCATGGGCTGTAAATATAAAAACGAGGCATCGCTTTCATCGGCTTCCGCCACCAGATAATGGCCTAAACCCAGGCGGGCATTTGAGCCGGCGCTGTTTAACCGGCCGCCGATCACAAAGGTGGGATCCAAACCGCCTTCGGCCAGAATACTGGCGGTGAGGCTGGTGGTAGTGGTCTTGCCATGCGTGCCGGCCACGGCAATACCGAAGCGGAAGCGCATGAGTTCGGCCAGCATTTCCGCGCGCGGGATGATGGGAATCCGGTTGGCATGCGCCTCGGCCACTTCCACATTACTGTGATCGATGGCACTGGATACCACCACAACATCCGCCGACCGGACGTTTTCCGCGCGATGGCCGATGGTAATGACCATGCCTAAATCGGCCAGACGTTGCGTTACCGCGCTGTCTTTAATATCGGAACCGGATACCTGGTAACCCAGGTTGTTTAATACTTCGGCAATTCCGCTCATGCCGGTGCCGCCGATGCCAACAAAATGGATATGGTCGATTTTGCCCAGCGCTTGCGCGGGTACTTGGCTGTTGGGTGAATTCATGGTTTTGCCTCCTGTGCGCAAACAGCTGCCACCAAATCCGTGGCATCCAGCCGGGCGCAGGCTCTGGCGGCCTTGGCCATGGCATCCAGCCGAGTCATGAGTTGGTTGATACGATCCAGCAGCACTTGCGGGGTTAAATCTTGTTGTATTATCACCATGCCGGCACCGGCTTCGCTTAAGAAGCGGGCGTTGGCGGTTTGGTGGTCGTCGATTGCGTTGGGCAGCGGCACCAGAATTGCC
>PERF01000127.1 GCA_002928495.1 Methylobacter sp. | reverse complement strand
CACCACCTGATGTTCATCCTTCATAGCTCCAACAAAACCGAAAACCTGCTGGAACATCTGCTGGCGGTGCTTGAATCCGCACCGTTGCCTTCCCCGTTTGCCAAAGAGTTTTTCCTGATCCAAAGCCAGGGCATGGAGCGCTGGTTGTCGCAACAGCTGGCGGAGAGGCTTGGCGTGTGGGGTAATTACGCGTTTTTATTTCCGGGTGCATTTTTTAACCGCTTGTGCGGGCAGTTGGGCGTCAAGCCTGATGTCGAGGCGTTCAACCGGGAAGTGATGCTTTGGCGTTTCGAGAGCTTGCTGAGGGAGTTGGACGATCCGGCGTTTGCCGTGCTGGCGGGGTATTTGTCGGGCGGAAATCGGACGTTAAAGCGCTATCAACTGGCTCGCCAGCTAGCGCAGTTGTTCGACCAGTACCAGATTATGCGGCCGGATATGCTGGATGCCTGGCAGGCTGGTAAGAAACTTTACGGTACCGGTACCGAGCATTGGCAGAGCTTATTGTGGCAAAAGATTTTGCGGCAGGCGGGCGCCACGCACCGCGGAACGTTGTGGCAAGAGGCTATAGACCAACTCAACGCCGGCGATAAGCAAGCTGCCACCGACAAATTACCGGAGCGCGTCTGTGTATTTGGCGTCAACACCATGCCGCCAGTGTTTTTAAGCTTTCTGCAAAGCTTGTCGCGGCACTGCCAATTACATTTTTTTCTACTCAATCCGGCGCAGACTTATTGGGCGGATTTGCCGGGTAAAAAGCAGCGTTTAGCCCTGGCTGACGATTGCGGCCATCCCTTGCTGTCGGCGTTGGGCCAGCAGGGCCGCGAGTTTCAGGAGCTGTTGCTGGAGCAGGCGCGCTTTGAGCTGGAATACGATAGCTTCGAAGCCGGCGCGCATCCGGCCAACGCCTTGAGCAATCTGGAGCAGCTGCAAAACGATATTCTCAACAACAAGCCGGGCGGGCAAGCGTTGGCGGCGGACGGTTCAATCGGTATCCACGCCTGCCATTCAAGATTGCGTGAAGTGGAGGTGCTGAAAGACCAGCTGCTCAATGCGCTGCAACAAGACCCCGGATTGCAATTGCGCGAGATTGTGGTGATGGCGCCCGACATCGAGCAATATGCGCCCTATATTTCGGCGGTGTTCGACGGTATTCAGCACGCCGTCGCCGACCGTAGCCTGCGCTTAAGCAATCCGGCGCTGGATGCCTTCATCAATTTTTTGGAAGTTTGCCAAAGCCGCTTCGGCTGGCTGGTGGTGTTCGATCTGTTGGCCCGCGACACGGTTTTTCCCGGTTTCGGGTTGAGCGAAACTGATCTTGAGCTGATTAAACATTGGCTTATGGCTACCCAAGTGCGCTGGGGCCAATCCGCCGAACACCGCGGCGAGCTGGGCTTGCCGGAAGAAAGCGGCAATACCTGGCAGATGGCTTTGGAGCGCTTGATGATGGGCGTCGCCATTGGCGAAGAGGAAGACTTCGCCGACGGCGTGCTGCCGTTTGCCGCGATTGAAGGTGGTTCGGCGGACGCCTTGGGCGGGCTGTGGGATTTTATGCAACTGTTGTTTAATGCCGGCGCCCAATGCCGTCGGGGCAAGCCGTTGAAGGCCTGGGCCGACCAGCTTTATCAGTATGCCGGGCAATTATTGGCTGCCGCCTCGGCGGCAGACCTGCAAGAGTTGAATGAGTTGCTGGCCGAGCTGGGCGGCGCCTTGGCCGACGTGCATAGCGGCGAGGTGGAGTTGCCGGTGATTATCGCCTGGCTTAAAAGCAGCGTGAGCGAGCGCAAATCCAGCACCGGCTTTTTGCGCGGTCAGCTTACTTTTTGCTCCTTGCTGCCTATGCGCTCGATTCCGTTTAAAGTGATCGCGCTCTTGGGCTTGAACGACGGCGAATTCCCTAAACTTGACCGCAGCCCGGTGTTTGATCTTTTGGCGCAGCATTATCGTAAAGGCGACCGTTCCCGGCGTGCCGACGACCGCTACCAGTTTCTGGAAGTATTGCTGTCGGCGCGCAAACAGTTGTTGATTTTTTACCAAGGCCAGTCCTTAAGCCATAACCAGCCGATTCCGCCGTCGGTGGTGGTTAACGAGTTGCTGGAGATTTTGGAAAACCACTACGGGATCACGAGGCTGGTAAGCCAACATCCCATGCAGGCGTTTAGCGCACGCTATTTTAGCGGGGAATCCGGGTTGTTTAGCTATTCTGAAGCTAATTGCGCGATAGCTGAGGCTTTGCGGCAAAGGGATGTCCAGCTCTTGCCGTCGACACCTTGGTGGCAGGGCCGTATCGAAGCTGGGCCGGAAACCGCATCAGTGCTTGAAGTCGGCGAGCTGTTCGAATTTTTCCGTCACCCGCAACGCTATTTTATGCAACGGCAGCTGGATTTGCGCATGCAGGGCGTCGATGCCGAGGTTGAGGAGCGCGAGCCGTTCGATCTGAGCATGGTAGACAGTTACCGCGTATTTCAGGATTGGCTGGAATGCGAATTAACCGGTAAACACCTATCGTTAGCCAAATTGCAGGCACAAGGCCGTTGGCTGCAAGGCGTCAGTGGCGAGCTGGAATATAACCGCCAGCAAGCCCGCATCAAAGACTTTGCCGGCCGGCTTAAAGCCAAAGGTCTGGGCGAGCCGCTGCCGGGGCAGGCCGTGGATTTGTTGGTGGGGCCTTACCGGCTGATCGGCAAATTAAGCCATTTACATGCTAACGGCAGCTTGTTTTATCGCTTCGCCACTTTAAAAGGTAAGGATTGGCTGATTGCCTGGCTGCATCATGTCATTATCAACCGTATTCAACCGCAAAACACTTATCTGGTCGGTATCGATGCCGATCTGGTGTTGCGGCCGGAACACGGTGGCAAAGATGATCTGGTCGGATTTTTGGATATTTACCGGGAAGGCTTAAGCCGGCCCGATGCGTTTTTTACCGAACCGGCGTTTGCCTACGCACAGCAGGCTTTAAAGCTGAAACAAAGCGCGCGAGCCAAGGTTTTACCGCTAGAGCAGGCCGTGAAGCAATTGGAAACGGAGCTTAGCCAGCCTCATCAACTGGAGCTGCGCCGCCTGTTTCTTGAAAACTACAGTCCCGAAGCATTGCTGGATGCGCGCTTTGAAGCGGTCTGCCAACAGCTGCTGGTGCCGCCGTGGGAGGCGGTTAACAGCTAAGCCGTATAAGTGGATGACGTCACCGCGCCGCCGTGCCCGGTCCAGTCGGTGTGGAAAAATTCGCCGCGCGGCTGGTCCAGGCGTTCGTAAGTGTGAGCGCCGAAGTAATCGCGCTGGGCTTGCAGTAAATTGGCGGGCAGGCGCTGCGAGCGGTAGCCGTCGTAGTAAGCCAGCGCCGAGGCAAAGGCGGGTGTGGGGATGCCCAGTTCAATAGCCAGTATCACCGATTTGCGCCAGCCGGCATCGGCCTCGGCCATGGCGTTGATGAAAAAATCCGCCAGCAACAGATTCGGTAAATCCGGCCGGCTGTCGTAAGCGGCTTTGATGTCGTTTAAAAACCGGCTGCGGATAATACAGCCGCCGCGCCACATCAAGGCGATTTCCCCGTAGTTTAGCGCCATGCCGTATTCTTTGGAGGCTTCCCGCATCAGGCTGAAACCTTGGGCGTAAGAGATGATTTTGGCGGCGTACAAGGCCTTGCCAACGGCGTCAATCATCGCGGCTTTATCGCCGGTAAAGGCTTGGGCCGGGCGCTTGGGCAAGCGTTGGGCGGCGGCCACGCGCTCGTCTTTTTGCGCCGACAGGCAGCGCGCAAAAACCGACTCGCCGATCAAAGTCAGCGGCACGCCCAGCTCCAAGGCATTAATGCCGGTCCATTTGCCGGTGCCTTTTTGGCCTGCGGTATCCAGGATTTTATCGAGTAACGGCTCGCCGTCGCTGTCTTTAAAGGCCAGAATGTCTGCGGTAATCTGGATCAGAAACGAGCTGAGCACGCCTTCATTCCAGCGGGCGAATACTTGGTGCAATTCTGCGCTGGTCAGCCCTAGCCCTTCGGATAATAAATGATAAGCTTCGCAGATCAATTGCATGTCGCCGTATTCAATGCCGTTGTGCACCATTTTCACGTAATGGCCGGCACCGCTAACGCCCACCCATTCGCAGCAGGGCTGGTTGTCGACTTTCGCGCTGATGGCTTGCAGAATGGGTTTTACGGCAGGCCAGGCTGCCGGGCTGCCGCCGGGCATGATCGATGGGCCGTGGCGGGCGCCTTCCTCGCCGCCGGAAATGCCGGTGCCGATATACAGCAGTTGCTTGTCCGCCAGTTCCGCAACGCGCCGGCCAGTGTCGGTAAACAAGGAGTTGCCGCCGTCAATGATGATGTCGCCAGGGGCAAGCAGCGGCGTCAGTTGGGCGATGGTCTGGTCGACGGCGTCACCGGCTTTAACCATCAGCATGACGATACGCGGGGATTTAAGACTATCGACCAATTCCTGCAGGCTGTGGCAGCCGATGATCCCGGTATCTTTGGCTGGGCCTTGCAAAAAGGCATCGACTTTATCGGTGCTGCGGTTAAAAACCGCAATGCCAAAGCCGTGGTCATTGATGTTCAAAGCCAAGTTCTGGCCCATTACAGCCAGCCCTATCAATCCGATATCTGCTTTCATGGTGGTATCCTGCAAGGTTTGGATTAGTTAGATAGATACCCTAAAAAGCTTGGTTTGGGTAGTCTTTTCTCAAATTGAAGGTTTTGCAGGGATATGCCGGCGGCTACTGCGTTTGCCGGAAAGTGCGCTTGCCCTTGGTGCGATGAACCAGGGCAAGCTTGGTAAATTACAGATTGGCTTCTTTTTTCAAACGCATGATGGCGACACCAATGGCATTGGATGCATTGGCATACGAAGTTCCCGTGCCAAGCATGGCTTCCGCTTCAGCAAATTTTTTGTCGTTGATTACTCTGGCGACTTTACCAACTTCCCGGTGGAACTCGGCATGCTTGCTGACAGCTTCGGTAAAACCGGTTAAATGGCTTAATTTCTCTTTACCTTCACCATAAAGCCATTTACCCAGATCGCAGCAATCATCTTTAGAAAGCGTTGCTTCATCTACAGTGCTTTGGGCGAAGATTGCAGCCCGCAAATTGGTTTTCCATTGCGCGTGGCGGTCTAAGGCAAGGTTTAAATTCATAAATAAAAGCTCCTATCGGCAAAAATGTCTGATCACATTTCAATGTTAGCCCAGATGTAAAAGTCTTCAATCCCGCCGGTAGCAAGGATTTATAAATTTATTGACCCCGGTCACAAATTAACTGCGGTTAAATTTTGCAGCAATAGCGCCAGCCCTTCCAAAGCCGTGGTGGCAGGGTTTTCATTTTGATTATCCAGCTGCGCTTTGACAATGGCGCCATCGACAGCCATGGCGGCGGCATTGGCTAAAGCCAGGCGTTGTGGGGAATCCGGCAGCAATCCGGCAATCACATTGGCCATGTCCAGCTTATGGCGGCTGGAAATTTCCTTTACTTCCGGCGAGATGCCGCCTAATTCGGCCACCGAGTTAATAAAGGCACAGCCCCGGAAAACCGGATTGTTAAACCACTCTTCAAGCGTAGGCACTAAAGCGGACAAACCGCCGCCGGGCTTGGCGCCGTGGCGCACCAGGGCATCGTTAAACCAGTCCATCCAAAGCCGGTGGCGGTAGTCCAGGAAGGCGCGGATTAAATCGTTTTTACTGGGAAAGTGTCGGTAAAAAGTCACTTTGGTTACGCCCGATTCGGCGATGAGTTTGTCGATGCCGGTGGCGCGGATGCCGTCGCGGTAGAATAAGTCGTGCGCGGTCAGCAAAATGCGTTCGCGGGCCGGGCGGTCTTTGTAGGGGGAGTTGAGGTTTTTCTGCATGGGAAAATTGTAGACAACTCTGTCCACGAGTGCTAGTATTTTTATGTAGACAGTATTGTCCACTTCATTTGCAAAAGGAGATCTTTATGGAAACCAAACCGCCATTACCGCCGTTTACGCCCGAAACTGCCGCGCAAAAAGTCCGCATGGCCGAAGATGCCTGGAACAGCCGCGATCCTGATCGCGTGGTGCAGGTGTACACTGAGGATACGTTATGGCGCAACCGCGCTGAATTTCCGGTTGGCCGCGCGCAAGTGCACGCGCTTTTGCAGCGTAAGTGGGCCAAGGAACTGGACTATCGGTTGATTAAAGAATTGTGGGCCACGCTGGACAACCGCATCGCCGTGCGTTTTGCTTACGAATGGCATGACGATTCGGGCCAGTGGTACCGCAGCTACGGCAATGAGAACTGGGAGTTTAACGAGCACGGCCTGATGCAGCGACGTTTTGCCAGTATTAACGATTTGCCGATCAAAGCCGAGCAATGTTTGTTTCACTGGCCTTTAGGGCGCCGCCCGGATGACCATCCCAGCCTAAGCCAGTTGGGGTTATAAGCCGATTGGCCGGGACTTGAGCTGCGTGGTAAGCTTTGACGGTCACTTTAGCACTTCAAGGCATGACCAGCATCCGATTTAATCCCGCGCAAACGCCGCTGCAACCCGGCATCAACCTGATCGAAGCCAGTGCGGGCACCGGCAAAACGTTTACCATCGCCATGCTAGTACTGCGCTTTGTGGTGGAGCAAGGTTTCCCGGTAGAAAGCCTGTTGGTGGTGACTTTTACTAAGGCCGCGACCGAAGAGTTGCGCGGACGTGTCCGCCAGCGGTTGTCGCAAGCGCGGCAGCTGCTGGCCGGGAAAACCGATGCCGGGGATCCTGTGCTGAAAACCTGGCTGGCCGGGCTGACGTTAATGCCGGAGACAATCCGCAGCCGGCTGGATCAGGCTTTGCTCAATATCGACCAGGCGGCGATTTATACCATTCACGGATTTTGCCAGCGCGTGCTGAAAGATTTCGCGCTGGAAAGCGGTCAGCTGTTCGATGCCGAGTTAAGCGGCGAAGTCGATAGTATCAAGCTAGCCTGCGTGGACGATTTTTGGCGCAACAACGTTTACCGGCGCCCACCGGAGCAAGTGGCGCAGTTGCAAGCGGCCTACGCAAATCCCGAAGACCTGCTGGCGGCCATTCGGCCGGTTCCCGCCTTTGCCGGGCTGCTGCCGGCGTTTATGCCGTTGGATGAGCATTTTGCCGGTATCGAAGCGTTAAAA